>NZ_LT629780.1:1595527-1914632 GCF_900105885.1 Pseudomonas guangdongensis | reverse complement strand
TTCAGGCAGTCCTCAGATCCACAGCTTCTTGATGTTGCGGCCACCGTAAATCAGGTTGACCATGGCGCGGGTGACGATGATCGCGGTGAACATCGAGGTGACGATGCCCAGCGACAGGGTCACGGCGAAGCCCTTGATCGGCCCGGTGCCCATGGCGAACAGGATGGCGCCGACCAGCAGGGTGGTCAGGTTGCCGTCGAGGATCGCCGAGAAGGCGCGGTCGAAGCCTTCGTGGATGGCGCGCTGGATCGACATGCCGTTGGCGATTTCCTCGCGGATCCGCGAGAAGATCAGCACGTTGGCGTCCACCGCCATACCCATGGTCAGCACGATGCCGGCGATGCCCGGCAGGGTCAGGGTGGCGCCGAGCAGCGACATCAGCGCCAGCAGCACCACCATGTTGAAGCACAGGGCGACGGTGGCCAGCAGGCCGAAGAACTTGTAGATCGCCATCATGAACAGCGCGACCAGCACGAAGCCCCACAGCGCCGCTTGGACGCCGAGCTGGATATTCTCCGCCCCCAGGCTCGGGCCGATGGTGCGCTCCTCGGCGAAGTACATCGGCGCGGCCAAGCCGCCGGCGCGCAGCAGCAGGGCCAGCTCGGAGGACTCGCCCGGACCGTCGAGGCCGGTGATGCGGAAGCTGTTGCCCAGCGCCGACTGGATGGTCGCCAGGCTGATCACCTTCTTCTCTTCCTTGAAGGCGGACACCACGACTTCCTTCTCGACGCCATCGACCGTCTGCTTGACGTAGCGGGTCACCGGCTTCTGCTCGATGAACACCACCGCCATGCTGCGGCCGACGCTGTTGCGGGTGGCGCGGTTCATCAGCTCGCCGCCGTGGCCGTCGAGGCGGATGTTGACCTGCGGGCGGCCGTTCTCGTCGAAGCTGGCCTGGGCGTCGGTGACCTGGTCGCCGGTGATGATCACCCCGCGCTCCAGCTGGACCGGCGCGCGGCCTTCCTGGCGGAACTCGAAAGTTTCGGTGCTGGCCCGGGCGGCGTCCAGCTCGGCGGCCAGACGGAACTCCAGGTTGGCGGTCTTGCCGAGGATGCGCTTGGCCTCGGCGGTGTCCTGCACGCCGGGCAGCTCGACCACGATGCGGTTGGCGCCCTGGCGCTGCACCAGCGGCTCGGCGACGCCCAGCTCGTTGACCCGGTTGCGCACGGTGGTGAGGTTCTGCTTGATCGAGTACTCGCGGATCTCCGCCAGCTTGGCGGGCGTCAGCGCCAGACGCAGCACCTGCAGGCCGTTGCGCTCGCCAGCCTGTGCCTCGAAATCGGGGAAGTCTTTGCGGATCAGGCGCTGAGCCTGCTCCAGCAGCGCGGCATCGGCGAAGCCGAGCTGGATGGCGCCGTCCTGTTGCGGCAGCGAGCGGTAGCGCAGGCGCTCCTTGCGCAGCAGGCTCTTCACCTCGCCCTCGTAGACCTTCATGCGCGCGCCAACGGCCTTGTCCATGTCCACTTCGAGGAGGAAGTGCACGCCCCCGGAAAGGTCCAGACCCAGCTTCATCGGGCTGGCGCCCAGGCTGCGCAGCCAGTCGGGGGTGGTCGGCGCCAGGTTCAGGGCCACCACGTAATCGTCGCCCAGCACGCGGCGCACCACGTCCTTGGCCGGCAGTTGATCTTCCTGGCGCTCCAGGCGCAGCAGGCCGCCCTTCTCGCCGGCGGTCGCCGACTTGACCGCGATGCCGGCGGCCTTGAGCGCCGTCGCGGCACGCTCGACGTCAGCCTGCTCGATCTTCAGCGCACTGCTGGCGCCACTGAGCTGGATGGCCGGGTCGTCGGGGTAGAGGTTGGGCGCGGAGTAGATGAAGCCGATCCCCACAACCACGAAGATCAGCAGGAATTTCCATAGGGGTGTCTTGTTGAGCATGACGCAGCCCGCTTGCAAAACGGGGCACATTGCGTGCCCCGTCGATGGTAGAGATGGTGACTCAGATCGCTTTCAGAGTGCCCTTGGGCAGCACTGCGGCAATGGCCATCTTCTGGATCTTCAGCTCGACGGTATCGGAGGCTTCGATCACCACGAAATCGTCGGTCACCTTGACCACCTTGCCGGCGATGCCGCCACCGGTGACCACTTCGTCGCCCTTCTGCAGGCCGGCGAGCAGGTTCTTGTGCTCCTTGGCGCGCTTGGCCTGGGGACGCCAGATCATCAGGTAGAAGATGACCACGAAGCCGACGAGCATCAGGATGCTCATCATGTCACCGCCCGGAGCGGCGGCGGCCGGAGCGGCATCGGTGGCGTGGGCGACGGGAATCAGAAAACTCATGTACTACTCCTGTTGCAAGGTCTTGGAAACGCTGGGAATTCAGTCGAGCGGCGGAACCGGCAGGCCGCGCCGCGCATAGAAGTCATCGACAAAGGCGGCCAATGTACCCTGCGCGATGGCATCGCGTAAACCGGCCATCAGACGCTGATAATGTCGCAAGTTGTGAATCGTATTGAGCATGCTGCCCAGCATTTCGCCGCACTTGTCCAGGTGATGCAGATAGGCGCGGGAGAAGTGGCTGCAGGTGTAGCAGTCGCAGGCCGGATCCAGCGGCGAGTCGTCGTGCTTGTGCACCGCATTGCGGATCTTGATCACGCCGGTGTCGACGAACAGATGGCCGTTACGCGCGTTGCGGGTCGGCATCACGCAGTCGAACATGTCGACGCCGCGGCGCACGCCCTCGACCAGATCCTCGGGCTTGCCGACGCCCATCAGGTAGCGCGGCTTGTCGGCCGGCAGCTGCGGAGGGAGGAAGTCGAGGATGCGGATCATGTCTTCCTTGGGCTCGCCCACCGACAAGCCGCCGATCGCCAGACCGTCGAAGCCGATTTCCAGCAGCCCCTCCAGCGAGCGCAGGCGCAGCTCCTCGTGCATGCCGCCCTGGACGATGCCGAACAGCGCCGAGGGGTTGCCCTCGTGGGCGATCTTCGAGCGCTTGGCCCAGCGCAGCGACAGCTCCATGGAGCGCTTGGCGGTGTCGAAGTCGGCCGGATACGGGGTGCATTCGTCGAAGATCATCACGATGTCCGAGCCCAGCTCGCGCTGCACCTGCATCGACTCCTCGGGCCCCATGAACACCTTGGCGCCGTCGACCGGCGAGGCGAAGTACACGCCCTCCTCCTTGATCTTGCGCATGGCGCCGAGGCTGAACACCTGGAAGCCGCCGGAGTCGGTGAGGATCGGCCCCTGCCACTGCATGAAGTCGTGCAGGTCGCCGTGCTTCTTGATCACTTCGGTGCCCGGGCGCAGCCACAGGTGGAAGGTGTTGCCGAGGATGATCTGCGCGCCGATGGCCTCGATGTCGCGCGGCAGCATGCCCTTGACGGTGCCGTAGGTGCCCACCGGCATGAACGCCGGGGTTTCCACCACGCCGCGCGGGAAGGTCAGCCGGCCGCGACGGGCCTTGCCGTCGGTGGCCAGCAGCTCGAAGGACATGTGACTCATGGGGTTTCCTCGGGGCCGCGCGGAGCGGGGTTGCGGGTGATGAACATGGCGTCGCCGTAACTGAAGAAGCGGTAGCCCTCGGCCACCGCCGCGCGGTAGGCGGCCATGGTTTCGGGGTAGCCGGCGAAGGCCGAGACCAGCATCAGCAGGGTGGACTCGGGCAGGTGGAAGTTGGTGACCAGGGCATCGACCACATGGAACGGTCGCCCCGGATAGAGAAAGATGTCGGTATCGCCGCTGAACGGCTTGAGCACGCCGCCCTGCGCCGCCGACTCCAGCGAGCGCACGCTGGTGGTGCCCACCGCGACCACCCGGCCGCCGCGCGCCTTGCAGGCCTGCACCGCATCCACCACATCCTGGCCGACCTGCAGCCACTCGCTGTGCATGTGGTGGTCCTCGATGCGCTCGACGCGCACCGGCTGGAAGGTCCCGGCGCCGACGTGCAGGGTGACGAAGGCGATGTCCACGCCGCGCTCGCGGATCGCTGCCAGCAGCGCATCGTCGAAGTGCAGCCCGGCGGTCGGCGCGGCCACCGCGCCGGCTTTGGCCTTGTCGGAGTAGACGGTCTGGTAGCGCTCGCGGTCGGCGTCCTCGTCCGGACGGTCGATGTACGGCGGCAGCGGCATGTGGCCAACTCGTTCGAGCAGCGCCAGCACCGGTTCATCGAAACGCAACTCGAACAGGGCATCGTGGCGGGCAAGCATCTCGGCCGCACCGCCGCCATCGATGTGAATCAGGCTGCCCGGCTTGGGCGACTTGCTGGCACGCACATGAGCCAGCACGCGGTGCTCGTCGAGCAGGCGCTCGACGAGGATCTCCAGACGACCGCCGGAGGCCTTCTGGCCGAACAGCCGCGCCGGAATCACCCGGGTGTCGTTGAACACCATCAGGTCGCCGGGACGCAGGTAGTCGAGAAGATCGGGGAACTGGCGGTGGCGCAACTCGCCGCTCGGGCCATCCAGCACCAGCAGGCGACTGGCGCGACGCTCGGCCAGCGGGTGACGGGCGATCAGCTCGTCGGGAAGCTCGAAATCGAAGTCTGCAACACGCATGAAGGGGGCTCTCGAAAGGCCGGATAGCTTAATGGAAAAGCCCTGCAGCCGCCATGCACCGGGGCTGCGCGGCTACCCGAAAAGCCCCCTGCTTGTCTACGGTTTTGATTCGACTAAAGAAGAACGGCAGGCCTACACCCCGCGTGTCAGGATAGCTTCATCCCTGACTAGTCCATGTTCCACAAGAACGCCGGGCACCCCAACCAAAACTTCAATGATTGAGGCGCCCGCGGTTCGCCACGGCCAGCCTCGCGACACGATTTTCAGGAGCCCCAATGTCTGCCCGCAATATTCTGGTGATCAACTGCGGTAGCTCGTCCATCAAGTTCGCCCTGGTGAACGAAGCGCAGAGCAACTTCCCGCTGCAAGGCCTGGCCGAACGCCTCGGCAGCCCGGAAGCCGTCATCCACTTCGAGAGCGCTGCCGGCAAGGAAAGCGTCAACGTACCGGATGCCGACCACCAGGCGGCTCTTGCCCAGATCCTGCCGCGCGTCGAAGACGCAGCCGGCGGCCACCTGGACGGCATCGGCCATCGCGTGGTGCATGGCGGCGAGAAGTTCTTCGCGTCCACCCTGCTCAACGACAGCACCCTGGCCGGCATCGAGGCCAACATCCAGCTCGCACCGCTGCACAACCCGGCCAACCTCAGCGGCATCCACGCCGCCATCAGCCTGTTCCCGCAACTGCCGCAGGTCGGCGTATTCGACACCGCCTTCCACCAGTCGATGCCCGAGCACGCTTACCGCTACGCGGTGCCGGAGTTCCTCTATAAGGAACACGGCGTGCGCCGTTACGGCTTCCACGGCACCAGCCACCGCTATGTCAGCAAGCGCGCCGCCGAACTGGCCGGCCTGCCGGTGGAGAACTCCAGCTGGCTGGTCGCCCACCTGGGCAACGGCTGCTCGACCTGCGCGGTGGTCAACGGCGAAAGCCGCGACACCAGCATGGGCCTGACCCCGCTGGAAGGCCTGGTGATGGGCACCCGCAGCGGCGACGTCGATCCGAGCCTGCACAACTTCCTGCACAACACCCTGGGTTGGGACCTGGCCAAGATCGACGCCATGCTCAACAAGGAAAGCGGCCTGAAGGGCCTGTCCGGCCTGTCCAACGACATGCGCACCCTCTACGAAGCCCGCGTCGCCGGTCATCCAGGCGCCACCCTGGCCTTCGAGGTATTCTGCTACCGCCTGGCCAAGTCGCTGGCCGCCATGGGTTGCGCCCTGGGCCAGCTGGACGGTCTGGTGTTCACTGGCGGCATCGGCGAAAACTCCGCCGCCGTGCGCGAGCGCACCGTGCAGCACCTCAAGCTGCTCGGCTTCAACCTCGACGCCGAAGCCAACGCCCGCTGCACCCGCGGCGTGGCCGGCGAGATCCAGGCCGCCGGCAGCCCGCGCGTGCTGGTAGTGCCGACCAACGAGGAACGCCAGATCGCCCTGGACACCCTCGCCCTGCTCGACGCCTGATCGAACCCGCGCAGGCCCGGAGCGCCTGCGCCGCACGGCCCGACCGCCCCAGGCGGCGGGCCGTCGCGCCCTCCCCGCTCCGCCCCTGCCGCCCCTGCTTCCTGCAGCCAGCTCCCCCAAGGAGAATCCATGCACACTCTGTTCCTTGCGCCCACCGGCTTCGGTGGCGGTCTCAACTCCATCAGCCTCGGCCTGATCCGCGTCCTCGAGCAGGCCGGCCTCAAGGTCGGCTTCCTCAAGCCGATCGCCCAGCCCTTCCCGGTCGACCAGGGTCGCGAGCGCTCCTGCCTGCTGGTCGAGCGCACCCTGAACCTGGCCAGCCCCGAGCCGCTGCCGCTGGCCCAGGTCGAGCGCCAGCTGGCCGACGGCGAGCTGGACCTGCTGCTCGAAGAGGTGGTCAGCCGCCACCAGCAGGCCGCCGCCGGCAAGGACGTGGTGATCGTCGAAGGCATGGTGCCGACCCGCGACTCCGACTACGCCGCACGGATCAACACCCAGCTGGCCAAGAGCCTGGATGCGGACGTCATCCTGGTCGCCGCCCAGGGCAGCGACAACCTCAAGCAGATGGCCGAGCGCATCGAGATCCAGGCGCAGATGTTCGGCGGCGCCAAGGATGCCAAGGTCCTCGGCACCATCCTCAACAAGATCCAGAGCGAAGGCGACGTCCCGGCCTTCGTCGACAGTCTCAAGCAGCAGCTGCCGCTGCTCGGCAGCGAGGCCTTCCAGCTGCTCGGCGCCGTGCCGTTCAACGCGGAACTCAACGCCCTGCGCACCCGCGACGTCGCCGAGGCACTCGGCGCCCGCGTGCTCAGCGCCGGCGAAGCCGACCAGCGCCGCGTGGAGAAGATCATCCTCGCCGCGCGCACCGTGCCGAACATGACCCACCTGCTGCAGCCGGGCGTGCTGGTGGTGACCCCGGGCGACCGCGACGACATCATCCTCGCCACCAGCCTGGCTGCGCTGAACGGCGTCAAGCTGGCCGGCCTGCTGCTGACCGGCGACTTCGGCCCGGACCAGCGCATCCTCGACCTGTGCAAGGCCGCACTGGACAGCGGCTTGCCGGTGATGAGCGTGCCGACCGGCTCCTTCGACACCGCCAGCAACCTGGCCGGCCTGAACAAGGAAACCCCGGCCGACGACATCGAGCGCGCCAGCCGGGTCACCGACTACATCGCCCAGCATCTGCGCCCGGAATTCCTGCTGGATCGCTGCAACCTGCCGCGCGAACTGCGCATGTCCCCGGCGGCGTTCCGCTACCAGCTGGTCAAGCGCGCCCAGGACGCCGACAAGCGCATCGTCCTGCCCGAAGGCAACGAGCCGCGCACCATCCGCGCCGCGGCCATCTGCCAGGAGCGCGGCATCGCCCGCTGCGTGCTGCTGGCCAAGCCCAAGGAAGTCGAAGCGGTGGCCCGCGAGCAGGGCATCACCCTGCCGGCCGGCCTGGAAATTCTCGACCCGGCCAGCATCACCGAGCGCTACGTCGAGCCGATGTGCGAGATGCGCAAGGCCAAGGGCCTCACCGCCGAACAGGCCCGCGAGCAACTGGCCGACACCGTGGTGCTCGGCACCATGATGCTGGCACTGGACGAAGTGGATGGCCTGGTCTCCGGCGCCGTGCACACCACCGCCAACACCATCCGCCCGGCCCTGCAGCTGATCAAGACCGCGCCCGGCTACAACCTGGTGTCCTCGGTGTTCTTCATGCTGCTGCCCGACCAGGTGCTGGTCTACGGCGACTGCGCGGTGAACCCCAACCCGAGCGCCACCGAGCTGGCCGAAATCGCCCTGCAGAGCGCCGAGTCCGCCGTGGCCCTGGGCGTCAACCCGCGCGTGGCGATGATCAGCTACTCCACCGGCAGCTCCGGCAGCGGCGCCGAGGTGGAGAAAGTCATCGAAGCCACCCGCATCGCCCAGGAGCGCGCTCCGCAGCTGCCGATCGACGGCCCGCTGCAGTACGACGCCGCCTCGGTGCTCAGCGTCGGCAAGCAGAAGGCGCCCCACAGCAAGGTCGCCGGACAAGCCACCGTGTTCGTGTTCCCCGACCTCAACACCGGCAACACCACCTACAAGGCGGTGCAGCGTAACGCCAACTGCATCAGCGTCGGCCCGATGCTGCAGGGCCTGGCCAAGCCGGTGAACGACCTGTCGCGCGGCGCGCTGGTGGACGATATCGTCTTCACCATCGCCCTCACCGCCCTGCAGGCCGCCAGCCAGGCGGCGCAGAAGGCCGCCAAGGGCGAGCTGATCGAAGCCTGAGCCTCTAGCGCGACGGTCCCTGCGGGCTGTCGCGCCAGTAGCGCAAGGTGCGATTGACCCGGCCGCGGGGCCTCCCTATACTCCGCGGCCATTGCCTCGATGGCGGAATCGGTAGACGCAGCGGATTCAAAATCCGCCGCTGGTAACAGCGTAAGAGTTCGAGTCTCTTTCGGGGCACCACTTAGACTTTCCGGGAGTTCCCCAAAACACCCGGAAAGCACAAAAAACCGGCCTTAGCGCCGGTTTTTTGTTGCCTGTAATTCCCAAGCAAACCCTAGGCAGCCCAAAGTTTTGGGGGCATTCTTGGGGGCATCCGTTCTGCATGCCCCCAAGGACTGCCGCCATGCCCCGCAAGGCCGCACCGCTGACCGACAGCGCCATCAAGACCGCCAAGCCCAAGACCGCCCCGTACAAGCTGAGCGACGGCGAGGGCATGTACCTGGAAATCACCACCAACGGCTCCAAGCTGTGGCGGATGAAGTACCGCTTCGACGGCAAGGAAAAGCGCCTGTCCTTCGGCGCCTACCCAGCGGTATCGCTGGCGCAGGCCCGCCAGCAGCGCAAAGAGGCCCGCCAGCTGCTGGCCGATGGACAAGATCCCGGCGAGCACCGCAAGGTCGCCAAGCGCGAGCAGCGCCACACCTTCGAGGAGCTGGCGCGCGAGTGGCACCGCTACAACGCCAAGCGCTGGGCACCGGCCACCGCCGACAAGGCCATGTCCTACCTGGAGAACGACCTGTTCCCGATCATCGGCCGCAAGCCGGTGGCCACCATCACCCGGCCCGAGCTGGTGGAGCTGGTGCGCCGCATCGAGAAGCGGGGAGCGCTGAACGCGGCGAAGAAGGTTCGCCAGTGGCTGAGCCAGGTATTCCGCTATGCGCTGGCCAAGGGCGCCGTAGAGGCCAACCCGGCCACCGACCTGAACGTGCTGGCCGAGCACGCACCACGGGTGGAGCACCACCCGCATATCCCCCTCGCCGAGCTGCCCGAGCTACTGAAGCGCCTGGACGCCACCCGCGCCAGCGTGATGACCCGCCACGCCGTGCGCCTGTTACTGCTGACCGGCGTGCGCCCTGGCGAGCTGCGTAATGCGCCCTGGGCCGAATTCGACATCGAGGCCGCCGTGTGGACCATCCCCGCCGAGCGAATGAAGGCCCGCCGGCCGCACATCGTCCCCCTGCCCCGGCAGGCTGTGGCTATCCTGCGCCAGTTGCAAGAAATCACCGGCAGCCATGCCCTGGTGTTCCCCGGCCGCAACTCGGCCCGCCCCATGAGCGAAAACACCGTGAACAAGGCACTGGCCGGCGCCGGCTACGAAGGCCGCCAGACCGGCCACGGCTTCCGCCACCTGCTGAGTACCGAGCTGAACGGGCGCGGATTCAACCGCGACTGGATCGAGCGCCAGCTTGCCCACGGCGACAAGGACGAGATCCGCGACACCTACAACCACGCCACCTACCTGGAGCAGCGCCGGGGGATGATGCAAACGTGGGCCGATTCGCTCGATGCCCTGTGCGCTGGCGCCAACGTGGTGGCCATCAAGCGGAAAGCCTGAGAGCTGTTCCCTCAGTTCCCTGAAATCTCACGAAAGTGTAAGTCGCATGCGACCCCTCCCACGGCTGGTGGCCCCTGGGGCTTCCGGCCGGTTCACTGCCTGACCATGACGTTTTTCCGGGGGAACCGAGGGAACCGGGGGAACTGCCAGAGCTAGCGCGACTTCCCCCGGTTCCCTCACGTTTTCAGCTGAGGGAACCGGGGAACTGCTGTCAGTTGATCGCCACACACGCCAGCATCCGAATCGATGCCGAATCCTTCCCGCACACGCCCAAGCCCGCGCGGGTATACTGCGCCCTTCACTGTTGATCTATACAGGAACCGAGTTACCGGCCAGCCTAGCCCGACGGGGCGAACAGCGGTCTTCCCTCCCGCCAGGCTGGCCGATCTATTCAGGAAGTGGGAATGCCTGGGAGGGCAATCATGGGGTCTACCGATTTTCTAAAGTCAGTTCGAGCCAGCTTTGTGTCCGCAGCCGAGCTAGTGGTTAGCGTTGCGTGCTCCGACGACAAGCACCCCTTGAGTATTCAAGATGCTGCTCGGGTGATACTTGCTTGCACTAGGCCTAGCCTTGGCGATGTGGCACTAATGAAGCTGGAGGGAACAGGCCTTCCGGATGCTGACCCGGATGGCACCGCAATTCAAGCGATCGAAAGACTTGCAAGCGTTGAAGAAGACCTAACCTTGCTGCTTCCTCGCCGCAATGAGGCTTTCAAGTCCATTTGCAATGAGTGCCGAGACCACGGATTCAATGACGCGATATGGGCTCATCTGGCCGCCGCAGGGATCGGTACCCAGCGCAGAGCAGATCCCAACACCGGGATCGCTACAAACACCCTCTTGTCCAGCTTATTGTCCTCAACCCCGAGTGAAATTGCAGTTTTCCTGGAGCAACTAGGACACAAGTGTCGCAACACAATTCGAGTGCTAAGGGATGGCTACGAGGCTTCTGAGATCGCAACGCTCGCCCCATCCGCACGCAAATCCTTCCTCGACATAGATCAGAAGATAGACCTCTGGGATGCTGCGCGATGGCTGGAACACCAAGGGGTGAAATGGCCGATACCAAAACTAGCCAACACCCAAAGCATTGCCTCGGAAGCCAGGCAAGAACCAATAACAACCAAGCCCCATGAAAACACAAATGAGGCGGACCACCTCCGCCTCGAGATCAACCGGCTTAGTAAAAAAATTCGAGAATTAGAAGCGCAGCTGAAACAGCATGAATGCGCGTCATCAGGCGTCGTCTTCCCCTATGCCACCAAGGCGCTGGAGGCCATGCGCGCGGCCGTCGCGCAGTACTGGGAGGGCTACACCCCAGACAAAAAGCAGCCTAAGCAGAGGGTCGTCGGCCACACTATCGGCGAGCTGCTGGGTCTGCCGTCACAAAGCAATAACGACCCGGCCCGCAAGGCCATAGCCCTAGCGTCTGCCATCAAGCCGGACACCTTGCCAGATGGCTGACAGTACGGACTGACACCATGTCACCCCTAGCTGTCACCCCCACCACGCAGGCCAGCATTGCCGCCATCGTTCCCAACGACGCCCGAGGAGGCGCAAACGATGGCACGCACCACCCGCACCGCCCACCAACAGCCCGAGCAGGTAGCAGCCCCCACCAGCACCCAGCCGCGCCGCTTCATCAAGCAGGCCGCGGTTCGAGGCCATACCACTCTGAGCACGTCCGAGATTTACCGTCGCATCGCTGCCGGCACCTTCCCCGCGCCGATCAAACTTGGCCCGAAGTCCGTCGCCTGGATTGAGTCAGAGGTGCTGGCCTGGTGCGAGGCCCGCATTGCCGAAAGCCGTGGGGAGGCTGCCTAAATGAAAACGGCCACCCGTTCCGAAGAACTGAGCAGCCGCGCGCACGGCCAGCATAGCACCGACATTGTGGAACCCCACAGCAAGATCACCCGCGTGCTGGCCCACCTGCTGGCCGGCGCCAGCATCAATCGCTTCGAGGCCGAGCGCCTGGGCGACCACTGCCTGAACAGCACCATTGCCGTGCTGGCCAACCGTCACGGTCTGAGCCTCAAGCGTCAGCCGGAGAAGGTGCCGAACCGCTTCGGCGAGCCCTGCCGCGTCATCCGTTACAGCCTCCCGGTCAGCGAGCACCAGCGCGCTCGAACGGCCTTGGCCTCCCTTCAGCGCACTGCCCTCAGCAACTCCGAGGGCTAACCCATGACCGATCTTCAATGCTGCCAGCAGGCGGCGACGGCCTCCCCATGCCTGAAGAAAGCCTCTCTAACGCTGATCCCGTACCAACTGGAGCTGATCCGCACCGCTGCCGAGGCGCATCGCCGCGTGCTGGACACCCGCGCCATCAGCCCGGACTGGCAGGCCGCGTACAGCGCATGGCTCAACGCTGCCGAGTCGCTGGCGGTCGCCATCATCCACCAAGCCGCGCGGGAGGCCCGCCGCCATGACTGATCCCGTGATGCTGTTCCGTGAGGCGATGGCTGCCACCTTCGGTCCGCTGGACTTCATGCCGACCCCGGACGGCGAGATTCACCGCTTCCACGTCCCCGGCGACAAGGCCGGAAGCCGCAACGGCTGGTATGTGCTCTACCTGGACGGCCTGCCGGCTGGCTCCTTCGCCACCTGGAAGACGTGCGAGGTCCACCGTTGGAGCAGCCGGGAGCCTGCCGACCACCGCGAGGCCGAGCAGCTGCGCCAGCGCATCGAGGAGGCCCGTCGCTGGCGCGAGGCTGAGCAGCGCCGCCGCTGGGCGAACGCCGAGGAGCGGGCCGCCTGCTGGTGGCGCGACGCGCGCCCGGCCGATCCCCGCCACCCGTACCTGATCGCCAAGGGGGTGGAGCCGCACGGCCTGCGCCAGCGTGGCGGCGAGCTGCTGGCGCCGCTGGTTCATGCCGGTCGCCTGGTGAACCTGCAACGCATCGCCTGTGACGGCTCCAAGCGCTTCCTGTTCGGCGGCCGGGTGACGGGCTGCTACTCGCCCTTGGGGCAGATTGAGGCCGGGGCGCCGCTGTACGTCTGCGAGGGCTGGGCGACCGCCGCCACTCTGCGCGAGGAAACCGGCGCAGCCGTCGCCGCCGCCCTGAACGCCGGCAACCTGTACGCCGCTGGCGAGCAACTGCGCCGCCGCTACCCGG
Source organism: Pseudomonas guangdongensis (assembly GCF_900105885.1). Lineage (NCBI taxonomy): Bacteria > Pseudomonadati > Pseudomonadota > Gammaproteobacteria > Pseudomonadales > Pseudomonadaceae > Geopseudomonas > Geopseudomonas guangdongensis. The sequence goes on along the minus strand of NZ_LT629780.1, from coordinate 1,901,755 downwards.
ACAACCCGCTGATCGTAGCCGGCGACGATGACCGCCAGACCGAGGCCGAGGGCAAGGGCAACCCCGGCAAGACCAGCGCCAGTCGCGCCGCCATCGCTCTGGGGTGCGCCCTGGTGCTGCCCGAGTGGCCCGCCGATGCGCCGCTCCACCTGTCCGACTTCAACGACCTGCGCCAGCTGAGGAGGGCCAACGCATGAGCACGACCAACGTAACCCCTCTGGTCCCCAAGGCCACCGCCCCGGAAATCGGCCGCCCGTGCTTCCGGGTGTACGACGAGCCCATGACTACCCAGGCCGGCCAGAAGCTGCGCGCGGGCGTCTACTGGCACGGCCTGCGCCACGGCAAGGGTGGCAGCGAGCCCGTCGAGTTCGACCAGTGGGTTTGCAGCCCCCTGCATGTGGTGGCCATCACCAGCTGCGAGGGTGGCCACTTCGGGCGCCTGCTGCGCTTTCGCAACACCCTGGGGCGCTGGCGCGAGTGGGCGATGCCCATGGCCTTGCTCAAGGGCAACGGCGAGGACCTGCGCGGCGAGCTGCTGGGCATGGGGGTGGAGATCGACCCGGACGGCTTCAAGCAGCTCAACCGCTACATCCAGAGCCAGCACCCGAAGCGCCAGGTCACTGCCGCCACGTCCACCGGCTGGCATGACTCCCAGCTGTTCATCATGCCGGGGCAGAACATCGGGCAGGGGGACGCCATCCTGCAAACCGAGGCGCACGACCTGGGCGACTTCACCAAGGCCGGCGACCTGGACGGCTGGCGCGAGCAGCTGGCGCGCTACTGCGACGGCAACCCGTTGCTGATCCTGGGCGTCTGCGCGGCCCTGGCCGGCCCGCTGCTGTACCCCACCCGCCAGCAGAGCGGGGGCGTCAACCTGTGGGGCAAGAGCAGTACCGGCAAGAGCAGCATCGAGCAGGCCGCCGCGTCCGTGTGGGGGCATGGCGAGCACTTCCTGCGCACCTGGAACGCGACCGGCAACGGCCTGGAGGGGATCGCCACGCAACGCAATGACGCCCTGCTGGTGCTCGACGAACTGGGCGAGTCCGATCCGGCCAAGGTAGGCGACATCGTGTACGCCCTGGCCAACGGCACCGGCCGCGCCCGCGCCAACCGCGCCGGAGGTGCTCGCACCACCAACCGCTGGCGCGTGTCCGTACTGTCGTCGGGGGAGCTGACCCTTGCTGCGAAGATCGCCGAGGCCGGCAAGCGCATCAAGGCCGGGCAGGAGGTGCGCCTGCTGGACGTGAGCGCCGCCCGTGTCTTCGGCTGCTGGGATCGCCTTCATGGGTTGCCGGATGGCGCCGCCCTGTCCAAGCACATCAAGTGCGCCAGCGTCACCCACTACGGCCATGCCGGCCCAGAGTTCGTGCGCCTGCTGATCGCCAGCGGCGACATGGATAAGCTGCCTGAGGCTCTGGAGCTGATGCGCGCCGAGTATCCTGCTCGTAATGGCCTGGAAGGTCGCGCGGCGGATCGCTTCGCCCTGCTGGCGCTGGCCGGTGAGCTGGCCATCGGCTACGGCCTGCTGCCCATGGAGCCCGACAGCGCGCGCTTGGCCATGCTGGCGCTGTTCGCTGAGTGGCAGGGCGAGCGCAGCGCCGATAGCAGCGAGGATGCCGCCATCAAGGCGCAGTTGTTGGAGTTCGTGACCCGCCACGGCGAGGCGCATTTCTCCGAGTTGGGCATCCCGACTGACAAGGTGCGCGACCGCGCCGGCTGGTGGCGTCTGGACGGCGAAGCGTGTGTGTGGCTGTTCACTGCCGAGGGGCTGCGCCGTGCCGTGCCTGGCTTCGAGGTTCGCACCGTGCTGGACGTGCTCGACGCGGCCGGGTGGATCGCCGAGCGCGGCAAGGACGGCAAGCGCTCCAAGCGGGTGAAGGTGGGTGGCAGTTCCGTGGCGCTCTACCACCTGCGCCCGGTGGAGGGCTGAGCATGGCCGGCGCCGCACAGTTGATCAGCCGGCTTCGGGGGCGGCCGGTTCCCTCGGTTCCCTCAGCTGAAAACGTGAGGGAACCGCTGGAAGCCGCGCCAGTCGTGGCGGTTCCCCCGGCTCCCCCGGTTCCCTCACTAAATCATCAACCCCAAGGCGAGATCCAGCCCGAGCAGCTGACGCCAGCCGCAGAGGCCGCCAGCGAGCCGCCGCGCATCATGCGTACCGCAGCCACGGCTTCGCCGGTCTGGCTGGCCGCGCGTGACACCTACCTGAGCCACGTCATGAGCTGCCGCACTTGCCATGCGCCGACAGGCCGCCACTGCCTGGTCGGCGCCGAGCTGCGCGCCACCTACGACACCACCCCAATGGAGCCGACCCGATGACCGCCGACACCCTGTGCACCCTGGAGCGCATCGGCAGCAAGCCGGGCACCACCCATCGCGACCTGCTGACCATCACCCGGCGCATCGTCCGCCACCTCTGTGAGCTGCGTAGCGCCATCCGCTCTGAGCGCCACGCCCTATCCCGGCAGGCCCACAAACTGCGCCAGTCCGGCCCATTCACCCAGCGCCGAGCAGATGCCCTGGAGCAGCAGGCGCGTGACCACCGTGCCGAGGAGCTGGCGAGCGTGGTCGATGTGCTGGAGGACTACGGCCGCGTGCTGATGCTCGACCGCGAGTGCTATGCCAAGGCGCTGGGCTTCGAGGCGCTGGCCAACCTGCTGAACATCAACCACGTGGACCGAGAGCGCGCACGCCGGGCCGGATGGTTCAGACTGGTCGATCTGGTTGCCATCGAGGGGCTGGAGAACAGTGCCGAACAGAGCGGCGACGGCTGGGAGTTCCACAGCCCGCTCCAACTAGCGTGCGTGCTGGCGCTGGGGGGCATGCGCGCCAGTCCACCGGACCAGTTGCCCGAGCCGCGAACGGTTGGCCGCGTCCGCAAGCGTCCCACCTTGGTAGTCCACGACTGCAACGTCGGGCTTGAGGTAAAGCAGTAGCTTGAGCCTTTTCAACCCTACGGGTGCGGGGGCTATACAGTTCATCCCCGCAGGCGCGGGGAACACGAGGCCGTCCGGGCTGGCCTGCAGCTTGAGGTGCGGTTCATCCCCGCAGGCGCGGGGAACACCTCACCTCGTACTCTGCCGAGTGCAGCGCCGCCGGTTCATCCCCGCAGGCGCGGGGAACACTCAGCGCCGGTGCGGATGACAACGCACCGGGTCGGTTCATCCCCGCAGGCGCGGGGAACACTATGGCGTTTTTGCTGCTGAAACGCCTCCCCTCGGTTCATCCCCGCAGGCGCGGGGAACACATATCGCTGGCCAGCCTGCGTTACTCCCTAACCGGTTCATCCCCGCAGGCGCGGGGAACACAACATGGCGATGGCAATGTCGAGATCCACCCACGGTTCATCCCCGCAGGCGCGGGGAACACGCGGCGGTCCACTCGTTGTCGAACTCGCGGCCCGGTTCATCCCCGCAGGCGCGGGGAACACAACAAAACGATGGCGGCCGGCGCCGGTGCCGGCGGTTCATCCCCGCAGGCGCGGGGAACACGTGCCAGCCGGCCCGCTCTATGATCGCGCGCACGGTTCATCCCCGCAGGCGCGGGGAACACGCAGAGCGAAGCGAGGCCCGGCGCAATTTTTCCGGTTCATCCCCGCAGGCGCGGGGAACACGTGACGCCATTGCGGCATATGCAGATGGCGAGCGGTTCATCCCCGCAGGCGCGGGGAACACCACTCACCGCGTTGACGGGGTGGATCAGCGGGACGGTTCATCCCCGCAGGCGCGGGGAACACGTCGATGATCGCCTGAGCCTTTGCCGCTGGAGCGGTTCATCCCCGCAGGCGCGGGGAACACCACAGTCGGCTGATGCTGCTCAGGGGTGCGGCCGGTTCATCCCCGCAGGCGCGGGGAACACACCCGCCATGGCGTGATCGCCTATGAGCCGGTCGGTTCATCCCCGCAGGCGCGGGGAACACCCATGATCGAGAATGCCAGTAGCATCGGCGTACGGTTCATCCCCGCAGGCGCGGGGAACACTTTTGGCAAGCTCGGCCATTTCCTCGCCTTCGCGGTTCATCCCCGCAGGCGCGGGGAACACCAAAGGCGTGGGAGTCGCCGGAGCTGACGCGCCGGTTCATCCCCGCAGGCGCGGGGAACACAGGATGGAACGCAGCGCACCGATCACCGCGTGCGGTTCATCCCCGCAGGCGCGGGGAACACGCTGCCGAGCAGGTGAGCGATTCCTTCGGTTCCGGTTCATCCCCGCAGGCGCGGGGAACACACGTGGCAGAAATCAACGAATGGCTATCTGAGCGGTTCATCCCCGCAGGCGCGGGGAACACTCCAGCAGGCACGACTGGATCTTGTCGGCCACCGGTTCATCCCCGCAGGCGCGGGGAACACAATCGGCCCCATGATGATGGCGGTGCGAATATCGGTTCATCCCCGCAGGCGCGGGGAACACTTCTTTTTGCTCTTCCTCGCCCATGCCAAGCTCGGTTCATCCCCGCAGGCGCGGGGAACACGGCGTGCTGATCACCCCGAAGGACCACGAATACGGTTCATCCCCGCAGGCGCGGGGAACACTTCTTTTTGCTCTTCCTCGCCCATGCCAAGCTCGGTTCATCCCCGCAGGCGCGGGGAACACGGCGTGCTGATCACCCCGAAGGACCACGAATACGGTTCATCCCCGCAGGCGCGGGGAACACGTGGCTATGGGCCTGTGCCAGCGCCTCGGGAACGGTTCATCCCCGCAGGCGCGGGGAACACAGTCCCCTGCAGCCTGTGGTCATGTTCACAGACGGTTCATCCCCGCAGGCGCGGGGAACACGAAAAAACAAAGAAACCGAAACAAAAAAATCGCGGTTCATCCCCGCAGGCGCGGGGAACACATGGTGAACGGGAGCTGCTGCCACTCGTCCGACGGTTCATCCCCGCAGGCGCGGGGAACACGGACCGCCCATGGCGCCGACCAGCGCCCCAGCCGGTTCATCCCCGCAGGCGCGGGGAACACATCAGCCTCGACGACCGTGACGGCCGCGTCGCCGGTTCATCCCCGCAGGCGCGGGGAACACGCCGAGTACCTGCTGTCGGAGGCCGCCGGCCACGGTTCATCCCCGCAGGCGCGGGGAACACGGCGAAGTCATCGCCCAGATCGTGCCGGCTCGCGGTTCATCCCCGCAGGCGCGGGGAACACTTTGCGGCCGCCTACAGCGACGAAGATGCCCACGGTTCATCCCCGCAGGCGCGGGGAACACTTCGACCAGACCGGCTTCCTGGCCTTCCATCGCGGTTCATCCCCGCAGGCGCGGGGAACACGGCAGCGGGGGTGGGTGGGTATGGGATCAGCGCGGTTCATCCCCGCAGGCGCGGGGAACACCTGCGCTCGCAAGGCCTCGCGTGGTGTTCGTACGGTTCATCCCCGCAGGCGCGGGGAACACTGCCAACGTCGCATCTGGCGGTTCCGGCCTGACGGTTCATCCCCGCAGGCGCGGGGAACACTCAGGCGAATAGCGCCAGCATCAAGCGTAAGGCGGTTCATCCCCGCAGGCGCGGGGAACACCGATTTATTACTATTACTGCACCCACCGCACCCGGTTCATCCCCGCAGGCGCGGGGAACACCGGGTCAGCCAATTCCTCAGCAGGACGATAGACGGTTCATCCCCGCAGGCGCGGGGAACACAGTGCTGGCCGCATGAAGTCGAAGGCATACAGCGGTTCATCCCCGCAGGCGCGGGGAACACGCCTCTAGCCAAGGCTCGGACGCGATGGCGTTCGGTTCATCCCCGCAGGCGCGGGGAACACTGCAGCGACAGCAGGCGGGCAGTCAGGTATGCCGGTTCATCCCCGCAGGCGCGGGGAACACTTCTGTCGCTCCTTATACGCGGAAAGTGTTCACGGTTCATCCCCGCAGGCGCGGGGAACACTTTACGATCCTCTTTGAGGCGGACACCCACCCACGGTTCATCCCCGCAGGCGCGGGGAACACTGCAGCCGCTCAGTGTAGTATTCGTCCGTGTTCGGTTCATCCCCGCAGGCGCGGGGAACACTCACGGTGACCGTCGCCCCGCGGCCCTTGCTGCGGTTCATCCCCGCAGGCGCGGGGAACACCCCCGCATGGCCGCCTATATGCACATAGACGGCGGTTCATCCCCGCAGGCGCGGGGAACACCTCCTTGCGCCTTCTTTGCCCGTTTGTGCTGCCGGTTCATCCCCGCAGGCGCGGGGAACACACTTAGCGTAACCAATTGTTCTCCAAGGAGAAAATCGGCCGCTACAAATCTACCGATTTTTCTTGTTAAAGATCGGGGGTTTCCTGAGGGTGGAATGCGACCAGATGCAGGCCGTCGAACTCGACCGGCAGACGCCGGTTTGCGCCGAGAGTCTGGAACTCGTAGCCGGACTCATGGTTGCTCGCCCAGGCCATCACCACATTGCCATCCTCGCAACCTTCTGCGAGCTGCTGCCAGATCATTTCCCGGGTACGCCGGGACACGTCGCCGATGTAAACACCTGCACGTACCTCCAGCAGCCAGATCGCCATCCGGCCGCGAAGACGCGGCGGGACGTTTTCAGTGACCACTACGACGAAGGCCATCACTGCGCCCTGTGCCCGGCTTCGCCGATGCTTTCTGGGTTGGGGATGGCGGGCGGGACTGACTCTGGCGGTGCTTCCGGCGGCGAGATGCCGCCTGCTGCCAATACCTCCTCAATAGTCGGGATGATTTTCCCGAGCAGCTTGCTGGAGCGAAAGATGTCCCGGCAGGCTAGGCGCACTTCACGCTCCGGCTGGCGCGGCGACTTGGCGGCAATGCGGAAGGCGACCGGCACCACGGTGTCGAATTTGAACAGGTCGGCGATGTCGTAGACGAACGACAGCGGCTTGCCGGTATGGATGAAACCCACCGCAGGCGCATAACCAGCGGCCAGCACGGCAGCTTCAGTGATGCCGTACAGGCAGCTGGTTGCCGCCGACAGGCAACGGTTCGGCACGTCAGCGGCATCCCACTCCTTACGGTCGTAGTTACGTGATCGCCAGTCCACACCGTACTGCCGAGCCAGCAGCTTGTAGGTCTCGCGCACGCGGGCACCCTCGATGCCACGCAACTGCTCAATGCTGCGTCGCTCGGGCGCCTTCTCGCGAAAACGCAGCTCGTACATCTTGCGCACCACCTTCAGGCGCAGCTCGTCGTCCAGCGCCAGCTTGGCCTGGTACAGCAGACGGTCTGCACGGGCGCCGCCGGGCTGGCCGCTGGCGTACACGCGCACGCCGGCCTCGCCTACCCAGACCAGCAGGGTGCCGACCGTAGAGGCCAGATGTACCGCCGCGTGGGATACACGCGTGCCTGGCTCAAGCATGATGCAAGCCACCGAGCCAACCGGGATGTGCATCCTCACTCCATTTTGGTCGATCACCACGAAGGCGCCATCCTGTACGTCAATCTGCCCGTACTGGACGAATACCATCGACACCCGGTCCTTCATCGGCAGGGGCTTGAGCGGCGGCAGCATCAGGCGCGCGCCAGGCTGAGCAGACCGCAGCCGAATGCCTTGGCCGGACCGATGCCGTCGAGCAGCGCCGCGCGCAAGGCATCACCACTGGTTACCTGCAGCACCCCCTCGAAGCAGGCGCGCTGCACGATGATCGCCGCACCGCCCTTGCGCCGGCTGTCGAACAGGTCGCTGGCGCTGACCAGCGCGGTCTGTAACGCGAAGCCGTGCCGCTCGCCCTGACGCTGCAGCCACGCCAGTTGCTCGCTTTCGCCGGCCAGGCCGTACCGCTTGCCGTCACGGCTCACCGTGGGGTTGGCTTGCAGGCGGAAACGATAGTGCTGCTCCGGCCGGACTAGGGCGTCCAGATCGACCTCCTTGCACTCGGCAGGTCTCTGCAGATAGCCCGGCAGAGACTCCAACGTGTCCCAGTTGCCTGGCTCGCGGGACTGCACCAGCAGCGTCGGACTAGCCCACGGATTTGCACCCTCCTCCAAGCGCCAGAGGAAGCGCAGTGGAGCTTCGCCATCGTTAGCCACGAAGGCGCGGACCAGAGTGCGGTGCATATCGTAGGCATCGGCCAGGTCGCGGCGTGCTTGAGCACTGCGTGGGTCAAGCGTCAATCGGGTCAGGTTCATGCATCACTTCCTGTTTCACGAAACGCGGCCCGAAACGCCGCTCGGCAAAGGGTGCGACCGGCTGATCCAAGCGCACCGAGCCCTCCCGGTCATCCTCCAGCACCAGCCGCAGGGTACGGCCCGTCCAAGGCACCAGAGGCGGCCAGCCTCGCAACGCCGCCAGCAGGTCGAGCGGCTGCACGGCATCGGGCAGCTGTACCGGCATGCCCGGCACGCAGCTCTTGCGCCCCAGCGCCAGCGGCCAGACCGGCGCGCGCAGGGCGGCGTGGATGCGCTCGAGCAGGCTGCTATCGTCACTTTCCAGTCCGACCAAGAACACCGCATCGGCCAGGTAATAGCGCGGGCTGATGACCGTGCGATCCGATTTGAACTTGCCCTCGGCGTTAAGCACGCCGGTGATGGTCTGGTAGTCGCGCAGTAGCACACCCTCTCGGTCCACCCGCACCCCCATGCGCAGGGCAGCAAGGTCATCGAGCGGCTCCCGGCGGTCGCGACCCAAAGCCGCACAGATCAGACCGAGCACGCCGGACTTCGACGGCTCAAGCTGGGTATCGCGCTCGTCGAAACGGCTGGTCGTGCCCCAGGACTGCAGCGGCCCCTGTAGACGCAGCAGCAAGGTCGCCATGCTCAGGCCTCCAGTTCGGCAGCGACCTGCGCTTTGACCCAGCCCGCTAGTGCGGCCAGACTCGGCAGGGCTTCGCCCTTCCCTTGCGGCCAAACGCCGCTCAGGTCCAGATAGGCCCAGCTGTCGCGCCCATCGGCGTAGACGCTGGCCAGCCGCTCCTCGTGGACGGCCAGCTCGGCCACGGACAGGCTGCTGAGCGCCTGCTCGCGACCGGGCGCCACCGGCTTCTCGAAGGCGTTGGCCAGGTTGAGCGGACCGGCATGGCGCAGGCAGACACCAACGAAGGCCGGCAGGTTGTGGGCAGCGAAGGTGTTCTGCTTGCCGCTGGGAATGGCACGCACCACAGCCTGGGTGAAGGCTTCCAGTGCCGAGAGAGTCAGCTCGCGGTCGTCCTGCAGATTGCCGAGCAGCTTGTGGGCGTCAATCACCGCGTAGCGGTAGAAGGTAGCCGAGTTGAACTCGACCTGACCGATCATGCCGGCGCCGGTTTCCTCCGGTCCGCCCTCGTCGTCCACCGCGGTGAAGTAATCGAACTCGCGCTCGACGCGGTGAGTACTGATGGCGTGCGCTACCTGACAGGCGGCGTCCTGGTTCACTTCAGGCAGGTCGGCAAGCATGCGGCCGAACAGCGCCACGTCCACTGCCTTGCCTCCGTCGAGCAGCGCCTTGGCCTTTTTCACTACTTCGGCAGGCGCGCTGGCCTTGGCTTCCTTCTTGCCCTTCTTCTCGCCGCCGGCCGGCAGCGCCAGCTCGTCCCAATACTGTTCGATCAGCGCGGCGAAACCTTCGATCTCGCGCGCGCCGAGGAACAGCAGGTACTCGGTCTTGCCATCGTCTTTGAGCTTGAGCCCAGCAGCAGCCAATGCGGTCTCGATCCGCGCCTTGGCCTCATCAGTATCACGCCCGGGGAGCCGGGCCAGCAGCAGATCCAGCAGTTTCTTGGTGCGCACGCCGCGATGCTCGGGCGCGACCAGCGCATGCTCGTTCGCGGCAAGACGAATCGCCCGTTTGAAGCACTGGCTGCTCACCCGCGCCCGGCGATGGCCACCGAACAGCGCATCCTTGGGTGCTCCGGTGTCATCGCGGTTGAGGTTGGACGGCGCGAAGTTCTGGATCAGGTGAAACTCGACGAACAAGGTCATGATGTCCCTCTCAATCTTGATGGTGGGTCGCCGGCTCGGCGTCGTGGGCCAGCGCCCGGTAGAAGTCCCTTGCCCAGCGCTGGCGGATGCGGTCGCGCGCATCAGGGTCCAAACGTGGGTTCAGCCAGAAGCGCAAGTCATCGAGTAGCGAGGCATAGTCCAGACCGATATCGTCCGCCGCCAGCAGGCTGATCACATGCCGCAGATAGTCGGCTAAGTTCTCGGCGTCAGCTCCGAGCAGGGCGATGAAGCGCTTCTCGATACTGTCGCTGTCGCGCTGGCGCATCAGTTCGCCGAACGCGGCAGCCAGCGTACGTGGCGCTGGCTGCGGATGCAGGGCAAACAATCCAGCGACCAGATAGAGCGCCAAACGCTGGGCGTCCTGCGGGTGACTGTCGCGGGCGACGAAGCGCTCGACGTAGGGAAACGCCTTGACGTGGGCACCCGGTGCGAAGCTCAGACTACGACGCAACTCGGCCAGTGCGCCGGAATTGCGCCCGCGCAACTGGATCAGGTGCGCCACGAAGTCCTGCGCAAAATTGCTCATGCATGAGCCTCCTTGAATGGTTGCGAATTCGATTCGAGCAACTTCTGCTCGCGCAGCAGGCCACGCAGGCGCGGCCAGGCTCGGGCCTCGGCCTTGAGCGCCAGCGGCGACTGACCGAGGTCGCGGCGCAGGCCTTCCCAGCACGCCTCGGCCGCCTGTAGCAGGCTGGCGCTCCAGTGTTGGTCGGCCGCCTCGCCGTCGCCCGCGCCGACCAACTGCAGCAACCGCGGCAGGCTACGCTCGGCACACGCGAAGAAGGTGGCTGCCGCAGCACCGGCATCGACAACAGCCCGCCCCCGGGCTCGGGTATCCTTACTGCGCGGATCGGGCATGGTTTCGGCATACATGCCGGTCGCGATGCTGCGGATCTGCTCGTACAGGCTTTCGGCGCGCCGTACCTCCTGACGCAGGTAGCCGGCCAGTTGTGGGTTGCCCAACAGCTCGGCCGGCAGGCTGATCCGCTCGCAGCGCCAGCGCAGGAGCTTGGCTTGGTCGCTGGCCAGGCCGGCAACCATTAGCGGCTGCTCCTTGCCGAACAGGCCAAGTTGCATATTCAGGTTGGCCGCCCAGCCCAGAGCCGCCGCCGGCTGGCCGGACTTGCCATCGGAGTCCGGTACCAGCGCCGGAAGATCGCGCCAGAGCGCCCGACCTTCATTGAAGGTTAACCGCACCAGGCTGTTGCTGCCGGCCCGGTAGCTGACCATGGGATCCGGGGCGTTGGGGTCGTCCTCGAGGGCGACGCCCACCGCGAAGCGCAGCCACTGCACACGCCCCGCCTCGTTTTCCTCCAGCAGTACCGCGCGACTGAGCCGTGTGTAGCGGTCGTTGGGGCCGCTGGCCAGGGTAGCCTCGGCCAGAAGAGCCTGCCGGTTGACCGGTGGACGCTCCCAGCTCGGCAAGTCCTCCCGGCTTGAATGGGGATGCAAAGCCAGGCACAGGGTCTGCTGCAGCGTGTCACCCAGCGGCAGGGCTGCGGCACTGTTGGCCAGCGGACCGGCCTTGTCGGAGCTGCGTAGCGTCTTGACCAACCCCCCCGGGGTGAACTGCAGGAAACCCAGCAGAGAACGTAGCGCCTCAGACGGTGCGATCGGATTCGGCAGGTCATCGCAGGAGTGATCGAACACCAGCGCCGTGTTGCCGCTGGCGCTGGCTAGGGAAATCTGTGCCCAGGGCTTGCGCTTGCCGGCGGTTTCCTCGACTTGTGCCAACGCCGCCACCTGCATGACCGGCACCTCGGCATGGAACAGCCAGAAGCGCTCGCGCCAATGCTCCAGATAGTCGTGCAGCGCATCCAGCGGCAGCCCCTCGCGATACCAGCGGGCACGATCCTTGTCCTTCCAGCTGCCGTGCGCCCAGGTCAGAGCCCGGTGGGCGATGGCCAGCAGCAGACGGTACTGGGCGATCAGGCTGGGCGGCGCGGTTTCCGCCAGCGCCGCGATCTCGCCGGCGCGCTCGAAAGCCTCGAGCAGGCCGACATCGCGCACCCGGCCATCGGTGAAGCGCACCGGCAACCAAGGCTCGTCGAGCAGATTGAAACGCGGAGTCATTCCTTGTCCTCGGGTTGAGTGGCGGACTCGGCCGCCTCGTAGACCAGCCCAAGCCGGGCATCTAGGCGCAGGCGCAGTTTGCCGATGACGCAGCCGGCCTCTCCATCCAGTTCCAGTGGCTTGAGGTGGCGCAGCAGTGGATGATCGGCGAAGGCCGACGGCGCCTCGAGTCTGGTGAAATGGGCAACCACCTCCTTGCGGCTGAGCTTGAGCTGGCGGCCATAGAGCCGCCTGGCCAGCGCATCGGGCAACTGCTGGTGCGGACCGAAGGCATCTCCGCCCGGCCGGTCGCTCCAGCCGCCCGCCACGCGATGGACCGGCACCAAGGTGATGGCGTCGTCGCCCAGCCGGGTGCGGTTAGTCAGCCCCAGCCCCTCGCCCTCCTCGCTGCCACGCGGCTTGTCCGCATAGGCATACTGAGGCTCACAGGTCGGATCGATGGCGATGTTCGCCGCCTTCTGTCGCTCGTCATGCTCATGAGCCAGATGCTGGCCATAGGCTTCCGTGGTGATGTAGGCACGGGCTGCAGACTCCAGGTCATCCGGCAGCGGCGCATCGCCGTAGACGGCCTGCACCAGACGGTCAATGTCCTGCGGCAGCTGCAAGCCGTGCTCACGCGACAGCAGCGCCCAGGTACGGCCGAGAATGTAGGGCTCGTAGACGAAGGCCCAAGCGGTCTTCTTCAGTTCAGGCAGCCGCTGCGGATCGAGCCCGGCAACGAACAACCGCGCCTCGGCATGCGCCTGTGGACGCACCCGGCTATGGCGATGCAGACGACCGGCGCGTTGCAAGAGCAGGTCGACGGGCGCCAAGTCGGTGATTAGGAAATCGAAGTCCAGATCGAGGCTTTGCTCGGCGACCTGGGTGGCGACCAGCAGCGCTCGGCCGGGACGCAAGCGGTCGGTGCCGCCGTTGCCGAACACCTCCAGCACCTGCCGCTCGCGCCCACTGCGCTCGTCGGCCGGGAAGCGGGCGTGAAACAGGATCAGTCGCACATCTTCGCCCAGCTGCGTCTGCAGCTGGCGATAGAGCTTCTGGGCACGGTCCACCGTGTTGACGATCAGCGCGCCGTAGCCGTTGCCCTCCAGCTGATCGAGCGCGCAAGCCGTCAGTGAGTCCAGCTCCTCGTCGATGCCGTGCAGAGCGATGGGGGGCAACGGCCGCGAAGCGAAGGTCGCGCCACGCACGCCGCGGTCGTCCGCCAGCAGCAGGCGTGGATATGGCAGCTCCGGCACCGTATCGGGCTGTACCTCCCAAGCCTGCAGCAGCGCACTGCGCCGCTCGGCCGGCAATGTGGCGCTCATCAGCACCACCGAGGCCCCCAGCGCCTTGAGCCAGCGCAACAGCGACTCGATCAGGCCGCTGGTATAGGTGTCGTAGGCATGCACCTCGTCCAGCACCACCACCCGATTGGCCATGCCCCACAGGCGCACGAAGTGGTGCTTGACGTTGAGGGCGGCGAACAACGCCTGGTCGACAGTGCCGACTCCGTAGGGCGACAGCAGCGGTCGGCGGCGCTGCGAGAACCAGGCGGCTGAACCGACATCGTCACCGCGCGCGCCGCTGATACCTCGTAACCGTGGCACTCGCTCATCCAGCATGGCACCGCCATGCACCAACTGGATGTCCAGCGCCTGATCGTCGTTGAAGGCTTGCAGGAAGGTCAGCGCACGGTCGAACAGCGCATTGCCAGTCGCCTGAGTCGGCAGGGCGACGTACAGGCCGCGATGCGCGTTGCCCGCCTGCAGATGTAGGTGGGCGAGAAAGGCTAGCTCGGTCTTGCCCTCGCCCATGGGCGCCTCAACCAGCAGCAGCGCCGGCCCCTGCGCCTCCAGCAACAGGCGGTCCCCCTCGACCTGCAGCGACCGGGCGGCTATCCCCGCGTGGCCGACAATCCGCCCGACCAAAGCGTCGGTCGAAGCCGGAGCGGACAGCAGCGGGCGATAGGCCATCCAGCCAATTTCCCGCAGCGCCCGCTGCGCCAGAGCGCGTGCCACCGCGAAATGCCCGGCGAGCGAGTCTTCCCGCTCACCGAGGGGAAACCAGTCGGGATTTGAGCCGATCCAGTCGGCCACGCTGGTCAGCCCGGCCAGCCACTCCACAGCTGGCGTCGACAGCTCCTCGAGCGCCGGCACGCCCGCCGGGGCCAGCGCTCGCCAATAGCTATCGAACAGCACCTCGCGTGCCTGCACCCACAGCGGTGCCTCGAAAGAAGGGGTCGCAGCATTGATCTCGGGACGATGGAAGTGGTAGCCATGGTGGGCGCTAATCGCCTGCAGCACACCAAGCACCCAGCCCAGCTCCGCACCGCTTGCCGTCGGCAGATGCTGCCAGAGCAACGCGGCACTGGCGCAGGCGTGATCGCTTACCCCCAGCGAGGTACGGGTGAAGCCCAGCCCCTCAGCCTCGTCCTGCTGCTGACCTTGCGGCCACTTGGCCTGGAAGCCTGGGATGGCCTTGCCGAAATCGTGCAGCCCCACCAGGGCGGCGACATAGCGTACGAAGTCGGCGACCGGTAGGCCGAATTGACGGGAAAAATACTCGAGCGTGCTCGCCGGCTCGTGCTCCAACAGCACCTCGGCGGCAGCGGCGACGTCCAGCATGTGGGCCAACAGGCCGTGCCCGACGGGATCACCACTCTTGGCCCAGAGCGCACGGGCATGAGGGGGCAATGAGGAAAAGTGAAGCGCTGTCATCCTTGGCATCCCTGCGCCGAGTATTGAATCCGCCACGGATCAAAGCACACCAGACGTATCAAATGAAACCTTGCTTTAAAGGAAATCACCTGCGGACTTTCATCATCCATCCTTTGCGCTCCATCCGGCGGTACGCAAGGTTGGTACGCAAGCTGGTACGCACGGAAAAGCTCCTATCGAGCTGGCGCTGATAGAGCATGATTCTGTCTCATGTTCGCAAGGCGCAGGTTCGCACGCAGGTTCGCACGAAAATGTACCGTAGAAGCCGTGCGCACTGGCACCAGAGGCAGGCCACGCCTCACACAGCGCGAACAGCGCCACGAGCACATCTTCGCCGGGATCGTTCAGCACCAACTGACCGCCGCTTTTACCGACCACCACCTACGCCAAGATCTGATCTATCCGACGAACGGCAAGAGATGGGAATCACTGGCACGAATAGGGCACAATCCGCCCCACGAAACGGGGGTACTTTTCGTTTTGGGGGCATTTTTGGGGGCATCGAGAAACAACCACCTCCCGCAAAGCCAGTATTTCCGAGGGTTTTATCTTTGAGTTCTGGTCCCTTTCGGGGCACCATCTACGGCTTCCAGACACTACCGAACCTGTCTGGAGCCCACAAAAAACCGGCCTTAGCGCCGGTTTTTTGTTGCCTGCCATTTATGCCTCTGCCGCCAGCCGCGGTTGCGCTCGGCAATGGCGCCATGCGCCACCGGGCACAACCGCGCGGCACCGACTCAGAAGCTGTCCCAGTCGTCCTCGGTCTTGGCCAGCGCCGGGCGGGCCGGCTGGCGCGCCCTTGCAACAGCGCCCGCATCCTCGGCGCCATGCGCCGGACGCTCGCCGGCCAGACCCACGGTTTCCAGCAGGCGACGCGTGGCCGCACTCGCCTGACGGTCGCCCTCGTCCAGCACCAGCCCCGCCAGCATGCCGTTCAGGTGCAGCGCATGGCTGCGCATGTTGCCGGCGGCCTGGGTCAGCTCCTGCACCATCGAGGAGTTCTGCTGGGTCATGGTGTCCATCTCGGCCACCGCCGTGTTGATCTGCACCACGCCGGCGCTCTGCTCGCGGGAGGCCTGGGTGATCTCGCTCACCGCGGTAGTCACATGATTGATCTGGGTGACGATCTCGCGCATGGTCTCGGCGGTCTGCTTGACCACGCTTTCGCCGTGGCGGATCTGCTCGCCGGTCGACTCGATCAGCCCGCGAATGTCCTGGGCCGCCAGCCGCGAACGCTCGGCCAGGGTGCGCACCTCCTGGGCCACCACCGCGAAGCCGCGGCCGTGCTCGCCGGCACGCGCCGCCTCCACCGAGGCGTTCAGCGCCAGGATGTTGGTCTGGAAGGCGATGGTGTCGATCATCTTGATGATCTCGGCAATCTGCTGCGAGGCGTGAAGGATCTCGCCCATGGTGCTTTCCGCCTTGAGCATCGAAGCCTCGCCATCCTCGGCGACCTTGGAAGCGGCGAGCGCCAGTTCGTTGGCCTGCACCGCCGAGCTGGCACTGTGCTGCACGGTCGCGGTGATCTCCTCCAGCGACGAGGACGTCTGCTGCAGGTTGGCCGCCGCCTGCTCGCTGCGCGCGGCCAGCTCCTCGCTGTTGTGGGAAATGGTGCCCGAGGCGTCGTCGACCACCGCCACGCTGGCGCGTACCTCGTGGAGGATGTCCTGCACACGGGCGAGGAACTCGTTCATCTGCACCGCCATCACGGTGATCTCGTCGCGCCCGGACACCGGAATGCGCCGGGTCAGGTCGCCGCGCCCCTGGGCGACTTCCTCGGAAATCTCCTGAATCGCGCCGGCCGCCGCCTCGATGCGAGCCGCCATCCGCCGGGTCAGCCAGGCGGCGGCGATGGCGATGACCAGCAGCACTGCCAGGGAAATCGCCACCGAACGGATCAGCGCGCCGCGCAGATCGGCATGGGCAGTCGCCTCGATGTCCGCCATCGCCAGATCGATGTCGGTGGCATAGGCACCGGCGCCGATCATCCAGCCCAGCTCGGGCACGCTGCCGGCGAACGAGTACTTGGTCTCGACCTCGCCGCTGCGCGGATTCTTCCAGGCGTACTCGTAGAAGCCGCCTCCCTTGCGGGCCAGTTCCACCATGTCGCGGATGAAGTAGCGGCCCTTGGCGTCCTGCACGGCGGTGTTGTCCTTGCCCTCGTGCGCAGGGGCGACCGGCTGGACACGGGTCACGCCGTCGAAGTCGACGACGAAGACGTAGTTCTCGCCCTCGAAACGCAGGTTGCGCAGCACGGTCGCGGCCTCCTCGCGCACCGCGTCGGTGACGGTGGCATGCCGGGCGAGCACATCCTGGATCGAGGTGCGGGCGACCTGTACCACGTCGCGGACGCCCTGCTGGCGCATCTGGACCATCATGGTGCGCTGTTCCTTGAGCATGCGCCGGTTATCTCCGGCACGCTCCAGCGCGTTCATGATCACCAGTAGTGTGGATATCGATATCAGCGGCAGCAGCACCAGCGCCAGGATATAGCGGGACAGGCTACGGCTGCCTTTTTTCGGCAGGGAGGGGTGCGTTTTATTCAGCATAATAAGTCCTTATATGCTTATTCTTTTAATTGATATATCCAATCAATATGTTGCCCCTTCAGCGATAACGAGGTGCTGACATGCATCATGTCCGGAATGTCTGATAACAGGCAGCCGCGAGCCTGCGCCGGGCGCGCAGGCTTGCAGTCGTCAACAAACCGCTGTTGCCAGATGCCGAGCAACGCCTCGACGCTCCCGCAGCGCAAGGCGTCGTGGCGGTCGTTCAGCTCAGAAGCTGTCCCACTCCGCCTGCGCGGTCTCGGTCTGGCGCGCCGGACGGGCAGGTTCCGCCGCCGGCCGGGCGGGTGCCGCTGCCGAAGGCGACTGCTGCGCCGCCCTGGCCCGCCCTGCGTCCTTGCCGGGCGCGCCGCGCTCCAGCACGAAGCCCGAGAGCATGCCGTTCAGGTGCAGCGCATGACTGCGCATGCTGCCGGCGGCCTGGGTCAGCTCCTGCACCATCGAGGAGTTCTGCTGGGTCATGGTGTCCATCTCGGCCACCGCCGTGTTGATCTGCACGATGCCCGCGCTCTGCTCGCGGGAGGCCTGGGTGATCTCGGCCACCGCGGTGGTCACATGATTGATCTGGGTGACGATCTCGCGCATGGTCTCGGCGGTCTGCTTGACCACGCTTTCGCCGTGGCGGATCTGCTCGCCGGTCGACTCGATCAGCCCGCGAATGTCCTGGGCCGCCAGCCGCGAACGCTCGGCCAGGGTACGCACCTCCTGGGCCACCACCGCGAAGCCGCGGCCGTGCTCGCCGGCGCGCGCCGCCTCCACCGAGGCGTTCAGCGCCAGGATGTTGGTCTGGAAGGCGATGGTGTCGATCATCTTGATGATCTCGGCGATCTGCTGCGAGGCCTGGAGGATCTCGCCCATGGTGCTTTCCGCCTTGAGCATCGAGGCTTCGCCGTTCTCGGCGACCCTGGAGGCGGCCAGCGCCAGTTCGTTGGCCTGCACAGCGGAACCCGCGCTGTGCTGCACGGTGGAGGTGATTTCCTCCATCGACGAAGACGTCTGCTGCAGGTTGGCCGCCGCCTGCTCGCTGCGCGCGGCCAACTCCTCGCTGTTGTGGGAGATCGCCCCCGAGGCGTCGTCGACCACCGCCACGCTGGCGCGCACCTCGTGGAGAATGTCCTGCACGCGGGCGAGGAATTCGTTCATCTGCACCGCCATCACGGTGATCTCGTCCTGCCCGGACACCGGCACGCGGCGGGTCAGGTCGCCGCGACCCTGAGCGACTTCCTCGGAAATTTCCTGGATCGCGCCGGCCGCCGCCTGGATGCGACTGGTCATCTTGCGGGTCAGGTAGACCGCCGCCAGCGCGATGGCCAGCAGCACCGCCAGGGCGATGCCCACGGAGCGGATGATCGCGCCGCGCAGCTCGGCATGGGCGGCCGCCTCGATCTCGCGCATCGCCTGCTCGATGTCGGTCACATAGATGCCGGCGCCGATGGCCCAGCCCAGCTCGGGAATCCGGTCGACGTAGGAGTACTTGGTCTCGACCTTGCCGGTCTTGGGATTCTTCCAAGCGTACTCGTAAAAACCGCCGCCATTACGCCCGACCTCGATCAGCTCGCGGACGAAATAGCGCCCGTTGGCATCCTGCAGGTCGCTCTTGTTCTGCCCCTCGAAATCCGGCACGGCCGGCTGCACCCGCGCCACGCCGTCGAAGTCGAAGGCGAATACATAGTTCTCGCCCTCGAAGCGCAGCGCGCGCAGGGTCTGCGCGGCCTTCTCGCGCACCTCCTCGGTCACCGGCTGGCCGCTGGCCAGCAGGTGCTTGACCGAGGTGCGCGCCGTCTGCACCACATCGCGCACGCCCTGCTGGCGCAGCTGGATCATCATCCGCTGCTGCTCCTGCAGGCGCGCGGCGTTGTCGCCGGCACGCTCCAGCGAGTTCATCAGCACCAGCAGCAGGGAGATCGCGGTCAACGGCAGAAGCACAAGACCGAGGATGTAATAGGAAAGTCTTTTCGAGCAGCCCCTGGGGGCGGACTCCGGGGAGCGGAATATTAATCCGGCAATACAATAGGGCATAATCAGCGTTTTTCACCATGACCAGCGACGCACGAAGCCTCAGCCCCTTGGAACAGCGCGAAAAACGCGCTATCGCCCTACGCATGCGCGAGCAGGGGTATACCTACAGAGCCATCGGCGAAGCCGTTGGCGTTCATCTGCGCACGGTGGCGCATTGGGTCGCGATCGCGGAGCACCAGGGCAAAGAGGCCGCGATCGAAGGTGGCCAGCGCGGATCGCTGCCGGGGGAGCGACGCAGCCTGTCCTCCGAGCAGGAGTCACTGATTCGCACCCTGTTGCTCGACACCATGCCGGATCAGTTGAAGCTGGACTTCGCGCTCTGGACGCGTGATGCGGTGCGCGCCCTGATCGCCCTGCACTGCGGCTTTCAGATGCCTATCCGGACAGTCGGTGAATACCTCAAGCGTTGGGGCTATACCCCACAACGCCCGTTGAAGCGCGCCTACCAGCAGAAGCCCGAGGCGATAAAGCGCTGGCTGGAAACCGAGTATCCGAAGATCGAGCAGCGCGCCAAGGCCGAGGGCGGCGAGATCCACTGGGGCGATGAAACCGGCCTGCGCAGCGACAGTCATGCAGGGCGCAGCTACGCCCCGGCAGGGCGGACGCCCGTACGCGAAGTCAGCGGAAGCCGCTTTGCCACGAACATGATTTCGACGGTGACCAACCGGGGCAAGCTGCGCTTCATGCTGTACCGGGAAACCATGACAGCGGTCGTGCTGATCCGCTTCCTGGGGCGACTGATCCGGGATACCAGCGGGCGCAAGGTCTTCCTGGTCTTGGACAACCTGCGCGTGCACCACAGCAAGAAGGTCAAAGCCTGGCTGGAGGGGCGGCGCGAACGGATTGAGGTGTTCTTTCTGCCCGCCTACGCCCCCGAGCTCAACCCGGACGAATACCTGAATGGCGATCTCAAGCATCAGGTGCGCAGCGGGCCAAGTTTGAAAAGTCGGGATGCGTTGGAAGGCCGAGTCCGCTCGGTCATGCGGCGCCTTCAATCAAAGCCCGAGCGGATTCGTTCCTACTTCCGACATCCCAAAATCGCGTATGCAGCATGATTTGGGGTATTGGGTTGCCGGATTAATAGCATGAGAACTCCTTGTTTTTATATTTTTCGGGTATGTTTTTTTGCGAGCAAAATCCTGTCTCTTTTACGCTGAAATAGCGTCGGCAGGCAAATCGACATCACACCCGTCGCGCGGGCCAGACAGCGCGCCTCGATGGCGGAGCCCGGCAGCCGCAGTCCTGTATGACGCGGCGATATCACACCGGCATGTTAATGCCGGAGCGGTGCGCAGATAATTGACGCCAAACAATGGCCGACATAATTAGCCATTCAATATATCGAGCGGAATTCGCCCGCCGATGTCCGCCCCGGCACACAATTCCTGCGCGCGGGATTCCGGCTTGCCTTGCCGCAGTCGCTCCCCTACCGTCCCCAGAGACCTCGAACCCCGCGCAGCCCGGAGGCGCCGCCATGACCCATGCATCCCCCCGACTCGGCCGCTACGCCCTCGGCGCCATCCTCGCCTGCATCGTCGTCAACCTGCTGGCCCGCGGCCTGTTCAAGCTCGGCGGACCGCTCGCCACCCTGCTGGTCGCCGCCGCCGTGGCCGGCGGGCTGGCCCTGGTGTTCCGCTGGCGCTGCGGCCGGCGTCCCTTCGCGGTCGAGCGCCGGGTGCTGGTCGGCCTCTATGCCCTGGGCCTGGGTCTGCTCTATGCCGGCCTGCTGGCGATGATGCACCTCAAGGAAGAACCCGGCTCAGCCGGCCTGCTACTATTCGCCGCCCATTACACCGCCTACCCGCTGCTGGCCTGGTTCGCCCTCGCCCCGGAGCGCGACGCACCGTGAACTCGCGCCGCCGCGCGCGGCCCAAGCAAGCCCGTCCCCCGCTGCCTGCATGACCGATGACCCGCCAAGCCCCTGCCCCCGACCTGCCTCTCGTCCTCGCCGGCCCGCTGCTGCGCCGCCTCGAAACCCGCCGCCTGGTGCTCTGGCTGGTCGCCAGCCGGCCCCTGGAAGCCCGCCTGCAGCTGGCCTGGGACGACCCGCAATGCGGGCCGGTCGAACGCGAGCTGCCGCTCGACGCCAGCCGCTGCCAGCGCCTGCCGCTCGGCCGGCAGGCCAGCCTGCACCTGATCGACGTGGCGCTGGACGAGGCGCTGCCGGCCGACAGCTTCATCCACTACGACCTGCTCGTCGACGACGCCGGCGCCACCCGGGCCATCGCCGACTGGGCGCCGCACCTGCTCTACCCCGGCCAGCGCCGGCCGAGTTTCGTGCGCCGCGGCCGGCTCGACCACCTGCTGCACGGCTCCTGCCGCAAGCCGCACCACCCCGGCAGGGACGGCCTGCTGCAGGCCGACCAGCTGCTCCAGGCGAGCCTCGGGCAAGCCACCGAGCGCCCGGCGCTGCTGATGCTCAGCGGCGACCAGATCTACGCCGACGACGTCGCCGGACCGATGCTGGCGGCCATCCACCAGTTGATCGAACGCCTCGGCCTGTACGGCGAACGCCTCGAAGGCGCCACCGTGGCCGACAGCGAGGCGCTCCTCGCCCATCCGGACGGCTATTACCGGCGCGAAGACCTGCTGCCCGCCTACACCGCCAACGAGGAACTGCGCGAGCGCTTCTTCGGCGGGGTGAAGAAGCCGGTGTTCACCAGCGCCAACGCCCACAACCACCTGGTCACCTGCGCCGAGGTGCTGGCCATGTACCTGCTGGTCTGGTCGCCGACGCCCTGGCGCCTGATCGCGCCGGTCATGCCCGCGCTGCCGGCCAGACTGGCCGAGCGCTACCGCCGCGAAGAGACGACGATCCGCGCCTTCGCCGCCGACCTGCCGCAGGTCGCGCGAGCGCTGGCGCAGCTGCCGAGCCTGATGATCTTCGACGACCACGACATCACCGACGACTGGAACCTCTCGGCGCGCTGGGAACAGAGCGCCTACGAGCACCCCTTCTCGCGGCGCATCGTCGGCAACGCGCTGATCGGCTATCTGCTGTGCCAGGGCTGGGGTAACTGCCCCGAGGCCTTCGCCGCCGAACTGCCCGCGCTGCAGGCCCTGTTCGCCGCGCCGGACCCGCACCAGCGCCTCGACGCCCACGCCCAGGACGCCATCGTCCAGCGCCTGCTGCGCTTCGAGCACTGGCACTACAGCCTGCCCGGCCAGCCGCTGCTGCTGGTGCTCGACACCCGCACGCGGCGCTGGCGCAGCGAACGCTACCTCAGCCGCCCCTCCGGCCTGATGGACTGGGAAGCGCTCTGCGAACTGCAGCACGCGCTGCTCGACGAACCGGCGGTGGTCATCGTCTCGCCGGCGCCGATGTTCGGCGTCAAGCTGATCGAGATCATCCAGCGCCTGTTCACCTGGGCCGGCCACCCGCTGCTGGTCGATGCGGAAAACTGGATGGCCCATCGCGGCGCGGCCAAGGTGATGCTCAACATCTTCCGCCACTCGCGAACCCCGGCGAACTACGTGATCCTCTCCGGCGACGTGCATTACTCCTTCGCCTACGACATCCACCTGCGCCACCGCGACCGCGGCCCGCGCATCTGGCAGATCACCAGCAGCGGCATCAAGAACGAGTTCCCCGCCCGTCTGCTCGACCTGTTCGACCGCCTCAACCGCTGGCTGTACGCGCCGCGCTCGCCGCTCAACTGGTTCACCAAGCGCCGCACCCTGCAGATCACCCCGCGCATCCCCAGCCGCAGCCCGCGCGGCGAACGCCTGTGGAACGGCGCCGGCCTCGGCCAGGTGCATCTCGACGCCCAGGGCCAACCCCGCACGATCCGTCAGCTCAACGCCGACGGCTCGGAACCCACCCGCTTCGAGAGCGACGAGCGCGCCGCCGACTGAAGCGGCGCGCCATCGCCTGCCCGGCGCCGGCGCCACTACGCGCCGAGGCGCGGCGGTTTGCGGGCAGCGCCCCCACAACGCACAGTCGCTCCCGCCCCACCCAGCCAGAAGGTCGGCGCAGAGCGGTTGCCGGGCGACCGTGACAGCTGAGGCGGTGGCAGCGTCGCCGCGACAACCCGGCATCCGGCAGCCCCGCATCGCCCTGGAGCGAACCTGTCGCAGGCTTCCGGCGACGCCTGCGACAGGCCGTGACGTCACTGACTTGACGCAAAAATACTCCGAGAAATGTGATATGACGCTAAACTGACAGTTCGCCCGCTGTGCAATCGAGCAAGGATTTCCCGATGCCCCGAGTCCTGATCCTGCTGCTGCCCCTGCTGAGTACCCTGCTGGTTGTCCAGCCCACCCATGCCGAGCTGCTGCGGGTCGCCACCGAGGGCAACTACGCGCCGTTCAGCTATGTGGACGACAGCGGCCAACTGACCGGCTTCGACGTGGAAATCGCCCAGGCGCTGTGCCAGCAGATGCAGGTCCAGTGCCAGGTGCAGGCCATCACCTGGCGCGACCTGATCCCACGCCTGGAAGACCGCAGCGTCGACCTGATCGTCGCCAGCATGGCGCGCACCCCGGAGCGCCTGCAGCGGGTCGACTTCAGCGACTACTACTACCAGTCCCACTCGGTGTTCGCCGGCCGCGCCGGCAGCGTCGGCGACACCTCGCCTGCCGCCCTCGCCGGCCTGCGCCTGGCGATCATCGAGGGCACCATCCAGGCCGACTACGTGGCGCGCCACTACCCGCGCAGCACCCTGCTGCTGGTCGACCACCAGGACCGCGCCTTCGCCAAGCTGCTGCGCGGCGAGGCCGATCTGGTGCTCTCCGACAGCATCAACCTGCTGGACTTCCTGCAGCGCCCGGAGGCCGCCGACTACGACTTCATCGGCAGCCCGCTGCTCGGCGACGCGCTCAGCCCCAAGGCGCACATCGCGGTCCGCAAGGGCGACGACGACCTGCGCAACCGCCTCAACCGCGCGCTGGAAGAAATCCGCCTGAACGGCATCTACGACCGCATCAACCGCCAGTACTTCCCCTTCAGCGTCTACTGAGTACGCCGCCATGCACCCGCAGCGCCCGCCGCCCAGCGGCCCGACATCCGGCTTTCGCCCGCAACTGGCCACCACCGTGCAACTGGGCCTGTTCGGCGTACTCCTGCTGTTCGCCCTGGCCATCTGGTTGTCCATGCCGCTGCTCGGCGGCATCGTCGACAAGGCCAACCAGGTGCGCGACGAGTACCTGCCCGAGCTGACCCGCTGGCGCTACAACACCCAGCGCGTCGAACAGCTCTACGGCTTCATCCAGACCCTCTACTGGACCAGCGACAGCCGCGCCGCGCGCAGCAGCCGCCTGCAGGCCCAGGTGCTGGTAGACAGCTTCGCCTTCGCCCCCGACAGCGCACTGGCCGAGCGAGCCGGCCAGACGCTGCTGCACCTGCAGAACCTCGCCCGCCTGCGCGATGCCCAGCGCGACACCCTGGCCGCCCTGCAGCAGCGCGCCGCCGCCCTGCTCGCCGCGCTACCGGGCGACGGCGGCGAACTCGCCCGCTTCGCCGCCGCCAGCAGCCACCTCGGCCTGATCGGCTCCGACTGGCAGGCCTTGCAGCAGCAGGCTCAGGCCCTGCCGGACAGCGGCGCTCCGCCCGGCGCGCAGCATCTGCTCGGCGCCCTGCAGGCACAGTTCGGCCAGTTGCACGCCCTCGAAACGCAGATCGGCGCCGAACACCGCCAGGCCCTCGAACAGCAGAAGCAGCTGGCCGCCACCCTGAACACCGACACCGCGCTGAAGACCCAGCAGATCGCCACCGCCGTCGAGCACGAAGCCAGCCAGGTGCGCCGCTATGGCCTGCTGGTCCTGCTGCTGCTCGGCGCCATCACCGTCCTGGTGCTCTACGCCTTCCAGCGCCACCTGCTGCGCCCGATCCTGCTCTGCAACCAGGCGCTGGAGCAGCTCAACGGCGAGCGCCCCGTGCAGCTGCCGCCGCCGACCCTGTTCCACGAACTGGACACCATCTGCCACAGCGTGCGCGAATACAGCAACATGACCCGCCAGCTGCAGCTGGCCAACCGCGAACTGATGCAGCTCTCGCAGCAGGACGGCCTCACCGGCCTGAGCAACCGCCGCCACTTCGACGCCATGCTCGCCGCCGAACACGCCCGCGCCAGCCGCCATGGCCACGCCCTGACCCTGATCCTTCTCGACATCGACCACTTCAAGAAGCTCAACGACCGCTACGGCCACCTGTTCGGCGACGACTGTCTGCGCCATCTGGGCGCCGTCCTGACCCGCTCCTGCCAGCGCGCCGGCGACCTGGCGGCCCGCTACGGCGGCGAGGAGTTCGCGCTGATCCTCCCCGAACTGAACCTGGAACAGAGCCTGGCACTGGCCGAACGCCTGCGCCGCAGCGTCGCCGAACTGGTCACCCGCACCGACGCCGGCGAGCCGGTCAGCTTCACCATCAGCGCCGGCCTGATGTACGCCGAGGACTGCGCGCGGCACACGCCCGCCGGGCTGATCCTGCAGGCCGACCAGGCGCTCTACCGAGCCAAGCAGCACGGCCGCAACCGGGTCGAAGTCGCCGGGGAAAGCCTCGTCGCCGGCTGAGCCGCACGCCCCGCGTTGCGGCATACTGAAGGCCCGCCCGACCGACCCGGAGCCCGCCATGCTGCCCCGCACCCTCGAAGAACTGGACACCCTGCGCGACGAGTGCAAGGCCATGGTCACCAAGCGCGCCGGCCTCTCCGCCGGCGCCGCGGTGCTGCCGATCCCCGGACTCGACCTGGGTGCCGACATCGCCCTGCTGGTCGAGCTGCTCCCGGCGATCAACCAGAAGTTCGGCCTCGGCGCCGAGCAGGTCCGCGGCCTCGACCCCAAGCTGCAGCGCATCGTGCTGGTCGCCGCCACCAGCCTGGGCAACAACCTGATCGGCAAGCTGGTCACCCGCCAGCTGGTCATGCAGGCGCTGAAGAGCATCGGCGTGCGCGTCACCACCAGGACCGCGGCCCGCTTCGTGCCGATCCTCGGCCAGGCGCTGGCCGCCTCGATCAGCTTCGGGGCGATGAAGCTGCTCGGCAACGCCCATGTGGAGGACTGCTACAAGGTGGCCAGGCAGGCGCTGCTGGCGCGGGTCGAGAGTGCGCCGACAGACGGTGTGCGGGTGATCGAGGTGACGGCGGAGATGGTGGAAGTGGCGCGCGACCACTGAGTCACCCGCGAGACGCTCCGCGCCACATCACGCGCAACTATGGCTGAGCGCACGGATATTCAGGGGGCAGCCTGGATATCCACACCCGGCACGCCCTTACTCCGGCTTGAGCATGACGACAGGCTTCCTGTAGCTTCACCCTGGCGTGTCGCCGGGCAGCGGGAATAGCACGCTCAGGATCAACGACCGCGCCACGCAGCACCCCGTCAGCGGGCGAGCCCCGCACCCAGGAGCATATAAATGGAATTTGAGGACAAACTGGCCACCCTGGCGGCCAAGGTCGAGCAGCAGAAGAACGCCATCCAGACCGAAGAGGCCACCAAGACTGCCTTCATCATGCCCTTCATACAGGCGGTGCTGGGCTACGACGTATTCGACCCCACCGAAGTCGTTCCCGAATTCACCGCCGATGTCGGCACCAAGAAAGGCGAAAAAGTCGATTACGCCATCTGCAAGGACGGACAGGTACAGATCCTGATCGAGTGCAAGAAGCTCGGCGACAACCTGAACATCAACCATGCAGCGCAGCTGTACCGCTACTTCTCCGTCACCAGCGCGCGAATTGCCATTCTTACCAACGGTCAGGTCTACAAGTTCTTCACCGACCTCGACGCGCCCAACAAGATGGATGAAAAGCCGTTCCTCGTTCTCGACCTGCTGGATATCGACGACCACGCCGTCCCCGAACTGAAGAAGCTCACCAAGCCCGCCTTCGATGTCGAATCCATCATCAATGCAGCCGGCGAGTTGAAGTACGTCAGCCAGCTGAAGCGCGAACTGGCCAAACAGTTCAATACGCCCGATGACGACTTTGTCCGCCTGTTCACTACCCGCGTCTACGACGGCACCATCACCCAGCGAGTGCGCGAACAGTTCGCCGTGCTCATGCTCAAGGCGATGCGCCAGTTCCTCAACGACCAGGCCAACGAGCGTCTGAAATCCGCCATCACCGGCGTCAGCGCCACCGCGCAGGCCGCCTCGAATGCCACGGAGAATCCAGAGGAGCCGCTACAGGGCGAAGACAATCTCAAGGACAAGATCCTCACTACCCAGGAAGAACTGGACGGCTTCAACATCGTCCGCGCCATTGTCCGCGCCGAGGCCGACGTGAAGCGGGTGGCGCCACGGGACACGCAGAGCTACTTCGGCGTGCTGCTCGACGACAACAACCGCAAGCCGATCTGCCGCCTCCATTTCAACCGCACGCAGAAATATATCGGCACCTTCGACAGCGACAAGACCGAAACCCGCCACCCCATCGACACCGTGGACGACATCTTCAACTTTGCCGAACAGTTGAAGGCCACCGTCCGGGGCTACGAACAGCCCTGATCCGTCACGGCGCGCCGGCAGTGGGGGCCGTCAGCCCTCCACCGCCCCCCACTGCTTGTTCAGGCGCTTGTCCGACACCGCCATCTTCGTCCCCAGCTGCTGGGCGAACAACGACACCCGGTACTCCTCCAGCATCCAGCGGTACAGCGCCAGCTCGGGGTCGCGCTTGCCCTCCTGCTGGTGTTTCTTCAGCCGCGCCTGGTACTGCTCCCAGCAGCCGGCCAGCTCGCCGCTCCACACCCGGTCGCGCTGCAGCTGGCTGCCGACCTTGTCCAGGCGCTGCTCGATGGCCTTGAGGTAGCGCGGATACTCACTGAGCCACTCGGCCGGGGTCTGGCGCACGAAGCCGGGGTAGACCAGGTGGCCCAGCTGCGCCTTGATGTCGTTGAGCGCCACCGCCATGGCCAGGTCGATGCGGCCCTTGAAGCGCTTCTGCAGGCCGTGCCAGAGCTTGAGGATCTCCAGTGTCAGTCTGGCCAGGCACTCGGCGTGTTCGGCCCAGCTGCCGCGCTTGCGCTCGGCGAGGCTGGCCAGCGCGGCGCCGTCGCGCGGCAGCGGGCTTTCGCCTTCGAGGATGCAGCTGTCCAGGCTGGCCAGCAGGATGTCCTCGACCAGCGCCTCGACGCGGCCCAGGTCGCGGTACAGCAGGCCCAGCTCGGTGAGGCCGGGCAGCTTGCCGCGCAGGTACTTGGCCGGCTCGTTCAGCTGTTGCAGCAGCAGGCGCTGTAGGGCGCGGCGGTGCTGGAATTCGGCTTCGGCCTGGGTCGGGAAGCGGCCTTCCTTGACCGTGCCGCCCTCCTCGACCAGCGCCGGGTAGACGGTCAGCGACAGGCCGGCGATCTTCTGCTGGGTCTGCTGCTTGACGGCGGCGAAGTCGCGGGCGGCGACCGGCTTGGCCTCGGCCTGGCTCTCGGGGATCGCCAGCGCGGCCTGGCTGGCCTCGGCGAAGCGCGCGGTCAGCTCGGCCAGGTCGCGGCCCTCGCCGAGGAACTTGCCGCGCGCGTCGACCACCTCGATGTTCATCTTCAGGTGGCTGTCCAGCTGGGCGGCGGCGTCCGCCCAGGCTTCCTCGGGCACCCGGGCACCAGTCATGCGTTGCAGCTCGCGGCCCAGCGCCTCGGGCAGCGAGCCTTCGCCGAAGACCAGCTTGGCCTGCGCGGCGCCGACGAAGTCCGGCACCGGCACGAAGTTCTTGCGCAGCGCCTTGGGCAGGCCGCGCACCAGCGCCACGCACTTGGCCTCCAAGAGACCCGGCACCAGCCAGTCGAGCCGCTCGGCCGGCAGCTGCGGCAGCAGCGGCGCCGGCACGCGCAGGGTGACGCCGTCGCGCGGGTGGTTGGGCTCGAAGTGGTAGGACAGCGGCAGCTGCAGGCGGCCGATGCTCAGGCTGTCCGGGTACTGCTGCGCAGTGATCTCGCTGGCCTCGCGGGCCAGCACGTCCTCCTCGCGCATGATCAACAGCTGCGCATCCCTGGCGCTCTCGCGCTTGTACCAGCTCTCGAAACTGGCGGTCTGGTAGATGTCCTGCGGCAGCCGCGCGTCGTAGAAGGCGAACAGGGTTTCCTCGTCGGCGAGGATGTCGCGGCGGCGCGCCTTGGCTTCCAGCTCGTCGAGCCGCTCCAGCAACTGGCGGTTGGCGCTCAGGCACTTGGCGCGGCTGTTGATCTCGCCGCGCACCAGACCTTCGCGGATGAACAGCTCGCGCGCGGCCGCCGGGTCGATGGGCCCGTAATGCACCGGGCGGCGGCCGACGATGATCAGGCCGTAGAGGCTGATCTGCTCGTAGGCCACCACCTGGCCGCGCTTCTTCTCCCAGTGCGGCTCCAGATGGTTCTTCTTCACCAGATGCGGGGCCAGCGGCTCGATCCAGTCGGGGTCGATCTTCGCCACCATGCGCGCGAACAGCTTGGTGGTTTCCACCAGTTCGGCGGCCATCACCCACTGCGGACGCTTGCGGCCGATGCTGCTGCCCGGATGCAGCCAGAAGCGGCGCTGGCGGGCGCCGTTGTAGTCGCCCTCCTCGGTCTTCTGGCCGATCTGGCTGAGCAGGCCGGCGAGCAGTGCCTTGTGCACGGCGGCGTAGTTCTTCAGGGTCTGCGCGTTCTGCTGGCGCTCGTCCTGGGCGGCGACGGCCTGGCGGGCACGCTGGTCCAGCTCGCCCGTCACCACGGGCGCGGCGACCGGCTCAGGCGCTTCCAGCGGGTTGAGCGGCAGCTTGAGGTCGCGGCAGGTCAGCAGCAGCTGGCGGTGGGCGTCGCGCCATTCGCGCAGGCGCAGGTAGTTGAGGAAGTTGCGGCGGCACCAGTTGCGCAGCGCGTTGGCGCCCAGCGCCTGGCGCTGCGCCTCGAAGCCGTGCCACAGGTTGATCAGCGCGGCGAAGTCGGAGTCCGGGTTCTTCCACTGCGCGTGGGCCTGGTCGGCGGCCTGCTGGCGCTCCATCGGCCGCTCGCGCGGGTCCTGCACCGACAGGGCGCTGACCACCACCAGCACCTCGGCCAGACTGCCCTGCCGGGCGCCTTCCAGCAGCATGCGGCCGAGGCGCGGGTCGATCGGCAGGCGCGCCAGCTGGCGGCCCAGCGCGGTCAGCTGGTTGTCGCGGCCGACCGCGGACAGCTCCTGCAGTAGGTTGAAGCCGTCGCTGATCGCCTTGCCTTCCGGCGGCTCGATGAACGGGAAGTCCTGGATGTCGCCGAGGCGCAGGTGGAGCATCTGCAGGATCACCGCGGCCAGGTTGGTGCGCAGGATCTCGGGGTCGGTGAACTCGGGGCGGGAGAGGAAGTCCTCCTCGCTGTACAGGCGGATGCAGATGCCCGGCTCGACCCGGCCGCAGCGGCCCTTGCGCTGGTTGGCGCTGGCCTGCGACACCGCCTCGATGGGCAGGCGCTGGACCTTGGAACGGTAGCTGTAGCGGCTGATGCGCGCGGTGCCGGAGTCGATCACGTAGCGGATGCCCGGCACGGTCAGCGAGGTTTCGGCGACGTTGGTGGCCAGCACGATCTTGCGCCCGGAGGCGGGCCTGAAGATCTTCTGCTGCTCGGCCGGGGTCAGGCGCGCGTACAGCGGCATCACCTCGGCGTGGCGCAGGTTGGCCTTGCGCAGCACCTCGGCGGCCTCGCGGATCTCGCGCTCGCCGGGCAGGAACACCAGCACGTCGCCGGGACGCTGGCCCACCGCGCGCTCGTGCGCCTCGATCTCGTCGAGGGCGCGCAGGATGCCCTGATCCACCGAGAGGTCGTCGAACAGCGCCTCGCCGTTCTCGTCCTGCTCGGCGGCCAGCGGCCGGTACCAGGTCTCCACCGGATAGGTGCGCCCGGACACCTCGATGATCGGCGCGTCGTCGAAGTGCTTGGAGAAGCGCTCCAGGTCGATGGTCGCCGAGGTGATGATCACCTTGAGGTCGGGGCGGCGCGGCAGCAGGTTCTTCAGGTAGCCGAGCAGGAAGTCGATGTTCAGGCTGCGCTCGTGGGCCTCGTCGACGATCAGGGTGTCGTACTTTTCCAGGAAGCGGTCGTGCTGGGTCTCGGCGAGCAGGATGCCGTCGGTCATCAGCTTGACCAGCGACTGCTCGCCGCTGTGGTCCTCGAAGCGCACCTGGTAGCCGACCAGCTCGCCAAGCGGCGTGCCGATTTCCTCGGCGACGCGGGTCGCCACGCTGCGCGCGGCGAGGCGGCGCGGCTGGGTGTGGCCGATCAGCCCGTGTACGCCGCGGCCGACCTCCAGGCAGATCTTCGGCAACTGGGTGGTCTTGCCCGAGCCGGTCTCGCCGGCGATCACCACCACCTGATGCGTGGCGATGGCGGCCTTGATCTCCTCACGACGCGCGGCGATCGGCAGGGCGTCGTCGTAGCGGATGCGCGGCACGCTGGCGCGGCGTGCCGCGACCTTGGCTGTGGATGCCTGGAAGCGCTCCAGCCACTGCGCCAGCCTGGCCTCGTCCGGGCGCTTGCGCAGTTCGAGCAGCTGGCGGCGCAGGCGGTGGCGGTCGGCGTTGAACGCCTGGTCGAGGTTGTTCAGCAGCTGGTCGAAGGCGGGTACGGCACTCATCGGGCGGACATCGGCTGGCAATTCGGGGCGGAGATTGTCGCAGATTTGCCCGCCAGCGGGTCAGTCACCGGCCAGCGCCGCCGGCGCCGCGCCACGCCGGCCGAGGGCCAGCCAGAGCCCCAGCGCGACCACGCCCAGCGCCGCGCCGGCGGCGCACACGCCGAGCCAGCCGAATGCCTCGAACAGCGCAGCCGACGCCAGCGAGCCCAGCGCGCCGCCGACGAAATAGCCGGTCATGTAGCCGGCGTTGATCCGGCTGCGCGCCTCGGGGCGCAGCCGGTAGACCTGGTTCATGTTGCTGACGTGGGTCAGCTGCACCGCCAGGTCGAGCAGCACCACGCCGACCAGCAGCGCCGCCAGCGAGCCGCCGGCAAACCCCAGCGGCAGCCAGGACAGGGCGAGCAGCGCCAGCCCCAGGCTGGTCGCCAGCGCGCCGCGCCCCCGGTCGGCCATCCGCCCGGCCAGACTCGCGGCCAGCGCGCCGACCGCGCCGACGATACCGAACAGGCCGATCACCCCGTCGGAATAGCCGTAGGGCTCGGCCGAGAGCAGGAAGGCCAGCGGCGTCCAGAGCATGGCGAACATGGCGAAGCTCAGGCCGCCGAGCAGGGTGCGCAGGCGGAACTCCGGCTCGTCGCGAAACAGCAGGGCCACCGAGGCCAGCAGGCGCGGGTAGCCGATGCGCTCCGGGTGGCGGTAGCGCGGCAGGGCGAACCACAGCGCCAGCGCGGTGGCGGCCAGCACCGCCGCGGCGAGGAAGTACACGCCGCGCCAGCTGCCCAGCTCGGACAGGGTGCCGGCCACGGTGCGCGCCAGCAGGATGCCCAGCAGCAGGCCGCTCATCAGAGTACCGACCACCCGGCCGCGCTCGGCGGGCGCGGCCAAGGTCGCGGCGAAGGGCACCAGCACTTGGGCCACCACCGAGAACATCCCGGCCAGTGCGGTGCCCAGCAGCAGCACCGCGAAGCTCGGCGCCAGCGCACTGAGCAGCAGGCCGCAGGCACCGAGCAGGGCCATGCCGACGATCAGCGCGCGCCGCTCCAGCAGATCGCCCAGCGGCACCAGCAGGATCAGGCCCAGCGCGTAGCTGACCTGGGCGGTGGTGACCAGGATGCCGGCGCGGGCGTAGGACAGGCCGAACTCTTCGGCCAGGGTCTGCAGCAGCGGCTGGTTGTAGTAGTTGCTGGCCACCGCCACGCCGGTGGCGAAGGCCATCAGCAGGACCAGCCAGCGGCTCAGGGCGGGAGTGGGTCGGTCGGTCATCGCGGCGTACTCGCAATCGGGGGAGCGCAGTATCGGGCCCGTGCAGCGATGACAGAAATGAATTATCAAGATGATCTCAATCTCGTATCGCGATGCAAACCATGAACCTCAAGCAACTCGAATTCGCCGTCGCCCTCGCCGAGGAAGGCAACTTCACCCGCGCCGCGCAGCGCTGCAACGTGGTGCAGTCGGCGCTCAGCCACCAGATCGCCCGCCTGGAGGAGGAGCTGGGTACCCGGCTGTTCGAGCGCCGGCCGCGCCAGGTGCGGGTCACGCCGGCCGGCGAGGCGCTGCTCGGCCAGGCGCGCCTGGCGCTGGAAGCGACCCGGCGGATTCCCGCCGAAGTCGCCGCGGTCAGCGGCGAGGTGCGCGGCAGCCTGACCCTGGGGATGATCTCCTCCCTCGACCTGTTCGACATCGTCGAGCTGCTGGCCGCCTTCCACGGGCGCTTTCCGCAGATCGACATCGCCCTGCGCCAGGAACACAGCGAGAGCCTGCTGGAAGCGGTGCGGCAGCGCAGCATCGACCTGGCCTTCGTCGGCGTGCCGCCCAGCACCGCGCTGGACGGCGTGGAGCAACGCCTGCTGGCCAAGGAGGAACTGGTCGCGGTGCTGCCGGCCGGCCACCCGCTGGCCGGGCGCGCGCGCCTGCATCTGGAGGAACTGCTGGCGCTGCCGCTGGTGGACTTCCCCGCCGGCAGCAGCGCCCGCCAGCAGACCGACACGGCCTTCGCCGCCCTCGGCCTGAGCCGCCGGGTACGCTTCGAGATCAGTCATATCCACCTGCTGGAGCGCTTCGTCCGCCGCGGGCTGGCGGTCGGCCTGGCGCCGACCAGCACCGCCGCCACCTTCCACGGCCTGCCGCGGGTGCCTGTGTGCGATGCGCCCAGCCGGCGGGTCTATGCCATCTGGCCGCACGATCCCACGGCGGCGACCCGCGAGCTGCTGGTCGAACTGGAACGAGTGCTGGCCCGCGCCGGGCTGGGCGCGGGCAGGCCGGCGCCCTGAGTCGGGCGACTCAGGCGCCGGCCGCGCGGCGCAGCTCCTCGTCGCGCAGCTGGCGGCGGAGGATCTTGCCGACGTTGGTGGTCGGCAGGCTGTCGCGGAACTCCACCTGGCGCGGCACCTTGTAGCCGGTGAGGTTCTCGCGCATGTGATCCAGCACCTGCTCCTCGCTCAGCTCGGCACCGGGCTTGCGCACCACGAACAGCTTGATCGCCTCGCCGCTGCGCGCATCCGGCACGCCGATGGCGGCGGCGACCTGCACCCCCGGCAGCGCGGCCAGCACCTCCTCCAATTCGTTGGGGTACACGTTGAAGCCGGAGACCAGGATCATGTCCTTCTTGCGGTCGACGATGCGGATGTAGCCGTCGGGCTGGATCAGCGCGATGTCGCCGGTACGCAGCCAGCCCTCGGCGTCGAGCACCTCGGCGGTGGCCTCCGGGCGCTGCCAGTAGCCCTTCATCACCTGCGGGCCCTTGACGCACAGCTCGCCGACCGCGTCGACGCCCAGGTCGTTGCCGGCGTCGTCGACCACCTTGCACTGGGTCGAGGGCAGCGGCAGGCCTATGGTGCCGAGCTGGATGCGCTGGATCGGGTTGACCGATACCACCGGGCTGGTTTCCGTCAGTCCGTAGCCTTCGCAGATGGCGCAGCCGGTGAGGCGCTGCCAGCGCTCGGCGACCGCCCGCTGCAGGGCCATGCCGCCGGACAGGGTGAGTTTGAGGGCGGAGAAGTCCAGACGCTGGAAGCCCTCGTGGTTGCACAGGGCGACGAACAGGGTGTTGAGGCCGACGAAACCGCTGAAGCGCCACTTGCCCATCTCCGCGACCATCGCCGGCAGGTCGCGCGGGTTGGTGATCAGCACGTTGTGGTTGCCGGTGAGCATCATCGCCATGCAGTGAAAGGTGAAGGCGTAGATGTGGTAGAGCGGCAGCGGAGTGATCAGCGTCTCGCAGCCCTCACCGAGGGTCTGGCCGATCAGCGCGCGGCACTGCAGCATGTTGGCGATCAGGTTGCGGTGGCTGAGCATCGCGCCCTTGGCGATCCCGGTGGTACCGCCGGTGTACTGCAGGACGGCGATGTCCTCGCTGCGCGCGCGCTGCTCGCGCACCGGCCGGCCACGCCCGCGGGCCAGCACGTCGACGAAGCGCACCGCCTGGGGCAGGCGGTAGGCCGGCACCATCTTCTTCACATGGCGCACCACGGCGTTGACCAGCCAGCGCCTGGGCGCCGGCAGCAGGTCGGCCACCTCGCTGACGATCACCACCCTAAGGCCCGTGTGCGGCAGCACGGCCTCGGCCAGATGGGCCATGTTGGCCAGACAGAGCAGCGCCTTGGCGCCGGAGTCGTTGAACTGGTGCTCCATCTCTCGCGCGGTGTACAGCGGGTTGGTGTTGACCACCACCAGCCCGGCGCGCAGGGCGCCGAACACCGCGACGGGAAACTGCAGCAGGTTGGGCAGCTGGATGGCGATGCGGTCGCCCGGCTGCAGTTCGGTGTGCTCCTGCAACCAGGCGGCGAAGGCGCCGGACAGCTCGTACAGCTCGGCATAGCTCAGGGTGCGGCCGAGGTTGCTGAAGGCCGGGCAGTCGGCAAAGCGTCGGCAGGCGTCTTCGAGGACGGCGGGGATGTTCGGGTAGCAGTCGGGGTCGATGCTGGCGGCAAGGCCGGCGGGGTACTTGTCGGTCCAGAAGCTCGCGGTCATGGAGGTTCCTCCTGAGCAGCAGCCTGACTGCGCCTGTCGAGGAGAGCGGCCTCCCTCTCGCGGGCGGGTGTTGTTATGGGTGCCGCCGTCCGTTTCGGTCAGGGCCTGCAGCGAGGATAACAGCTCCCCCGGGGGCCTTCCAGAAACGCCCCGGCGCAGGTCGGCTCACACTGAATGACACGGAATCCTGCTACCTTAGCCGCTGCCCGCCGACTGCCCACGCGGCATCCGGCGCAGACTCGCAACCACCGGCTGACAAGGAGCCCCAATGAGCCTGGTAGAAAACACCCCCTACGACGAACTGCAGGTCGGCCAGAAGGCGACCTTCATCCGCGCCGTGCAAGAGCGCGACGTGCAGCTGTTCGCCGAGGTGTCCGGCGACCGCAATCCGGTTCACCTGGATGCCGACTACGCCGCCGGCACCGCCTTCAAGGAGCGCATCGCCCACGGCATGCTCACCGGCGCGCTGGTCAGTGCCGCCCTGGCATGCACCCTGCCGGGACCGGGCACCATCTACCTGGGGCAGAACCTGCGCTTCACCCGCCCGGTCAAGCTCGGCGACGAACTGACCGTGGAGCTGGAGGTGCTCGAAAAGCT
This sequence comes from Pseudomonas guangdongensis, assembly GCF_900105885.1. NCBI lineage: Bacteria > Pseudomonadati > Pseudomonadota > Gammaproteobacteria > Pseudomonadales > Pseudomonadaceae > Geopseudomonas > Geopseudomonas guangdongensis. The sequence goes on along the minus strand of NZ_LT629780.1, from coordinate 1,865,489 downwards.
GCCGAAGAACCGCGTGCGCATCGGCACCCGGGTGATCAACCAGCAGGGCAAGCCGGTGGTGGAAGGCGAGGCCGAGGTGATGGCCCCGCAGGAGAAGCTGCGCATCGAACTGCCGCAGCTGCCGCCGATCACCGTCGGCTGAGTCCCGCAGTGGAGGCCGCCGAATCGCGGCCTCCGCTGTAGCGCGGCTTTTTTCGCGCACAAAAAAAAGGCGACCTAAGTCGCCTCAAATGCCTTGCGTGCCCACGCATCGGAAAGGGTCAGTGTGGCTTCTTGCCTTTCTGAGCATCCTTCCAGACGAAATATGCGAATCCACCCAGGAAGCCGGCTGTCAGAACCACAATGACGATGCCTGCAACTACTACCTCATCCATAAACATGATGAGCCTCCCCTGTCTTGCAATCTGTGTTGAAGCCAGATTACCCACACACTGCTGCAGGAAATTGACCGGGATCAACAAGCGCCAAGCGCCGCCCGGCCAAGGCCGGAAAATCCTGACGCAGGTCAACGGAACGCCTCCGCCCGGGGCGGTCCGGGCGGAAACGGGAGGGAGTCGGTGGCGCGCCACGCACGGGCATCGTGGCATCCGGCGGGTGGAAGGATGGCAGGACGGTGCTTCAGCGCTTCTTCGGGCGCTTTTTGGCCTTCTTGCCGGGCTTGGCCAGCGGCAGGGCCTGCTCGAAGGCCTGGCGCATCTCCTGCAGGCGTTTCTCATGCAGGTCGTGGATGCGCCGCTCACGTTCGGCGGAAAAATCGATCAGCGTGTCGTCGCTCATGGCGGTACTCCCGAAAATCCGCAGGCCGGAGGGAGGTGCATGATGCCCGCCGGGCCGCTCCCTGGACAACCGCCGGCAGGCGACGACAGGCCGCACGGTTGTCTTTGGCCTGTCTCCGGCGTTCCGTTACCATACGCCACTTTTCGTGGCGGGAGACAGGCATGGCGCAGTATCAACCGGGACAACGCTGGATCAGCGACAGTGAGGCGGAATTGGGGCTGGGCACCATTCTCGCGCAGGACGGCCGCCTGCTCACCGTCCTCTATCCGGCGACCGGCGATACCCGTCAGTACGCCCTGCGCAACGCGCCGCTGACCCGCGTGCGCTTCGCCCTGGGCGACGAGATCACCCACTTCGAGGGCTGGAAGCTGACCGTCCAGGAGGTCGAGGACGTCGACGGCCTGCTGGTCTATCACGGCATCAACGCCCAGCACGAGCCCTGCTCGCTGCCGGAAACCCAGCTGTCCAACTTCATCCAGTTCCGCCTGGCCAGCGACCGCCTGTTCGCCGGGCAGATCGACCCGCGCGGCTGGTTCGCGCTGCGCTACCACAGCCTCGAACACCGCTCGCGCCTGCTGCAGTCCTCGCTGTGGGGCCTCTCCGGCGCGCGCGCCCAGCCGATCGCCCACCAGCTGCACATCGCCCGCGAAGTGGCCGACCGCGCCAGCCCGAGGGTGCTGCTGGCCGACGAAGTGGGCCTGGGCAAGACCATCGAGGCCGGCCTGATCCTGCATCGCCAGCTGCTCTGCGGCAGGGCCAGCCGCGCGCTGATCCTGGTGCCGGAAAACCTCCAGCACCAGTGGCTGGTGGAAATGCGCCGGCGCTTCAACCTGCAGGTCGCGCTGTTCGATGCCGAGCGCTTCATCGAGAGCGACGCCGACAACCCCTTCGAGGACTGCCAGCTGGCGCTGGTCGCTCTCGAGTGGCTGCAGGGCGACGCCCGCGCCCAGCAGGCGGTGCTGGACGCCGACTGGGACCTGCTGGTGGTCGACGAGGCCCACCATCTGGTCTGGCATCCGGAAGGCGCCAGCGCCGAGTACCGCCTGGTCGAGCAACTGGCCGCGCACATTCCCGGCGTGCTGCTGCTCACCGCCACCCCCGAGCAGCTCGGCCTGGAAAGCCACTTCGCCCGCCTGCGCCTGCTCGACCCCGACCGCTTCCACGACCTGGAGGCGTTCCGCGCCGAGAGCGCCCAGTACCAGCCGGTGGCCGAGGCGGTACAGGAGCTGCTCGACCACGGCAAGCTGTCCCCGCAGGCGCGCGCCGCCATCCACGAGTTCCTCGGCAGCGAGGGCGACAGCCTGCTGGCCAGCGTCGAGAGCGGCGACGAGGAAGCCCGCGCCCGGCTGATCCGCGAGCTGCTCGACCGCCACGGCACCGGCCGCGTGCTGTTCCGCAACACCCGCGCCGCCGTGCAGGGCTTCCCCGAGCGCCACCTGCACCCCTACCCGCTGGCCAACCCGGTCGAGTACCTGGAGCTGCCGGTCGGCGAGCATGCCGACCTCTACCCGGAAGTCGGCTATCAGGCGCAGACCCAGGACGACGGCGCCGAACTGCGCTGGTGGCATTTCGATCCGCGCGTCGAGTGGCTGATCGACACCCTGAAGATGCTCAAGAAGACCAAGGTGCTGGTGATCTGCGCCCACGCGGAAACCGCCCTCGACCTGGAGGAGGCCCTGCGCGTGCGCGCCGGCACCCCGGCCACGGTGTTCCACGAGGGCATGAGCATCCTCGAACGTGACCGCGCCGCCGCCTACTTCGCCGACGAGGAGTTCGGCGCCCAGGTGCTTATCTGCTCGGAAATCGGCTCCGAAGGCCGCAACTTCCAGTTCGCCCACCATCTGGTGCTGTTCGACCTGCCGGCCCACCCGGACCTGCTCGAGCAGCGCATCGGCCGCCTCGACCGCATCGGCCAGAAGCACGCCATCCAGCTGCACGTGCCTTACCTGGAGAACAGCGCCCAGGAGCGCCTGTTCCACTGGTACCACCAGGCGCTGAACGCCTTCCTCAACACCTGCCCGACCGGCAACGCGCTGCAGCAGCAGTTCGGCCCGCGCCTGCTGGCGCTGCTCGAAGGCGGCCACGACAGCGACTGGGCGCAACTGCTGGCCGAGGGCCGCGCCGCCCGCGAGGCGCTGGAAAGCGAACTGCACAAGGGTCGCGACCGCCTGCTGGAACTCAACTCCGGCGGCGCTGGCGAAGGCGAGGGGCTGGTCGAGGCCATCCTCGAACAGGACGACCAGTTCGCCCTGCCGATCTACATGGAAGAACTGCTCGACGCCTTCGGCGTTCACAGCGAGGACCACTCCGACAACGCGCTGATCCTGCGCCCCGGCGAGAAGATGCTGGATGCCGGCTTCCCGCTCGGCGACGACGAGGGCGTCACCGTCACCTACGACCGCCAGCTGGCGCTGGCCCGCGAGGACATGCAGTTCCTCACCTGGGAACACCCGATGGTGCAGGGCGGCATGGACCTGGTGCTGTCCGGCACCATGGGCAACACCTCGGTGGCGCTGATCAAGAACAAGGCGCTCAAGCCCGGCACCGTGCTGCTCGAACTGCTGTTCGTCAGCGAGGTGGTGGCGCCGCGCGCCCTGCAGCTGGGCCGCTATCTGCCGCCGGCGGCGCTGCGCTGCCTGCTCGACGCCAACGGCAACGACCTGGCCGCGCGGGTCGGCTTCGAGACCCTCAACGACCAGCTGGAAAGCGTGCCGCGCGCCAGCGCCAACAAGTTCGTCCAGGCCCAGCGCGAGGTGCTGGCCCGGCAGATCGCCGTCGCCGAGGGCAAGATCGCCCCGCGCCATGCCGAGCGCGTGGCCGACGCCGCCCACCGCTTCGCCGCCGAACTGGACGAGGAACTGGCGCGCCTGGAAGCGCTGCGCGCGGTCAACCCCAGCGTGCGCGAAAGCGAGCTGGACAGCCTGCGCCGCCAGCGCGAACTGGGCCTGGCGATGCTCGACAAGGCCGGCCTGCGCCTGGAAGCGATCCGCGTACTGGTGGCCGGCTGAGCGACCACACGAGCGGATCGGCCGCTCTAACGCTCCACCGCAGGGGAGTCCTGCCGGAGATCGGGCCTCCGGCAGGACTCCCCTGCGCGGGCGGGACAACCCGCGCAGCGACGTTCTCCCCCTAGCCCGCGCGGCAACCTGACGGTGGCCGCTCGCCGGAGCAGGTTGCCTAGCCTGCCCGGCTGCGCGTTGCCCGCCTTCCTTCGCAGGGCGTGCGCGGCGCAACTGCGCATCTCCGTCAGTGCGCTGCGCGCAGCGCCCCCTACAGATTCACTGCGACTGCCACTGCGCCAGCCACTGCGCCAGCCACGCCAGGCTGGCGGCGGTGCCCGCCTCCCCCGGCCGATACTCGGCGGCCAGCCAGCCGGCGTAGCCCGCCTCGCGCAGCGCCGCCCGCGCCGCGGCGAAGTCCATCGTCCCCGTGCCCGGCGCGCCGCGTCCGGGGCAGTCGGCGAACTGCACATGACCGATACGCCCGGCCAGCGCGGCGATGCACGTCGGCAGGTCGAGTCCCTGGCGAGCCATGTGATAGAGGTCGAGCTGGGCGGCGCAGTTGGGATGGTCGACCGCCGCCAGCAGCGCCAGCAGATCCTCCGGCGTGTTGACCAGAAAGCCCGGCATGTCCAGCGGGTTGATCGCCTCGGCCAGCACACGGATGCCCAGCGGCGCGAAGGCCTCGGCGCTGCGGCGCAGGTTGCCGGCCAGGGTTTCCCGTGCCGCCGCGTGGCTCACCCCGTCGGCCAGCCGCCCCGGCAGCACGTTGACGCACTGCGGACGCACCACCCGGGCATAGGCCAGCGCCTCGGCCAGCGCCGCGTCGAACTCGGCCTGACGCCCGGGCACCGCCGCCAGTCCCGGGCCGCCGTCCATCAGATCGCCGGCCGGCAGGTTGATCAGCAGCAGCGGCAGGCCGGCGGCGTCCAGTGCCGCGCGCAGCGCCTCGGCCGGCAGCGCGTAGGGAAACTGGATTTCCACCGCGGCGAAGCCGGCTTCGGCCGCCGCGCCGATGCGCTCCGGCAGCGGCAGCTCGGTGAACAGCATCGACAGGTTGGCGCAGAGCTTCATGCCTCGTCCTCCCCGCGATACAGCTCGACCAGGGTGGCCGGATCGCGCTCCAGGTTGCCCTGGCTGCCGTGCAGGCGCATCAGCTGCGCGGCCAGGCCGCTCAGCGGCGTGGACGAGCCCTGCTCGCGGGACAGCTTCACCGCGGTGTCGAGGTCCTTGAGCAGGGTGCGCACATGCCACTTGACCGGCTCGAAGCGGCTCTCGGCCATCTGCGGGGCGAGGATCTGCAGCGGTTTCGAATCGGCGAAGCCGCCGGCCAGTGCCGGGGCGATCAGCCCGGCATCCACCCCGGCGCGCTCGGCCAGCGCCACCACCTCGGCGATCACCAGGGCGTTGCAGGCGACGATCATCTGGTTGCACACCTTGGTCACCTGACCGGCGCCGACCTCGCCCATGCGCGTCAAACGCTGGCCGAGATGGGCGAGGATCGGCCGCAGCCGCTCGATGTCCTCCGCCGCGCCGCCGGCCATGATCGCCAGGGTGCCCGCCTCGGCGCCCGGGGTGCCACCGGACACCGGCGCATCCACCCAGCGCATGCCGCAGCGCGCCTCCAGCTCGGCGGCCATCGCGCGGGTCGCCGCCGGTTCGCAGCTGGAGAAGTCCACCAGCAGTTGCCCCGGCAGGCCCTGCTCGGCGATGCCGCCGGGGCCGAACACCACCTCGCGCACGGCGGCGGTGTCGGCCAGGCAGAGCATCACGATGTCCGCCTCGCGGCACAGGTCGCCGGGGTGGTTGACCACCCCGGCGCCGGCGTCCACCAGCGGCTCGCACTTGGCCGGGTTGCGGTTCCAGATGCTCAGGGGAAAGCCTGCGGCCAGCAGGCGGCGGCCCATCGGCAGCCCCATCAGGCCGATGCCGGCAAAGGCCAGGGCGGGCAAGGTATCGCTCATGTCCATCTCCGCAGCGGGGAAAAGCCGCATCTTAGCAACAGCCCCGCGCCCGGCCGACCGTCGCTGCCCGCCAAGACCCGGGCAAGCGCCGGAGTGCCCGGCGCCGCCGTGACGGCTGCGCCCTCGCCGCGACAGTCCGCCAGCGTCGGCCAGCGGGCCTCGGTCGCTCCATGGGCTCGACCTGTAGCGGCCATATGGGCCAGCAAAGCCGCGCGACTGCCCTTATAATCCGCGCCCGACTTTTCCGCTATTGAACCGGAGACTCCCCATGCTCAAGCGTACCCTGGCGCTCGCCGCCGGCATTGCCCTGTCCGTTTCCGCCCTGGCCGCCCAGGCCGCCGATGTGCTCAAGGTGTCCGCCATCCCCGACGAGGCGCCCACCGAACTGCAGCGCAAGTTCAAGCCGCTGGGCGCCTACCTGGAGAAGGAGCTGGGCATGCCGGTCCAATTCGTGCCGGTGTCCGACTACGCTGCGGTGGTCGAGGGCATCGCCGCCGACCGCGTCGATCTGGCCTGGCTGGGCGGCTTCACCTTCGTGCAGACCCGCCTGAAGACCGGCAATGCCATTCCGCTGGTGCAGCGCGAGCAGGACGAGAAGTTCACCAGCAAGTTCATCAGCGCCGACGCCAACGTGAAGTCGCTGCAGGACCTCAAGGGCAAGACCTTCGCCTTCGGCTCGGTGTCCTCCACCTCCGGCAGCCTGATGCCGCGCTACTTCATGCAGAAGGACGGCATCGTCCCCGAGCAGTTCTTCTCCCGCGTGGCCTTCTCCGGCGCCCACGACGCCACCGTGGCCTGGGTGCAGGCCGGCAAGGTCGACGCCGGCGTACTGAACGCCTCGGTGTGGGACAAGCTGGTCGCTGCCGGCAAGGTCGACACCGCCAAGGTGCACGTGTTCGCCACCACCCCGACCTACTACGACTACAACTGGACCGTGCGCGGCACCCTCGATCCGGCGCTGACCGCCAAGATCAAGGCCGCCTTCCTCGCCCTCGACCCGGCCAACCCGGAGCACAAGGCGATCCTCGACCTGCAGGCCGCCAGCCGCTTCATCGAGACCCAGCCGGAAAACTACGCCGGCATCGAGGAAGCCGCCCGCGCCGCCGGCCTGCTGAAGTGACCGTGCGCCTGACCGGCGTGGGCCTGACCCACGCCAACGGTCGGCGCGCCCTGCAGGACGTGGATCTCTCGGTCGGCCGCGGCGAGCGGCTGGCCATCATCGGCCCGTCCGGCGCCGGCAAGACCACCCTGCTGCGCCTGCTGGCCACCAGCCTGCAACCCGGCGAAGGACGTCTGGAGCTGCTCGGCGCCGAACCCTGGCACCTGGCCGCCGGCGCACGCCGGCGGCTGCGCGCGCGCCTCGGCCTGATCCACCAGAGCCCGCCGCTGCCGCCGCGCCAGCGCGTGGTCGCGGCGGTCAGCGCCGGTCGTCTCGGCCAGTGGCCGCTGTGGAAGGGCCTGCTCAACCTCGTCCATCCGCTGGATACCGGCGGCGTGCGCGACGCCCTGGCGCGCCTGGATCTGGCCGACAAGCTGTTCGAGCGCTGCGACCAGCTGTCCGGCGGCCAGCTGCAGCGGGTCGGCATCGCCCGCGTGCTGTACCAGCAGGCCGAGCTGATCCTCGCCGACGAGCCGGTGTCGGCCATGGACCCGGTGCTGGCCGGCCATACCCTCGGCGTACTGACCCGCGAGGCCGAGGCCCGCGGCGTCACCCTGCTGGCCAGCCTGCATGCCGTCGATCTGGCGCTCAACCACTTTCCGCGCATCGTCGGCGTGCGCGACGGGCGCATCGCCTTCGACCTGCCGGCGCACGAGGTGACCCCGCAGGCGCTGGACGCCCTGTACGCCAACGAGCAGTTGGACCAGCCATCGCCCGCCTCGCCGGCCCCTGCGCCGCAGATCGTGACCATTCCGCGATGCTGACCCGTTCTCCGTCTGCCGCCGGCGCGGCCGCCCCGCACGACCCCGCCGCCCTGCCGCGCCTGCTGCTGACCGTGCTGGCCGTTGCCCTGCTGTGGCCGGGGCTGTCGCTCAGCGAGCTGAATCTCGCCGTGCTGTTCGATGCCGGCAACGCCGCCACCATGGGCAGCTTCGTCGCCGCCTTCTGGCCGCCGGAGCACGGCGGCGAGTTCCTCGCCCTGCTCGGCCGCGCCACCCTGGAAACCCTGGCCATCGCCACCGCCGGCATGGCCCTGGCCTGGCTGATCGCCGTGCCCTGCGCGCTCGCCGCCACCCGCGTGCTGTCGGTGTCCGCCGTGACCCGCGGCGGTCGCCCGCGTTGGTGGAGCGCGGCCCTGCGCGGGCCGGTGCGCGCGCTGCTGATCGTGCTGCGCAGCATCCCGGAAATCGTCTGGGCGCTGTTGTTCGTGCGCGCCGTCGGCCTCGGCCCCACCGCCGGGGTGCTGGCCATCGCCATCACCTACGGCGGCATGCTCGGCAAGGTCTACGCGGAAATCTGCGAGTCGGTGGACCCGCGCCCGGCGCGCGCCCTGCTCGCCGCCGGCAGCCCGCGGCTGGCGGCGTTCGCCTACGGCGTGCTGCCCAACGCGGCGGCGGAGATGCTCTCCTACACCGTGTACCGCTGGGAGTGCGCGATCCGCGCCTCGGTGGTGATGGGCTTCGTCGGCGCCGGCGGCCTCGGCCAGCAGATCGACCTGTCGATGCGCATGTTCGCCGGTGGCGAGGTGGCCAGCATGCTGCTGACCTTCTTCGCCCTGGTGCTGCTCGCCGACCAGTTCAGCCGCCTGCTGCGGAGCCGGCTGACATGAAGCGCGCGCTCAACTACGGCCTGCTGCTGGCGATCCTCGCCGCCGTCGGCGCGTCCTTCGCCGGCCTCGGCCTGGACTTCTCCGGGCTGACCAGCGCGCGCAGCCTGGCGCTGATGGCCGACTACGCCGCCGGCTTCTTCCCCGCCGACGTCTCCTCCGCGCACCTTGCCGCCATCGGTCGCGGCAGTCTGGAAACCCTGGCCATGTCGGCCATCGGCACCCTGCTCGCCGCCCTGCTCGGCCTGCTGCTGGCACTGCCCGCCGCAGGACGCCTGGGCCACGCCGCCGGAGCGCTGGCGCGTCTGCTGCTCAACGCGCTGCGCTCGATTCCGGAGCTGGTGTGGGCGGCGCTGATGGTGCTGGCCGCCGGGCTCGGCCCTAACGCCGGCACCCTGGCGCTGGCCCTGCACACCGCCGGAGTGCTTGGCCGGCTGTTCGCCGAGGCGCTGGAGAACACCCCACACGAGCCCGCCGAGGCGATTCGCCTGGCCGGCGGCGGGCGCGTGGCGGCCTTCGTCTACGGCACCCTGCCCGGCGTGTGGCCGCAACTGGTCGCCTACCTGCTGTACCGCTGGGAAAACAACATCCGCATGGCCAGCGTGCTCGGCTTCGTCGGCGCCGGCGGCCTCGGGCAGATGCTCTACGTCAGCCTCAGCCTGTTCCAGCAGGCCCAGGCCGCCACGGTGATCCTCGCCATGCTGCTGCTGGTGCTGGCGGTGGACGCGCTGAGCGGCTGGGCGCGCCAGCGCTGGGTCAGCCACTGACGCCCGCCGTGCCTGCACGCCGCTAAACACAAGGCCCCCGCCAGCAGCGCTGCGCGGGGGCCTTGTGCATTGCAGCGGGCGCCGCGCGCCTCAATGCAGCGCCGGCGCCGCCTCGCGTTCCTGCACCAGCACCCAGGGCGCCACCACCACCGCCCACAGCTGCGGCGTGCGGCGCTGGTAATCCTCGGCCTCGGCCACGTCCATCCGGCGCAGCTCGCCGCTGGCCAGCCAGACGCCCACCGTCTCCTTGCGATCCTCGGCCAAGGCCTCGGCCACGCCGACCAGATCCAGGCTGCCAGCCACGCACAACACGCTGCCGCGGGCGAAGAACGGCTGCAGTTCCTGCCAGGTGAGGGTCGCGGTTTCGCCAAGCAGCTTGGCATAGAGGGTGCTAGGTTGTTCAGACATGGAGGCTCACCTGTGAATCGGGGCGGCCATGATAGCGCCGGGCGGCAGGCAGGCAAACGCCGCCGCGCGGGGATGGCGGCCCCAGCGGGGGGTGGATTTTTTCCGGGGAACACGGCAACGTCGACGGCGTATCTGAGTTGCCCTGCAGGACCTCGACCGTCCCTGCGGCTGTCGAGTCGTGTCGAAGAACAATAACGCTGACCAGACCACAGTGGAGCACCTATGAAACAGGCTAACCGCAAGCTCTCCCGGCTGTTCGCAGCCCTCGCCCTGGCCGGCGCCGCCGGTCACGCGCTGGCCGCCGACACCATCCGGATCGCTCTCGCCGGCCCGGTGACCGGCGCCGTCGCACAGTACGGCGAAATGCAGTTCATCGGAGCGCAGATGGCCATCGAGCGCATCAACCAGGCCGGCGGGGTCAACGGCCAGAAACTCGAAGCGGTGGTCTACGACGACGCCTGCGATCCCAAGCAGGCGGTCGCGGTGGCCAACCGCATCGTCAACGACGGCATCTCCTTCGTCGTCGGCCACCTCTGCTCCAGCTCCACCCAGCCGGCCTCGGACATCTACGAGGACGAGGGCATCCTGATGATCACGGCCGCCTCCACCAGCCCGGAGATCACCGCGCGCGGCTACCGGATGATCTTCCGCACCATCGGCTTGGACAGCCTGCAGGGCCCGACCGCCGGGCGCTTCATCGTCGAGACGCTCAAGCCGGCCAAGGTCGCGGTGATCCACGACAAGCAGCAGTACGGCGAGGGCATCGCCACGGCGGTGAAGAGCGCCGTCGAGAAGGCCGGCATCCCGGTCGCGCTGTTCGAGGGCATCAACGCCGGCGACAAGGACTTCTCCGCGCTGATCGCCAAGCTCAAGCGCGAGGGGGTCGACTTCGTCTACTACGGCGGCTACCACCCGGAGCTGGGCCTTTTGCTGCGCCAGAGCGCGGAAAAGGGCCTGAAGGTGCGCTTCATGGGCCCGGAAGGCGTCGGCAACTCGGAAATCTCCGCCATCGCCGGGGCCGCCGCCGAAGGCCTGCTGGTCACCCTGCCGCGCGCCTTCGACCAGGACCCGAAGAACCAGGCACTGGTCGAGGCCTTCAAGGCCAAGAAGCAGGATCCCTCCGGTCCCTTCGTGTTCCCCGCCTATGCCGCCGTGCAGGTGATCGCCGAGGCCATCGACAAGACCGGCGGCACCGACACCGAGGAAGTGGCTACCGCGCTGCGCAGCATGCGCTTCGACACCCCGACCGGCACCCTCGCCTTCGACGACAAGGGCGATCTCAAGGACTTCAGCTTCGTCGTCTACGAGTGGCATGCAGACGGTAGCAAGAGCGAAGCGAAGTAACGGGCAGCCCGCGCTGCGGCTCGGGAAGGCCGGCCGCCGCCACAGGCGGCCGGCACCTGCCGCGCGCCCCGACGCAGGAGACGCCCCATGCCCGACCTCTATCACTACCTGCAGCAACTGCTGAACGGCCTCACGGTGGGCAGCACCTACGCGCTGATCGCCATCGGCTACACCATGGTCTACGGCATCATCGGCATGATCAACTTCGCCCACGGCGAGGTGTACATGATCGGCTCCTATGTGGCCTTCATCGTCCTCGTCGGCCTGTCGCTGCTGGGCCTGGACAGCCTGCCGCTGCTGATGATCGCCGCCTTCGCCGCCAGCATCGTGGTCACCAGCGCCTACGGCTACAGCATCGAGCGAGTCGCCTACCGCCCGTTGCGCGGCGGCAACCGGCTGATCCCGCTGATTTCCGCCATCGGCATGTCGATCTTCCTGCAGAACCAGGTGCTGCTCGCCCAGGACTCCAAGGACAAGGCGATCCCCAGCCTGTTGCCGGGCAACCTCGTATTCGGCGACGCCGCCGGCTACGGGGTGTCGATCGCCTACATGCAGCTGCTGATCTTCGCCGTCACCCTGGCCGCCATGCTCGGCCTGACCCTGTTCATTTCCCGCTCGCGTCTGGGCCGCGCCTGCCGCGCCTGCGCCGAAGACCTGAAGATGACCAACCTGCTGGGCATCGACAGCAACCGCATCATCGCCCTGACCTTCGTCATCGGCGCCGCGCTGGCTGCAGTGGCGGCGGTGCTGCTGGGCATGCAGTACGGGGTGATCAACCCGCACATCGGTTTCCTCGCCGGGATCAAGGCGTTCACCGCCGCGGTGCTCGGCGGCATCGGCAGCATCCCCGGCGCCATGCTCGGCGGCCTGCTGCTCGGCGTCGCCGAGGCATTCGGCGCCGACTTCTTCGGCGACCAGTACAAGGACGTGGTGGCCTTCGCCCTGCTGGTGCTGGTGCTGCTGCTGCGCCCGACCGGCATCCTCGGCCGCCCGGAGGTGGAAAAGGTATGAGCCCGACGCCCGCCAGCAACCTCAGAACCGCCCTGTTCAGCGCCCTGCTGGTGCTCGCCGTGGCCTGGCCGGTGCTCGGCCTCAAGCTGACCACCGTAGGCATCCGCGTCGAGGTGCATGGCGCAGGCCCCGCGACCCTGTGGAGCATCGCCGCCTGCGCGCTGGCGATGTTCTTCTGGCAGCTGTTTCGCCAGCGCATCGTCGCCGCCTGCTCCGGCGTGCCGCGCCTGCCCGGCCTGCCGCAGGGCGCCGGGCAGTTCCTCGCCCGGCCCACAACCCAGCTCTGGGCGGTGCTGGCCCTGGTGCTGGTCGGCCTGGTCTGGCCGTTCTACGCCTCGCGCGGCGCGGTGGACATCGCCACCCTGATTCTGATCTACGTGATGCTCGGCCTGGGCCTGAACATCGTGGTCGGCCTGGCCGGCCTGCTCGACCTGGGCTACGTCGGCTTCTACGCGGTGGGTGCCTACAGCTACGCGCTGCTCTCGCACTACTACGGGCTGGGCTTCTGGACCTGCCTGCCGATCGCCGGGGCGATGGCCGCGCTGTTCGGCTTCCTGCTCGGCTTCCCGGTGCTGCGCCTGCGCGGCGACTATCTGGCCATCGTCACCCTCGGCTTCGGCGAGATCATCCGCCTGCTGCTGCGCAACCTGACTTCGCTGACCGGCGGCCCCAACGGCATCAGCGGCATCGACAAGCCGACCCTGCTCGGCCTCAGCTTCGACCGCCGCGCACCCGAGGGCCTGCAGACCTTCCACCAGTTCTTCGGCATACCCTACGACTCCAGCCACAAGGTGATCTTCCTCTACCTGATCGCCCTGCTGCTGGCACTGCTCACCCTGTTCGTGATCAACCGCCTGCTGCGCATGCCCATCGGCCGCGCCTGGGAAGCGCTGCGCGAGGACGAGATCGCCTGCCGCGCGCTGGGCCTCAACCCGACGCTGATCAAGCTGTCGGCCTTCACCCTCGGCGCCGGCTTCGCCGGTTTCGCCGGCAGCTTCTTCGCCGCCCGCCAGGGCCTGGTCAGCCCCGAGTCGTTCACCTTCATCGAGTCGGCGATCATCCTCGCCATCGTGGTGCTCGGCGGCATGGGCTCGCAGCTCGGGGTGATCCTCGCCGCCGTGGTGATGATCCTGCTGCCGGAACTGATGCGCGAGTTCAGCGAGTACCGCATGCTGCTGTTCGGTGCGCTGATGGTGCTGATGATGATCTGGCGCCCGCAGGGCCTGCTGCCGATGCAGCGCCCGCACCTGGAGGTGCGCCGATGAACGCGCTGCTGGAGGTGCGCGACCTGTCCATGCGCTTCGGCGGCCTGCTGGCGGTCGACGGCGTGTCCCTCGACGTGCCGGAACGCCAGGTGGTGTCGATGATCGGCCCCAACGGCGCCGGCAAGACCACGGTGTTCAACTGCCTGACCGGCTTCTACCGGCCCAGCGGCGGCAGCATCCGCCTGCGCGGCACGCCGATCCATGGCCTGCCCGGCCATCGCATCGCCCGCCTCGGCGTGGTGCGCACCTTCCAGAACGTGCGCCTGTTCCGCGAGATGACCGCCGTGGAGAACCTGCTGGTGGCACAGCACCGCCATCTCGACACCGGTTTCCTCGCCGGCCTGCTGAAGACCCCGGCATTCCGCCGCAGCGAGCGCCAGGCCCTGGACTGCGCCGCCGAGTGGCTGGAGCGGGTCGACCTGCTCGACGTGGCCAACCGCCCGGCCGGCACCCTCGCCTACGGCCAGCAGCGCCGCCTGGAAATCGCCCGCTGCATGGTGACCCGCCCGCAACTGCTGATGCTCGACGAACCGGCTGCCGGCCTCAACCCGCGCGAAACCGAAGACCTCAAGGCGCTGATCGGCCGCCTGCGCGACGAACAGGGCGTCACCGTGCTGCTGATCGAGCACGACATGAAACTGGTGATGAGCATTTCCGACCACATCTATGTGATCAACCAGGGCCAGCCCCTGGCCGACGGCAGCCCGGAACAGATCCGCGGCCACCCCGAGGTGATCAAGGCCTACCTGGGAGAAGCCTGAGCGATGCTCGAACTGCGCGATGTCTCCACCTTCTACGGCAAGATCCAGGCCCTGCACACGGTCAGCCTCGCCGTGCGCCAGGGCGAGATCGTCACCCTGATCGGCTGCAACGGCGCCGGCAAGTCGACCCTGCTGATGACCCTGTGCGGCTCGCCGCGCGCAGCCGGCGGCAGCATTCGCTATCTGGGCGAGGAGCTGGTCGGCCAGGAAACCTGCGCGATCATGCGCAAGGGCATCGCCATCGTTCCCGAAGGGCGACGGGTGTTCGCCCGCCTGAGCGTGGAGGAGAACCTGGCGATGGGCGGCTTCTTCACCGCCAGAGAGGACTACCAGGCCCAACTGGAGCGGGTCCTCGAACTGTTCCCGCGCCTGAAGGAGCGCTTCGCCCAGCGCGCCGGCACCATGTCCGGCGGCGAGCAGCAGATGCTCGCCATCGGCCGCGCGCTGATGAGCCGGCCGCGCCTGCTGCTGCTCGACGAACCGTCGCTGGGCCTGGCACCAATCGTCATCCAGCAGATCTTCGCCATCATCGAACAACTGCGGGCCGATGGCGTGACCATCTTCCTGGTCGAGCAGAACGCTAACCAGGCGCTGCGCCTGGCCGACCGCGGCTATGTGCTGGAAAACGGGCGGATCGTGCTGCAGGACAGCGGCGCGGCACTGCTGGCCAATCCGCAGGTGCGCAAGGCCTATCTGGGCGGCTGACGAGCGCTGCGCGGGGCGCTTCCCGGGCCCTGGCGCAGCCGTATCGGCGAGTGCCTGCCAAGGCAGCGCCCGAACACCACATGACCCGCCGCTCTACGGCAAATCGCAGGCACAAAAAAGGGCGACCGCAGTCGCCCTTTTTCTCAATCAAGCAGAACTTAGTTCTGGTTGCTCATCTGAGCCTTGATCAGGTCGCCGATGGTGGTCGGGCCAGCGCTGACGTCCTGCTTACGCAGTTCCTTCATCGCTTCCTTCTCGTCGTCGACGTCCTTCGACTTCACCGACAGACCGATGACGCGGGACTTGCGGTCGATGCTGATGATCTTGGCTTCGACTTCGTCGCCTTCCTTCAGCACGTTGCGCGCGTCTTCGATGCGGTCGCGGCTGATTTCGGAAGCCTTCAGCTGACCTTCGACTTCGGTGGCCAGGGTGATGATGGCACCCTTGGCGTCGACTTCCTTGACGATACCGCGGACGATGGCGCCTTTCTCGTTCAGGGCGGCGTAGTTGGAGAACGGATCGTCTTCCAGCTGCTTGATGCCCAGGGAGATGCGCTCGCGCTCCGGATCGACCGACAGGATCACGGTGTCCAGCTCGTCGCCCTTCTTGAAGCGACGCACGGCTTCTTCGCCAGCTTCGTTCCAGGAAATGTCCGACAGGTGAACCAGACCGTCGATGCCGCCGTCCAGACCGATGAAGATACCGAAATCGGTGATCGACTTGATGGTGCCGGAGATGCGGTCGCCCTTGTTGAACTGGCCGGAGAACTCTTCCCACGGGTTCGGCTTGCACTGCTTGATGCCGAGGGAGATACGACGACGCTCTTCGTCGATGTCCAGAACCATGACTTCCACTTCGTCGCCGACCTGAACGACCTTGGACGGGTGGATGTTCTTGTTGGTCCAGTCCATTTCGGACACGTGAACCAGACCCTCGACGCCCTCTTCCAGCTCGGCGAAGCAGCCGTAGTCGGTGAGGTTGGTGACGCGAGCCTGAACGCGGGTGCCTTCCGGGTAGCGCGCCTTGATGGCGACCCACGGATCTTCGCCCAGCTGCTTCAGACCCAGGGAGACGCGGTTGCGCTCGCGGTCGAACTTCAGCACCTTGACATCGATCTCGTCGCCGACGTTGACGATCTCGGACGGATGCTTGATGCGCTTCCAGGCCATGTCGGTGATGTGCAGCAGGCCATCGACGCCGCCCAGGTCGACGAACGCACCGTAGTCGGTGAGGTTCTTGACGATACCCTTGACCTGCTGGCCTTCCTGCAGGGATTCCAGCAGGGCTTCGCGCTCGGCGCTGTTCTCGGCTTCCAGCACGCTGCGACGGGAAACGACAACGTTGTTGCGCTTCTGGTCGAGCTTGATGACCTTGAACTCCAGCTCTTTGCCTTCCAGGTGGGTGGTGTCACGCACCGGACGCACGTCGACCAGCGAACCCGGCAGGAACGCACGGATGCCGCTGACGTCGACGGTGAAGCCGCCCTTGACCTTGCCGTTGATGACGCCCTTGACCACTTCTTCGGCAGCGAAAGCAGCTTCCAGAACGATCCAGCACTCGGCGCGCTTGGCCTTCTCGCGGGACAGCTTGGTCTCGCCGAAGCCGTCTTCCACGGCGTCCAGCGCAACGTGGACTTCGTCACCGACCTTGATGGTCAGCTCGCCCTGCTCGTTGTAGAACTGCTCGACCGGGATGACGCCCTCGGACTTGAGGCCGGCATGCACGGTGACCCAGTCACCGTCGATGTCGACCACGATGCCGGTGATGATGGCACCCGGCTGCATGTCGAGGGATTTCAGGCTTTCTTCAAAAAGTTCTGCAAAGCTTTCGCTCATGTTTATACCTGTTGATCAAGGGCATGGAAGTATGCCCGATCCGCACCACCAGTCTGTGCGGGTTCGTTGTCATAAGGAGGCGGGCGGAAGTTGGACTGGTTTTCCGTCGGCCTCTCTGGGTCATCCTGCCAGGCCGCGGGCTGCGACTTCGGCGAGGATACGCTCCAGTACCTGCTCGATGGAGAGTGCGGTGGAGTCCAGCAGGAGGGCGTCGTGCGCCGGCTTCAGCGGAGCCACAGCTCGTTGCGTGTCGCGCTCGTCACGCACACGTATCTCTTCTAGCAGACTTGACAGGGTAACACCGGGCACCCTGTCCTTCAACTGCAGGTAGCGCCGCCGGGCGCGTTCCTCGGCGCTGGCGGTGAGGAATACCTTCAGCGGCGCATCGCTGAACACCACCGTGCCCATGTCGCGGCCGTCGGCCACCAGACCGGGCGCCACGCGGAAATCGCGCTGGCGCTGCAGCAGCGCGCTGCGCACCGCCGGCAGGGCGGCGACCTGCGAGGCGCCGGCGCCGGCCTGCTCGGTGCGCAGCTCGTCGCCGACCTCCTCGCCCTCCAGCAGGATGCGCTGGCCGTGCAGCCCTTCGACCGCAGCGACGAACTGCACGTCGAGATTGGCGGCCAGGGTCTCCAGCGCCGCCTCGTTGTCCAGGGCGATGCCGTGACGGGTCGCGGCCAGCGCCAGCAGACGGTACAGCGCGCCGGAGTCGAGCAAGTGCCAGCCGAGCTGGCGGGCCAGCCGGCTGCAGACGGTGCCCTTGCCCGAGCCGCTCGGCCCGTCGATGGCGACGACCGGCGCCAGACCGATCATTGCTCGCCTTCCCGAGCCACGCGCACGCCGACCTGCGCGCACAGGGCGAGGAAGTTGGGGAACGAGGTGGCCACGTTGGCGCAGTCGTGGATGCGGATCGGCGCGCTGGCGCGCAGCGAGGCGATGCTGAAGGACATGGCGATGCGATGATCGCCATGGGCCCACACTTCGCCGCCGCCGATCGGGCCGCCGTCGATGACGATGCCGTCCGGCGTCGGCTCGGCCTTGACGCCGCAGGCCTGCAGACCGTCGGCCATCACCTGGATGCGGTCGGACTCCTTGACCCGCAGCTCCTCGGCGCCGCGCAGCACGGTGCGGCCCTCGGCACAGGCGGCGGCGACGAACAGCACCGGAAACTCGTCGATGGCCAGCGGCACCAGATCCTCGGGGATCTCGATGCCCTTGAGGCGGGCGCTGCGCACGCGGATATCGGCCACCGGCTCGCCGCCGACCTCGCGCTGGTTTTCGAGGGTGATATCGCCGCCCATCAGCTTGAGGATGTCGATCACCCCGGTACGGGTCGGGTTGATGCCGACGTGCTCCAGCACCAGCTCGGAGTTCTCGGCAATCGAGGCAGCGACCAGGAAGAAGGCTGCCGAGGAGATATCCGCCGGCACCTCGATGTGGGTGGCGGTCAGCTTGTGGCCGCTCTCCACCTGGGCGGTAGCGCCCTGCACCTCGACCGGGTAGCCGAAGCCGCGCAGCATGCGCTCGGTATGGTCGCGGGTCGGCGCCGGCTCGGTCACCGCAGTCGGGCCTTCGGCGTACAGACCAGCGAGCAGCAGGCAGGATTTCACCTGGGCGCTGGCCATCGGCATCTCGTAGTGCATGCCGGTCAGGCGCTGGCCGCCCTTGATGCTCAGCGGCGGACGGCCCTCGGGGCCGGTATCGATCACCGCCCCCATCTCGCGCAGCGGCTTGGCCACGCGGTTCATCGGCCGCTTGGACAGCGACGGATCGCCGGTCAGCACGGTGTCGAACGGCTGGGCGGCGAGCAGGCCGGAGAGCAGGCGCATCGAGGTGCCGGAGTTGCCCATGTACAGCGGGCCGGCCGGCGCCTTGAGGCCGTGCAGGCCGACGCCGTGCACGGTGACGCGGCCATGGTGCGGGCCCTCGATGACCACGCCCATGTCGCGGAACGCCTGGATGGTGGCCAGGGCGTCCTCGCCTTCGAGGAAGCCTTCCACCTCGGTGGTGCCCTCGGCCAGCGAGCCGAGCATGATCGAGCGATGGGAGATGGACTTGTCGCCCGGGACGCGAATCCGTCCGCTCAGGCTGCCGCCCGGTTGGGCCAGGAAGATCAGATCGTTGGAATGCATGGCGTCCACATAGGCCCGCTGGGCCAGGATTTTGCTGAAATGCTCACGGGCGACGCGGGCGCGGGTGAATACGCCCAGCAGATGATGCCCGTCCCCACGGTCGACCGCCTCGCGCAGCACGTCGAGGTCGCTGCGGAAACGGTCGAGAATGCGCAGCACCGCCTCGCGGTTGGCGAGGAAGATGTCGTGCCACATCAACGGATCGCTGCCGGCGATCCGGGTGAAATCGCGGAAACCGCCTGCCGCGTAGCGGAATATCTCCAGGTTCTCGCTCTGGTGCGCCAGCGAGTCGACCAGGCCGAAAGCCAGCAGGTGCGGCAGGTGACTGGTGGCGGCAAGCACCTCGTCGTGGTGCTCGACGCTCATGTGCTCGACGTCGGCGTCCAGCGCGCGCCACAGGCCATCGACCAGCGCCAGCGCGCCGGCGTCGGTCTCGGCCAGCGGGGTGAGGATGACCTTGTGGCGGCGGTACAGCTTGCCGTTGGCCGCCTCCACGCCGCTCTTCTCCGAACCGGCGATCGGATGGCCCGGCACGAAGCGGGCAAAGCGCTCGCCGAGCGCCCGGCGCGCGGCGCGCACCACGTTGCCTTTGGCGCTGCCGGCATCGGTGAGCACCGCAGCGCCCAGATCCAGGTCGGCCAGCTGGGCCAGGACCTTTTCCATGGCGAGGATCGGCACCGCCAGCATGATGACGTCGGCGCCGACACAGGCCGCGGCCAGCTCGCTCTCGCAGCGGTCGACCACACCGAGCTGCACCGCCAGGCGGCGCGACTCGGCGTCCAGGTCGACGCCGACCACCTCGCGGCACATGCCCCGCTCACGCAGCCCTTTGGCGAAGGAGCCGCCGATCAGGCCGAGCCCGACCACCACCAGGCGGCCGACAAGCGGCGCGGAGCGGTGCTCAGCCACGACCGAGCACCTCGGCGAGCGCCGCGAGGAAGCGGGCGTTCTCCGCCTCGGTGCCGATGGATACGCGCAGGAAGGTCGGCATGCCGTAGCCGGCCACCGGACGGACGATCACCCCGCGCTGCAGCAGGCCCTGGTTGATCGGCGCGGCATCGGTGCCGAAGTCGACCGCGAGGAAGTTGCCCTTGCTGGGAATCCACGCAAGATCCAGCGCGGCCAGGCCGGCCTCCAGCTGGGCCATGCCGGCGGCGTTGACCCGGCGCCCCTCGGCCAGATAGTCGGCATCGTCCAGCGCGGCGCAGGCGGCGACCAGGGCCAGGCTGTTGACGTTGAACGGCTGGCGCACACGATTGAGCACGTCGGCCACCTGCGGCGAGGACGCCGCGTAGCCGACACGCAGGCCGGCCAGGCCGTAGGCCTTGCACAGGGTGCGAGTGACGATCAGGTTCGGGTAGCGCGGCAGGTAGCTCAGGCCGTTGGGCAGCTCGCCGCCCTCGGCGAACTCGATGTAGGCCTCGTCGAGCACCACCAGCACGTTGGCCGGCACCCGCGACAGGAACGACTCCAGCGCATCCGGGCCGAACCAGGTGCCGGTCGGGTTGTTCGGGTTGGCGACGAACACCACGCGGGTGTTGGCGTCGATGGCCGCCAGCATGGCCTCCAGATCGTGACCGTGGTCCTTGGCCGGCACGGCGCGGCCCTCGGCGCCGGCGGCCTGGGTGGAGATCGGATAGACGGCGAAGGCGTACTGGCTGAACACCGCGTTCAGCCCCGGCGCCAGCCAGGCGCGGGCGATCAGGTCGAGCACGTCGTTGGAGCCGTTGCCCAGGGTGATCTGCTCGGCAGCCAGCCCGAAACGCTCGCTCAGCTTGGCCTTCAGGGCGTAGCCGCTGCCGTCGGGATAGCGGGTGATGTCCGCCAGCTCGGCGCGGATCGCCTCCAGCGCCTTCGGCGAGGGGCCCAGCGGGTTCTCGTTGCTGGCCAGCTTGACGATGCCGGCAGGGTCGAGGTTCAGCTCGCGGGCCAGCTCGTCGACTGGCTTGCCCGGCACATAGGGGGAGAGTTTCTGCACACCCGGCACGGCCAGGGCGAGGAAATCACAGCTCATCGGTTTGCCTCCGGCAAGGAGCGCCGGCCGCGGGGCGCAGGCGACCCGGGCCGGCGCAGACGCGTTTTACAGTACCGCCTTGGGATAGGAGCCGAGCACCTTCACGGCCACGGTGTCCTGGCTGATCGTCTCCAGCACGCCCTTGACCAGCGGATCGTGCTGGTGGCCGGCGAAGTCGATGAAGAACACGTAGGTCCACTTGCCGCTGCGCGAGGGGCGGGTCTCGATGCGGGTCAGGTCGACACCGTTGCGCTGGAACGGCGCCAACAGGTCGTGCAGCGCGCCCGGCTTGTTGTTGGTGGAGACGATGATCGAGGTCTTGTCGTCGCCGGTCGGCGGCACTTCCTGGTTGCCGATGATCAGGAACCGCGTGGAGTTGTCCGGGCGGTCCTCGATCTTCTCGGCCAGCTTGCTCAGGCCGTACAGCTGTGCGGCCATGTCGCCGGCGATCGCCGCGCTGTTCCACTCGCTCTTCACCCGCTTGGCGGCGTCGGCGTTGCTCGACACCGCGACGCGCTCGACGTTCGGGTAGTGGGCGTCCAGCCACTTGCGGCACTGGGCCAGCGACTGGGCGTGGGAGTAGATGCGCGAGATCTTGTCGGTCTTGGTGGTCTCGCCGACCAGCAGGTGGTGGTGGATGCGCAGCTCCACCTCGCCGCAGATCACCAGATCGTGTTCGAGGAAGCTGTCGAGGGTGTGGTTGACCGCGCCCTCGGTGGAGTTCTCCACCGGCACCACGCCGAAGTTGACCGCGCCGGCGGCCACCTCGCGGAACACCTCGTCGATCGCCGCCATCGGCAGGCTGATCACCGCGTGACCGAAGTGCTTGAGCGCGGCGGCCTGGGTGAAGGTGCCCTCCGGGCCGAGGTAGGCGACCTTGAGCGGCTGCTCCAGGGCCAGGCAGGAGGACATGATCTCGCGGAACAGCCGCGCCACTTCCTCGTTGTGCAGCGGGCCCTTGTTCAGCTCCATGATGTGCTTGAGCACCCAGGCCTCGCGCTCGGGGCGATAGAACACCGGCCTCTCGCCGGCCGGCAGGGAGGCCATCTTCACCCGCGCCACTTCCTCGGCGCAGCGCGCGCGCTCGCTGATCAGCTCGAGGATGCGCTCGTCGAGGCTGTCGATGCGCAGGCGCAGGGCCTGCAGCTGTTCCTTCTCGGACATCAGCCGTGCTCCTTCTCGAACTCGGCCATGTAGGCGACCAGCGCCTGTACCGCGTCCATGCCCACCGCGTTGTAGATCGAGGCGCGCATGCCGCCCACCGAGCGGTGGCCCTTGAGGTTGAGCAGGCCGCGCGCCTCGGCGCCGGCGAGGAAGGGCTTGTCGAGCTTCTCGTCGGCCAGGCGGAACGGCACGTTCATCCACGAACGGGCGTTCTTGGCGATCGGGTTGGTGTAGAAGTCGCTGGCATCGATGGCGCCGTACAGCAGCTCCATCTTGGCGCGGTTGCGGCGCTCCATTTCCTCGAGGCCGCCCTGCTCCTTGACCCACTCGAACACCAGGCCGGACAGGTACCAGGAGAAGGTCGCCGGGGTGTTGTACATCGAGCCGTTGTCGGCGGCGACCTTGTAGTCGAGCATGGTCGGGCAGATCGAGCGGGCGCGGCCGAGCAGGTCCTCGCGGACGATGGCCACCACCAGGCCGCTCGGACCGATGTTCTTCTGCGCGCCGGCGTAGATCATGCCGAACTGCGACACGTCGATGGGACGCGAGAGTATGTCCGAGGACATGTCGCAGACCAGCGGCACGTCTCCGCTCTGCGGCACCCAGTCGAACTGCAGGCCGCCGATGGTCTCGTTGCTGCAATAGTGCAGGTAGGCGGCGTTCGCGCTCAGCTGCCAGTCGTTCTGCCCGGGGATGGCGAAGTAGTCGTAGGCCTTGGCGCTGGCGGCGACGTTGACGGTGCCGAAGCGACGCGCTTCCTCGATGGCCTTCTTCGACCAGATGCCGGTCTCGACGTAGTCGGCCACGCCGTCCTCGGGCAGCAGGTTCAGCGGGATCTGGGCGAACTGCTGGCTGGCGCCGCCCTGCATGAACAGCACCTTGTAGTCTGACGGTACGTTCAGCAGGTCGCGCAGGTCCTGCTCGGCCTTCTCGGCGATGGCGACGTACTCGTCGCTGCGGTGGCTCATCTCCATCACCGACAGGCCACGGCCCTGCCAGTCGAGGAGTTCGGCCTGGGCCTTGCGCAGAACGGCTTCGGGCAGCGCGGCCGGGCCGGCGCAGAAATTATGGGCTCGCATGCTCACATCCACTCTCAGTTGTTGGGCGTTGGGCGCCGCGCGCCCCTCGCCGATATTGCTGCGACTGCGGGCGGCGACGGCCGCCCGCACCTGCTTACTCTTCGCCGACCACGGTGGCGTCAGCGCCGGCCGATGCGTCGATGGCGTCCGCGCCTTCGGACGCGACGCCCTCCAGCTCCTCGCCGTTGTCCGAGGGCTCCTGCACCCGCTCCAGACCGACCAGGGTCTCGCCCTCGGCCAGCTTGATCAGGGTCACGCCCTGGGTGTTGCGGCCGAGCAGCGATACCTCGTCGACACGGGTACGCACCAGGGTGCCCTGGTCGGAGATCAGCATGATCTCCTCGCCTTCCTGCACCTGGATGGCGCCGATCAGCGCGCCGTTGCGCTCGTTGCCGACCATGGCGATCACCCCCTGGCCGCCGCGCCCGCGACGCGGGAACTTGCTCAGCGGGGTGCGCTTGCCGTAGCCGCGCTCGGAGGCGGTGAGGATCTGCGCGCCCGACTCGGGGATCAGCATGGAAATCAGCTGCTGGCCGCCGCCCAGCTTCATGCCGCGCACGCCGCGGGCGTTGCGGCCCATGGTGCGCACCACGCTCTCAGCGAAGCGGATCACCTTGCCGGCGCTGGAGAACAGCATGACTTCCTTGGCGCCGTCGGTGATCGCCGCGGCGATCAGGGTGTCGCCCTCGACCAGGTCAAGGGCAATCAGGCCGGCCTTGCGCGGGCGGCTGAACTGCACCAGCGGCACCTTCTTCACGGTACCGAAGGCGGTGGCCATGAAGATGTAGGCGCCGGTCGGCTCGGCGACCAGCTCGGCGGTATCGCCCTCGCCTTCCTCGGCCGGCTCGGCGGCTTCGACCAGCTCGCCCTCGATCACCGGGGTCTCGCTGTCCAGGTCGTCCTCGCTGCCGGACTGCTGCAGGGCTTCGAGGTCGATCTGCAGCATCGCGGTGATGCGCTCGCCCTCGTCCAGCGGCAGCAGGTTGACCAGCGGGCGGCCGCGCGCGGTGCGCGAGGCCTCGGGAATCTCGAAGGTGCGAAGCCAGTAGACCTTGCCCTTGCTGGAGAACAGCAGCAGGGTGGCGTGGCTGTTGGCCACCAGCAGGTGCTCGACGTAGTCCTCGTCCTTCACCCCGGTGGCCGACTTGCCGCGTCCGCCGCGACGCTGCGCCTGGTAGGCGGCCAGCGGCTGAGACTTGGCGTAGCCGCCGTGGGAGATGGTCACCACGCGCTCTTCCTCGGGGATCAGGTCGGCGACGGTGAGGTCTTCCTGGGTGGCGCGGATCTCGGTGCGGCGGGCATCGCCGAACTCGGCGCGAACCTTGGCCAGCTCCTCGCGGATCACTTCCAGCAACCGCTCGGGGCTGGTGAGGATGCGGATCAGCTCGCCGATCTGGACCAGGATTTCCTGGTACTCGGCCAGCAGCTTGTCCTGCTCCAGGCCGGTCAGGCGGTGCAGGCGCAGTTCGAGGATCGCCTGGGCCTGCTCGGGGGACAGGTAGTACTTGCCGTCGCGCAGGCCGTACTGCGGATCGAGGTCGTCGGGACGGCAGGCATCGGCGCCGGCGCGCTCGACCATCGCCTGCACGGCGCTGGACGCCCAGCCGGTGGCGATCAGCCGCTCGCGGGCCTCGGCCGGGGTCGGCGAACTCTTGATCAGCTCGATCACCGGGTCGATGTTGGACAGCGCCACCGCCTGGCCTTCGAGGATGTGGCCGCGCTCGCGGGCCTTGCGCAACTCGAACACAGTACGCCGGGTCACCACCTCGCGGCGGTGGCGGACGAACACCTCGAGCATGTCCTTGAGGTTCAGCGTGCGCGGCTGGCCGTCGACCAGCGCCACCACGTTGATGCCGAATACGCTCTGCATCTGGGTCTGGGCGTAGAGGTTGTTGAGCACCACCTCGGCCACTTCGCCGCGGCGCAGCTCGATGACCACGCGCATGCCGTCCTTGTCCGACTCGTCGCGCAGCTCGCTGATGCCTTCGAGCTTCTTCTCCTTGACCAGCTCGGCGATCTTCTCGATCAGCCGCGCCTTGTTGAGCTGGTAGGGCAGCTCGGTGATCACCAGCTGCTGGCGGCCACCGACCTTGTCGATGTCCTCGATCTCGACGCGGGCTCGCACATAGATGCGCCCGCGGCCGGTGCGGTAGGCCTCGATGATCCCGGCGCGGCCGTTGATGATCCCCGCGGTGGGGAAGTCGGGGCCGGGGATGTACTGCATCAGGTCGTCGACCGACAGCTCGGGGTTGTCGATCAGCGCCAGGCAGCCGTCGATCACCTCGGAGAGGTTGTGCGGCGGGATGTTGGTGGCCATGCCCACGGCGATGCCGCTGGAGCCGTTGACCAGCAGGTTGGGGATCTTGGTCGGCATCACCGCCGGAATCTGCTCGGTGCCGTCGTAGTTGGGCACCCAGTCGACGGTTTCCTTCTCCAGGTCGGCGAGCAGCTCGTGGGCCAGCTTGGACATGCGCACTTCGGTGTAACGCATGGCCGCGGCGTTGTCGCCGTCCACCGAACCGAAGTTGCCCTGGCCGTCCACCAGCATGTAGCGCAGGGAGAAGTCCTGGGCCATGCGCACGATGGTGTCGTACACCGCGGTGTCGCCGTGCGGGTGGTACTTACCGATCACGTCGCCGACCACACGGGCGGATTTCTTGTACGGCTTGTTCCAGTCGTTGCCCAGCTCGCTCATGGCGAACAGCACGCGCCGGTGCACCGGCTTCAGACCGTCGCGCGCATCCGGCAGGGCGCGCCCGACGATCACGCTCATCGCATAGTCGAGGTAGGACTGCTTCAGCTCGTCTTCGATATTGACCGGGAGGATTTCTTTGGCCAGTTCGCCCATGAGAAGCCTGGTTCCTTTGTTCTAGGCAGGTGCCAGCAGGCTGGCATCGCGCGCAATCTGGAAGGCCCTTGCGAGCCTTTGAAAAAGAGGCAGGAGCTTACCACAGGCGCCCCCCGCCGCGGCAGCACGGCGCAGCGCGCCGGGCCGCGCACGCCCGTCAGTGCAGGCGCTTGCGGCACATCAGCTGGGCCATCTTCTCGGCGTCCGGGCGCTCGACCACGCCCTTCTCGGTGACGATGGCGTCGATCAGGTCGGCCGGGGTGACGTCGAACACCGGATTCACCGCATCGACCTCGGCGGCCACGCGCTTGCCGCCGACCTCCAGCAGCTCGCGACCGTCGCGCTCCTCGATCGGGATGTCGTCGCCGCTGGCCAGGCTCATGTCGATGGTCGAACTGGGCGCCACCACCATGAAGCGCACGCCGTGGTGCATGGCGTTGACCGCCAGCTGGTAGGTGCCGATCTTGTTGGCCACGTCGCCGTTGGCGGTGATGCGGTCGGCGCCGACGATCACCCAGCTGATCCCCTCGGTCTTCATCAGGTGCGCGGCGGCGGCGTCGGCGTTGAGGCTCGCCGGAATGCCCTCGTTGACCAGCTCCCAGGCGGTCAGCCGGGCGCCCTGCAGCCAGGGACGGGTTTCGTCGGCGAACACCCGCTCGACCAGTCCGGCGACGTGGGCGGCGCGGATCACCCCCAGCGCGGTGCCGAAGCCGCCGGTGGCCAGCGCGCCGGTGTTGCAGTGGGTCAAGAGCTTCTGCGCCTTGGCGTCGTGACGGCGGATCAGCTCGACGCCGAGCTGGGCCATGGTCAGGTTGGCCTCGCGATCGCTGTCGTGGATGCCGACGGCCTCGGCCTCCAGGGCGGCCAGCACCTCCTCCTCGTCGGCCAGGCGTTCGAGGCGCTCGCGCATGCGGTCCAGCGCCCAGAACAGGTTGACCGCGGTCGGGCGCGACTCGGCCAGCACGCGGAAGTCCGCCTCCAGCGCCGCGCGCCAGTCGCCGCCGGCGGCCAGCCGCGCGCGGGCGCCGAGCACCACCCCGTAGGCGGCGGCGATGCCGATCGCCGGGGCGCCGCGCACCACCATCTGGCGGATCGCCTCGGCGACCCCGGCGGCGCTGTCGTAGCGGTGCCAGGTTTCCTCGAACGGCAGCACGCGCTGGTCGAGCAGATGCAGGGCGCCGTCACGCCAGTCGATAGCCTTGACCTTCTCCGCTGCCAGCAGTTGCTCGCGCATGGGAAAACACCTCGAACGATTCAGGAAAAGCCGCGCAGTATAGCGCCTCGCCACCCTGCGCGAGCGCTTCAAGACGGGCGTTGCAGCCGCTACACTCGCAGCCTCACCTGACGCCGCACCGGAAGCCCGCTCATGCCCAGCACCACCGCCCCCCTGGATCTGCTCCTGCTCCCCGAATGGATAGTTCCGGTGGAGCCGGCCGGCGTGGTGCTGCGCGAACACGCGCTGGGCATCCGCGACGGGCGCATCGTGCTGATCGCTCCCCGCGCGCAGGCGCTGGCCCTGCCCGCCGCCGAGCGCCGCGAGCTGCCCGGCACGCTGCTCGCCCCGGGCCTGGTCAACGCCCACGGCCACGCGGCGATGAGCCTGTTCCGCGGCCTGGCCGACGACCTGCCGCTGATGACCTGGCTGCAGGAACACATCTGGCCGGCCGAGGCCAAGTGGGTCGGCGAGGACTTCGTCCGCGACGGCACCGAGCTGGCCATCGCCGAACAGCTCAAGGGCGGCATCACCGCCTTCTCCGACATGTACTTCTTCCCCGAGGTGGCCAGCGAGGTGGTGCATCGCACCGGCGTGCGCGCGCAGATCACCATTCCGGTGCTCAACTTCCCGGTGCCCGGCGCCCACGACACCGACGAGGCGCTGCGCCGCGGCCTGGAGCTGTTCGCCGACCTGCGCCACCACCCGCGGATCAAGATGGCCTTCGGCCCCCACGCGCCCTACACGGTCAGCGACGACCGCCTGGAGCGGGTGCGGGTGCTCGCCGAACAGCTCGACGCCGGCATCCACATGCACGTCCACGAAACCGCCTTCGAGGTGCAGCAGGCCCTGGAGCAGAGCGGCGAGCGGCCGCTGGCCCGTCTGGCGCGCCTCGGCCTGCTCGGCCCGCGCTTCCAGGCGGTGCACATGACCCAGATCGACGACGCCGACCTGAGCCTGCTGGTGCAGCACAACGCCAGCGTGATCCACTGCCCCGAGTCCAACCTCAAGCTGGCCAGCGGCTTCTGCCCGGTCGAGCGCCTGTGGCAGGCCGGGGTCAACGTCGCCGTCGGCACCGACGGCGCGGCGAGCAACAACGACCTCGACCTGCTCGGCGAGACCCGCACCGCGGCGCTGCTGGCCAAGGCGGTGGCGGGCTCGGCGACCGCGCTGGACGCCCACCGCGCGCTGCGCATGGCCACCCTCAACGGCGCCCGCGCCCTGGGCATCGACGAGGACTGCGGCTCGCTGCAGCTGGGCAAGAGCGCCGACCTGGTGGCCTTCGACCTCTCCGGTCTGGCCCAGCAGCCGGTCTACGACCCGGTCTCGCAGCTGATCTATGCCTGCGGCCGCGACTGCGTGCGCCACGTCTGGGTCGGCGGCAAAGCGCTGCTCGAAGACGGCCGCCTGAGCCGCCTCGACGAGGACGAACTGCGCGCCAAAGCGCGCGCCTGGGGCCAGCGCATCGTCGGCGCCTGAAAGCACGCCACCTGCAGCCTGCGCAAGGCGGGCGACTCGCCCAGCGATTGCCCATCTTGCGCTCCAGCCCCCGCCCATCGGCAGAAGATCGCTGCGCGGGCCTTCTTCCCCACGGCTTCGGCCGGCGCCCACCCCCAAGCCCGGCGAAAACTGGCAAGATAGGCGCCTGACGCCTTCAGCCTTGCCAACGGAATCCGCACCATGAGCAACGTCGATCACGCCGAAATCGCCAAGTTCGAGGCCCTCGCCCATCGCTGGTGGGACCGCGACAGCGAGTTCAAGCCGCTGCACGAGATCAACCCGCTGCGGGTCAACTGGATCGACGAGCGCGCCAGCCTCGCCGGCAAGCGCGTGCTCGACGTCGGTTGCGGTGGCGGCATCCTCAGCGAATCCATGGCCCTGCGCGGCGCCCGCGTCACCGCCATCGACATGGGCGAGGCGCCGCT
Source organism: Pseudomonas guangdongensis (assembly GCF_900105885.1). Lineage (NCBI taxonomy): Bacteria > Pseudomonadati > Pseudomonadota > Gammaproteobacteria > Pseudomonadales > Pseudomonadaceae > Geopseudomonas > Geopseudomonas guangdongensis. The sequence continues at coordinate 1,836,513 of NZ_LT629780.1, read as the reverse complement.
GGCCGTGGCGCGCCTGCACCAGCTCGAATCCGGGGTGGAGGTGGACTACCGGCAGATCACCGCCGAGGCACTGGCCGAGGAGCTGCCCGGCCAGTTCGACGTGGTCACCTGCCTGGAGATGCTCGAACACGTTCCCGACCCGGCCTCGGTGATCCAGGCCTGCCAGCGCCTGGTCAAGCCGGGCGGCCAGGTGTTCTTCTCGACCATCAACCGCAATCCCAAGGCCTACCTGCTGGCGATCATCGGCGCCGAATACGTGCTGAAGATGCTGCCGCGCGGCACCCACGACTTCAAGAAGTTCATCCGCCCCTCCGAGCTGGGCGCCTGGTGCCGGCACAGCGGCCTGACGGTCAAGGACATCGTCGGCCTGACCTACAACCCGCTGACCAAGACCTACAAGCTGGGCAGCGACGTGGACGTCAACTACATGATCCACACCCTGCGCGAGGAATGAGTCCGATGCGTCTTCGCGCAATCCTGTTCGACATGGACGGCACGCTGGTCGACAGCGCGCCGGACTTCATCGCCGTCTGCCAGGCCATGCGCGCCGCGCGCGACCTGCCGCCGCTGGCGCCGCAGCAGATCCGCGCCCAGGTGTCCGGCGGGGCGCGGGCGATGGTCTGCAGCAGCTTCGACATCGCCGCCGAGCACCCCGACTTCCCCGCCCTGCGCGACGAGTTCCTCGCCCGCTACCAAGCCCACTGCGCGGTGCTGACACGGCCGTTCGAGGGCATTCCCGAACTGCTCGACGCCATCGAGCACGCGCGCCTGCGCTGGGGCGTGGCCACCAACAAGCCGCTGTGCTACGCCGAGCCGATCATGCAGCGCCTGGCGCTGGCCGAGCGCGCCGCGGTGCTGGTCTGCCCCGAGCACGTGGCGCGCAGCAAACCCGACCCGGAGATGATCCTGCTGGCCTGCGAGCGCCTCGAACTCGACCCGCGCCAGGTCATCTACATCGGCGACGACGCCCGCGACATCGAGGCCGGACGCGCCGCCGGCACCCGCACGGTGGCGGTGCGCTACGGCTACATCCACCCCGACGACAATCCCGCCCACTGGGGCGCGGACCGGGTGGTCGAGCACCCGTGCGAACTGCGCGAGCTGCTCGACCGCGCGCTGTGCGGCTGCTGAGCCGCCGGTCCCGTTGCGACTTCCGGCGCATGGCGGACCCCGAGCCCCTGCGCCACACTCGACCGTCAATCCCGGGTGGGCCGGCATAGCGCAACCCACCCCGGCCGCGCCGGCGGCAGCGCACGCCGGCCCCGGTCACGCGCTTTCCGATTCAACGAGGCTTTTCCCATGTTCCAATACTCCGCCCGCCCCGACCTGCTCAAGGACCGGGTGATCCTGGTCACCGGCGCCGGTCGCGGCATCGGTGCCGCCGCCGCGCGCAGCTTCGCCGCCCATGGCGCCACGGTGATCCTGCTGGGCAAGAACATCGAGCACCTGGAAGAGGTGTACGACCAGATCGAGCAGGCCGGCGGCCCGCAGCCGGCGATCTTCCCGTTCAACCTGGAAACCGCCCAGCCGCACCAGTACGACGAGCTGGCGGCGACCATCGAGCGCGAGTTCGGCCGCCTCGACGGCCTGCTGCACAACGCGGCGATCCTCGGCCCGCGCACGCCGATCGAGCAGTTCTCCGGCGACAATTTCATGCGCGTCATGCAGGTCAACGTCAACGCGGTATTCATGCTCACCAGCGTGCTGCTGCCGCTGCTCAAGCTGTCCAGCGACGCCTCGGTGGTGTTCACCTCCAGCAGCGTCGGGCGCAAGGGCCGCGCCTACTGGGGCGCCTACGCGGTGTCCAAGTTCGCCAACGAGGGGCTGATGCAGGTGCTCGCCGACGAGATCGACGGCACCTGCGCGGTGCGCGCCAACAGCGTCAACCCCGGCGCCACCCGCACCGGCATGCGCGCCCAGGCCTACCCCGGCGAGAACCCGCTGCAGAATCCGGCGCCCGAGGACATCCTGCCGGTCTACCTGTACCTGATGGGCCCGGACAGCGCCGGCATCAACGGCCAGGCCTTCGACGCGCAGTAACCCCCAGCGCGCTTCCCGCGTCCGCGCCCTGCCGCGCGGCGCGGGAAGCCCCACGCGGCAGCCGGCAGGGCGGCGCCCGCCATCCCCGGCCGGGCGCCGGATCGCCGCACAGCCCCATGGCAGAGCGCCAGCCGCCGACCGATACCTTGGTCGCAAGGGCCTGACCGCCGCGCCGTTTTGATGCGAAACTTCGCCGCTTCTGTCACCCCGGAGTTTCCATGTCGCTGTCCAGCGGGCTGATCGCCGCGGTCGCCCTTCTCTACATGGCCGTGCTGTTCGCCATCGCCTTCTACGGCGACCGGCGCCAGGCCAGCGCACACACCCCGCGCCCCCGCCTGCGCGCCTGGGTATACAGCCTGTCGCTGGCGGTGTACTGCACCAGCTGGACCTTCTTCGGCGCGGTCGGCCAGGCCGCCGAGCAGTTCTGGGCGTTCATCCCCATCTACCTCGGCCCGGTGCTGCTGCTGCTGTTCATGCCGCAGCTGCTGGCCAAGATGATCCTGATCAGCAAGCAGGAGAACATCACCTCGATCGCCGACTTCATCGCCGCGCGCTACGGCAAGTCGCAGCCGCTGGCCATCGTGGTGACGCTGATCTGCCTGGTCGGCGTGCTGCCCTACATCGCCCTGCAGCTCAAGGGCATCGTCCTCGGCGTCAACCTGCTCACCGGGCTGGACGCCGGCACCACCGGGCCGAGCTCCCAGGACACCGCGCTGATCGTCTCGCTGGTGCTGGCGCTGTTCACCATCCTGTTCGGCACCCGCAACCTGGACGCCACCGAGCACCACCGCGGCATGGTGATGGCGGTGGCCTTCGAGTCGATCATCAAGCTGCTGGCCTTCCTCGCCGTCGGCGCCTACGTCACCTGGGGTCTGTTCGACGGCTTCGCCGACCTGCTCGCCCGCGCCCGCGCCGCCGAGGAGCTGAGCGGCTACTGGCAGCAACCGATGAACTGGCCGGCGCTGCTGGTGCAGACCGGCGTGGCGATGATGGCGATCATCTGCTTGCCGCGGCAGTTCCACGTCACCGTGGTGGAGAACATCGAGCCGCGCGACCTCAACCTGGCGCGCTGGGTGTTCCCCCTGTACCTGGTGCTGGCCGCGCTGTTCGTGCTGCCCATCGCCCTGGCCGGCCAGCTGCTACTGCCGGCCGGGGTGGTGCCCGACTCCTTCGTGATCAGCCTGCCGCTGGCCGAGGATCGCCCCAGCCTGGCGATGCTGGCCTTCATCGGCGGCGCCTCGGCGGCCACCGGCATGGTCATCGTCGCGGCGGTGGCGCTGTCGACGATGATCTCCAACGACATGCTGCTGCCCTGGCTGCTGCGCCGGCACAGCGCCGAGCGGCCGTTCGAGGTGTTCCGCCACTGGCTGCTGTCGGTGCGGCGGATCAGCATCGTGGTGCTGCTGCTGCTGGCCTACGTGCTGTACCGGATGATGGGGCCGAACATCAGCCTGGCCAGCATCGGCCTGATCGCCTTCGCCGCCATCACCCAGCTGGCGCCGGCGATGTTCGGCGCGCTGTACTGGAAGCAGGCCAACAGCCGCGGGGTGTTCGCCGGGCTGATCGTCGGCGCCCTGCTGTGGTTCTACGCCCTGCTGCTGCCGGTGATGGCCGCGGGCCTGGGCTGGTCGCTGGACGAGGTGCCCGGCCAGCAGTGGCTGGCCGGCAACCCCCTGGGCCTGCCGATGGATGCCCTGACCCAGGGCACCCTGATCTCGCTGTGCGGCAACTTCGTGGTGTTCGCGCTGGTTTCCTGGCTGTCGCGTACCCGGGTGTCCGAACACTGGCAGGCCAGCCGCTTCGTCGGCCAGGAGGCCTCGGTGCGCCCCAGCCCGCGCATGCTGCTGGCGGTACAGGTACAGGACCTACTGATGCTCTCGGCACGCTTCGTCGGCGAGGAGCGCGCGCGGCAGAGCTTCATCCGCTTCGCCTATCGCCAGGGCAAGGGCTTCAGCCCCAACCAGACCGCCAGCGGCGAGTGGATCGCCCACACCGAGCGGCTGCTGGCCGGGGTGCTCGGCGCCTCCTCGGCGCGCGCGGTGGTCAAGGCGGCCATCGAGGGCCGCGAGATGCAGGTCGAGGATGTGGTGCGCATCGTCGACGAGGCCTCGGAAGTCCTGCAGTTCAACCGCGCGCTGCTGCAGGGCGCCATCGAGAACATCACCCAGGGGATCAGCGTGGTCGACCAGTCGCTGCGCCTAGTGGCCTGGAACCGCCGCTACCTGGAAATCTTCGAGTACCCGGACGGGCTGATCCACGTCGGCCGGCCGATCGCCGACATCATCCGCCACAACGCCGAGCGCGGCCTGCTCGGCCCCGGCGACGTCGACCTGCATGTGGCCAAGCGCCTGTACTGGATGCGCCAGGGCACCGCGCACACCTCCGAGCGCACCCTGCCCAACGGCCGGGTCATCGAGCTGATCGGCAACCCGATGCCCGGCGGCGGCTTCGTCATGTCGTTCAGCGACATCACCGCCTATCGCCAGGCCGAGAACGCCCTCAAGGAAGCCAACGAGAGCCTGGAGCAGCGGGTCGCCGAGCGCACCCAGGAGCTGTCCGCGCTCAACGAGCAGCTGTCCGAGGCCAAGGCCCGCGCCGAGCTGGCCAACCAGTCGAAGTCGCGCTTCCTCGCCGCGGTCAGCCACGACCTGATGCAGCCGCTCAACGCCGCGCGGCTGTTCTCCGCCGCCCTCGCCCACCAGGAGGCGCTGCCCGGCGAGGTGCAGGACCTGGTACGCCACCTGGACTCCTCGCTACGCTCGGCCGAAGACCTGATCAGCGACCTGCTGGACATCTCGCGCCTGGAAGGCGGGCGCTTCACCCCCGAGCGCAGCACCTTCTCGCTGGACAGCCTGTACGAGGCGCTCGGCGTGGAGTTCCGCGCCCTCGCCCAGGAGCAGGGCATCGACCTGCGCATCCGCGCCAGCGGCCTGCGCATCGACAGCGACCCCAAGCTGCTGCGCCGGGTGCTGCAGAACTTCCTGACCAACGCCTTCCGCTACGCCAAGGGCCGTGTACTGCTCGGCGCGCGCCGCGAAGGGCGCTTCCTGCGCCTGGAGGTGTGGGACCGCGGGCCGGGCATCCCGGCCGACAAGCTCAAGGTGATCTTCGAGGAATTCAAGCGTCTGGACAGCCACCAGACCCGCGCCGAGAAGGGCTTGGGTCTGGGCCTGGCGATCGCCGACGGCCTGTGCCGGGTGCTCGGCCACCGCATCGAGGTGCGCTCCTGGGTCGGCAAGGGCAGCGTGTTCAGCGTGCGCGTGCCGCTGGCCCGCGGGCGCGCCCCGCAGCCCGCGCCGCGCAGCCAGGAAACTGCCGGCCAGCCGATGAACGGCGCACAGGTCTGGTGCATCGACAACGAGGACAGCATCCTGGTCGGCATGCGCAGCCTGCTGACCCGCTGGGGCTGCCAGGTGGAAACCGCGCGCTCGCGGGAGGACTGCGCGCGCCTGCTCGACGCCGGCAGCCAGCCCGAGCTGGTGCTGGTGGACTTCCACCTCGACGGCGGGGAAACCGGCGTGGCGCTGATGGGCTGGCTGCGGGCGCGACTGGCGCGGCCGCTGCCCGGCGTGGTGATCAGCGCCGACGCCCGCCCCGAGCTGGTCGCCGAGGTGCATGCCGGCGGCCTCGACTACCTGAGCAAGCCGGTCAAGCCGGCGGCGCTGCGCGCCCTGCTCAGCCGCCATCTGAACCTGCGCTGAGGCCCGCCGCCGCGCCCAGGCGGCGCGCAGCGGCGGCGGCCTCGGGCGCAACGAGCGCCCGCCGGCGGCGCCGATTGCATAGACTGGACATCTGCCCCGCCGCACAAGGAATTGCCCGATGCCCGTCGCCTTCGACCTGCTGCTCGATCTTGCCACCGCCCTGGCCATCGGCCTGCTGATCGGCGCCGAGCGCAGCTGGAGCGCGCGCCCCGACGAAACCGACAAGCTCAGCGCCGGGGTGCGCACCTTCGGCCTCACCGGCCTGCTCGGCGGCCTCGGCGTGCTGCTCGCCGGGCACCTGGGCAACGGCGCGTGGATCGCCCTGCTGCTGGCCCTGGCCCTGCTGGTCACCACCGCCTACGTGCTCGGCCTGCGCCGCGACGACGACCCCGGCCTGACCAGCGAGATCGCCCTGCTGCTGAGCTTCCTGCTCGGCAGCCTGGCACTGACCGACAGCCGCCTGCTGGCCGCCGGCGGCGCGGTGGTGGTGGCGCTGTTGCTGCGCCTCAAGGAGCCGCTGCATGCGGCGCTGCGGCGCCTGTCGGCCGGCGAGCTGTCCGGCGCGCTGAAGCTGCTGTTCATCTCCCTGGTGCTGTTACCGGCGCTGCCCGACCAGGGCTACGGCCCCTGGCAGGTGTTCAACCCCTACGCCACCTGGTGGATGGTGGTGCTGATCGCCGGCCTGGGCTTCGCCGCCTACGTGGCGATCCGCCTGGTCGGCAGCCACCACGGCCTGCTGATCACCGCGCTGCTCGGCGGCATCGTTTCTTCCACGGCGATGACCCTGACCCTGGCCCGCCTGCACGCCCGCCACGACCTGCACGCCGCGCTGGCCGCCGGCCTGCTGGCCACCTCGGCGCTGATGTTCCCGCGGGTGCTGCTGGAGGTGGCGGCGATCAACCCGGCGCTGCTCGGCCAGCTGCTCTGGCCGCTGGGCGGCGCCGGGCTGGTCTACGCCGGCGGCGCGCTGTACTGGTGGTGGCGCGCCGGCCACGCGCCGGCCGGCGCGGCCGACGCCGAGCCGCCGCTGAAGAATCCCTTCGAGCTGGGCCCGGCGCTGCGCTTCGCCGCCCTGCTGGCGCTGATCCTCCTGCTGGTCGAGCTGGGCCGCCGCGAGCTGGGCGATACCGGCGTCTATCTGGTCGCCCTGCTCTCCGGGCTCACCGACGTCGACGCCATCACCCTGTCGCTGGCGCGCAGCGCCCAGGCCGAGCTGGACGCCACGGTGGCGGTGCGCGGCATCGCCCTGGCGGTGGTCAGCAACAGCCTGATCAAGGGCGTGCTGATCGCTGTGGTCGGCGGCGTGCGGCTGGCGGCGATGACCCTGCCGCTGATGGCCGCCGGCCTCGCCCTCGGCATGGCCCTGGTGTTCGCCGCCCTGCCCGGCCTGTGAATCCGGGCGCGCTGCCGCGCGCGCCTTTGCCGCACGACACTTCCGCCTTTGCCGCCCGGCCGATTGCGCGCCGGCGTGCCCCTGCGCGCGGGAAAACTTGGCAGACTGCCGCCCCATCCGCCGGCCGGCACCAGAGCGCAGACCGCCGGCGCAGGATTTCCCCGACGAGCCTGACGCACCGCCCCCATGCCCGCCTCCCAGCCGCTTTCGCCCGCCGCCGCGCAAAGGAACTGCCCCACCATGCTCGATCCGAGTCCCTTCGCCGCGCCCGGCAGCGCCGCCGAGTGCCGCGACTGCCTGCTGTTCGCCCTCGGCCGCGAGGAGTACGCCCTCGACATGAGCCAGGTGGAAGCCATCTGCGGCCATCTGGAAGTCCGCCCGCAGGCCGGCGCCGCGGCCGGCCTGCGCGGCATCGCCCGGCGCCACGGCGCGGAGCTGCCGGTCTTCGACCTGCGCGTCTGCCTCGGCCTGCCGCGCCGCGACGCGGGCTGGCAGAGCACGATCGTCGTGGTGCGTCTCGACGGCCGGCGCGCCGGCCTGATGGTCGACGGCGTCCGCGACGTACAGCACCTGCCGCCCGGCCACGGCCCGCAACGGCTCGACCTCGACCGGCTGCTCGGCCCACGGGGCGAGTCCGGCCGGCCACTTCCCCCCTTCAGCGACAGCGAGAGCACGCCATGCACGACAAGCACATGAGCATCCTGGTGGTCGACGACTTCCCGACCATGCGCCGCATCCTCTGCGGCCTGCTCCGCGAGTTGGGGCTGGGCAACGTGACCGAGGCCGAGGACGGCCAGGACGCGCTGCACAAGCTGCGCCAGGGCCACTTCGAGCTGGTGCTCTCGGACTGGAACATGCCCAACCTCGACGGCCTCGGCCTGCTCCAGGCGATCCGCGCCGATGCCGCCCTGCGCCACCTGCCGGTGCTGATGGTCAGCGCCGAGGCGAAGAAGGACAACATCATCGCCGCCGCCCATGCCGGCGCCAGCGGCTACGTGGTCAAGCCGTTCACCGCGGCGACCCTGGAAGAGAAACTCGAAAAGATCTTCGAGAAACTGGCCAAGCAAGGGCCGAAGGAGATACCTGCATGAACGACCGCGCATCGAGCGAGGCCCACAGCTGGGCGGCGGCGATTGCCCCGCACGAACTGATCCAGCGCATCGGCCAGATGACCCGCCTGCTGCGCGCCAGCATGCGCGAGCTGGGCCTGGACAAGGAGATCGAGAAAGCCGCCCAGGCCATCCCCGATGCCCGCGAGCGGCTGGGCTATGTCGCGGCGATGACCGAGCAGGCCGCCGAGCGGGTGATCGACGCCCTGGAGCGCGCCCAGCCGCGCCAGACCCTGCTGATCGAGGGCGCCCGCGACCTGGACGCGCGCTGGCAGGCCTGGCTCGCCGCGCCGCAGCAGAGCGACGAGGCGCGCCGCCTGGTGGAGGAAACCCGCCGCTACATCGGCGCGGTGCCCGGCCACACCCAGGCCACCCAGGGCGAGCTGCTGGAGATCCTCATGGCCCAGGACTTCCAGGACCTCACCGGCCAGGTGATCAAGAAGATGATCGAGGTGATCCGCGAGATCGAGCAGCAGTTGCTGCGGGTACTGATCGACAGTGTCCCGGCCAACGCCGAACAGAGTACGCTACAGCGCCTGGTCGGCAGCGAACGCGCCGACAGCAAAGGCCCGCAGGTCAAGCCGACCGAGGGCGACGCGGTGACCGGCCAGGCCCAGGTCGACGACCTGCTCGCCCAGCTCGGTTTCTGAACCCGCGCGGCGCGTGCCGCCCACCGCCCCCGACAGGAGCGCCCACCGCATGCAGGACACCCGCAAGACGACGCTGCGCCGCTGGATGTGGCGCGCCTTCGTGCAAAGCTCGCTGATTCCACTGATCCTGGTGGAAACCGTGCTGATCGCCGCCTACCTGCTGACCAACAGCTCGATCCGCGAGGCGCAGATCGACCACCTGCGCCAGACCGCCCTTACCGACCTGCAGAGCGCCGCCCAGCAGGAAGGCCGGCTGATCAACGAGCGCCTGCGCGCCATCAGCCGCACCACCCGCCTGTACGGCGAGCAGATCCGCGAGGTGCTGCTGCGCGAGGACTACCAGGTCGACGAGGCCGAACGCCGCCGCCACGCCCATACCGAGGACGGTGTGCTCTACACCCGCAGCAACGACGGCCGCGCCGCCTCCTTCTATGCCAACAGCACCCCGCGCGAGCGCCAGGACATGGAGCGCGTGCTGCGCCTGGCCCAGCTCGACCCGCTGATGAAGAGCATCCAGGCCAGCGACAAGCTGATCGCCTCCCTCTACTTCAACACCTGGGACAGCTACAACCGCATCTACCCGTGGTTCTTCACCCCCGACCAGTACCCCCACGACATGGTCATCCCCGACTACAACTTCTATTACCTGGCCGACGCGCGGCACAACCCGCAGCGCAAGGTGGTGTGGACCGACATCTACGTCGACCCCGCCGGCCAGGGCTGGATGATGTCGGCGCTGGCGCCGGTCTATCGCGGCGACTTCCTCGAAGGCGTCGCCGGCCTCGACGTCACCGTCGACACCATCCTCGACGAGATCGCCACCCTGCAGGTGCCCTGGAACGGCTACGCCATCCTGGTCAGCGAGGAGCTGAACATCATGGCCCTGCCGCCGGCCGGCGAGCGCGACTTCAACCTCAGCGAGCTGACCAGCCACTCCTACGACGAGGCGATCCGCAAGGAAATCTTCAAGCCTGCCGACTTCAACCTCGCCAAGCGCGAGGACACCCAGGCGCTGGCCGGCGCCATCGGCCAGCGTGCCTCCGGCCTGCAGACCCTGAGCCTGGGCGGCAAGAGCCAGCTGGCCGCCTGGACCACCATCGGCGAAACCGGCTGGAAGCTGGTCACCCTGGTCGACGAGGCCGAGGTGTTCCGCCAGACCAACGCCCTGGCCGCCCGCTACCAGCAGATCGGCTACCTGCTGATCGCCGGCCTGGTGCTGTTCTACGTGCTGTTCTTCGCCGGCATGTGGCTGCGCGCCCGCCAGCTCAGCGCCCAGCTGCAGGGGCCGATCGACCACCTGTCGGCGATGATGGGCGAGATCGGTCGCGGCAACTGGCACCCGCCGCGCCAGCCCTGCGAGATCGGCGAGCTGGACGGCGCCGCCGCCGCCGCCGCGGCGATGGGCGCCCAGCTCGAACGCAGCGAAACCACCCGCCAGCAGGCCCAGGACCAGCTCGAACTGGTCCTCGACTCCACCACCGAGAGCCTCTGGACCCTCGACCTGCGCCGGCAGCGGCTGCACATCGAGGGCCGCTTCCCGCAGCGCTTCGGCCTGGACGGCAACGACCTGGCGCTGGACGCATTCCTCGCCCGCGTCCACCCCGACGACCGCGAGGCGGTGATCGCCTGCCACGAGCAGCCGGCCGCGAGCAGCGACAACTACAGCATCGAGTACCGCTTCAGCGACGCCCATGGCATCTACCACTGGCTGCTCAGCCGCGCCCGCCTGCTCGACGCCGATCCGGTCAGCGGCCGGCCGCTGCGCCTGGCCGGCACCCACGTCGACATCGACGCCCTCAAGGCCACCCAGGAGGCGCTCAGCCGCGCCAGCCAGCAGGCCCAGGCCGCCAACGTCGCCAAGACCCGCTTCCTGTCGAGCATGAGCCACGAGCTGCGCACCCCGCTCAACGCCGTGCAGGGCTTCGCCCAGCTGATCCAGCTGGAGCTGCAGGAGCGCCCCGAGGAGCACAGCCTGCGCCAGTACGCCGGCGAGATCGACAACGCCAGCAGCCACCTCGGCCTGCTGGTGGACGACATCCTCGACCTGGCGCGCATCGAGGCGGACAAGGCCAGCGTCCACCTGGAGACCGTCGACGCCCGGCAGATCATGGCCGAGTGCCTGGAACTGATCCGCCCGCAGGCCCGCGAGCAGCACCTGCAGCTGGAGGCCCAGCTGCCGCCGGGCAGCCTGCTGGTGCGCGCCGAGGCGCGGCGCCTGCGGCAGATCCTGCTCAACCTGCTGAGCAACGCGGTCAAGTACAACCGTCCCCACGGCCGGGTGGCGCTGGGCTACCGGATCGACGGCGAGCGCCTGCGCCTGAGCGTCGAGGACAGCGGCTACGGCATCGACCCCGAGCGCCAGGACCAGCTGTTCAAGCCCTTCCAGCGCCTCGGCCACGAGAACAGCGCGATCAAGGGCAGCGGCATCGGCCTGGTGCTGAGCCGCGAGCTGGCCGAGCTGATGCACGGGCGGATCGGCTTCGTCAGCACCCCCGGCAGCGGCAGCACCTTCTGGATCGAGCTGCCGTTCAGCGCCGAACTGCAGGCCAGCGTGCGCAGCGCCGCCGCGCCCGGCCGCGAGCGCCTGCCGCGGGTGCTCTACGTCGAGGACAACCGCGCCAGCCAGCTGCTGGTGGAGAAGGCGCTGGGCGACATCGCCCGGGTCGAGGTGCTGGACAACGGCCTGGAGGCGCTGCACTGGCTCAACGAGCACCCGCCGCAACTGCTGCTGCTCGACCTCGACCTGCCCGGCCTGCAGGGCGACGCCCTGCTGCGTCGCCTGCGCGACAACCCGCAGACCCGCGAGCTGCCGGTGATCATCATCAGCGCCGCGGCGATGCCCGAAGACATCGCCAACATCAGCGCCCTGGGCATCGCCGGCTACCTGACCAAGCCGCTGAAGATCCAGACCCTGCGCGAGGCCGTGCTGCGCCTGGAGGTGCTCGAAGACACCCCGTCCTGAGCGGCGCGGCGCCGCAGCCGCGCGCTGGCACGGGCCTCGCCGCCACCGCGCGGCAGGCCGCCGCCGTGCGCGCCTCCCCAGCAACACCCGCCACTGCGCCGGCCCGGGAGACCGCCGGCGCGGCCGGCCCTGTACAAGTTCATGACAAGCTCGCTCGCCCTGTAGCATCATGTGCATCCGACACTCCAGAACCGTGATGCACTCCGCACCAGCAGGGGCCGCCAGGCGGCAGTGCCGCAGGGAGGCAGGCGCAGAGCCCATGACCACGAACCATCCCCTTTTGGGCAGCCACGAGCTGCACGACCGGCACATCCTGATCGTCGAAGACGCCGACGTCGACCGCATGCTGCTGGAAGCCTACCTGCGCCAGAAAGGCGCCATCGTCCACCTCGCCACCAACGGCCTGGAAGGCATCCGCAAGGCCCAGACGATCCGTCCGGACATGATCCTGATGGACGTGCGCATGCCGGTCTGCGACGGCCTGAGCGCCTGCCGGCAACTGCAGGCCGACGCCCGCACCAGCGACATTCCGGTGATCTTCCTGTCCGGCGCGGTGATGCCCGACGAACGCCTGGAAGGCCTGCTGGCCGGCGCCGTGGACTACGTCACCAAGCCGTTCAACTTCGAGGAAGTGCGCATCCGCCTGAGCATGCACCTGCGCGCGCGCCGCCCGGCGGCAGCGGCCCCGGAAGCCAGCGAGCCGGCGCCGGGCGCCTCCAACCTCGACAGCATCCTGTTCCAGTCGGCCCGCCAGCACCTGCTGCGCAACCTGGCCGAAACCCCCAACCTCGAATGCCTGGCGCGCCTGGTCAGCACCAACCCCAAGCGCCTCAACGAGGCCTTCAAGCACTGCGTCGGTGCCACCGTGTTCACCTACCTGCGCGAGGAGCGCATGCGCCAGGCCCGCGCGCTGCTCAGCGACACCACGCGGGAAGTGCAGACCATCGCCCTAGAACTGGGCTTCACCAGCGGCGCCAACTTCGCCACCGCCTTCAAGGAGCGCTTCGGCGTCACCCCGCTGCAGTTCCGCCAGAACCGCGCCGACTGCCCGGCCGACTGACGCCGCGTCCCCGCGCCTTCCACAAGACCTCGCCCGACAGCGTTCCGCCACCGCGTAGCGGCGCCCCCTGCGGCAGCGCGGTGCGTGGTGGCGCGGCGGGCAAGATGCGTCGCTACAAATCACACAAAACCTGTACAATATGAAAATCCTGTACAGGAAAAGAGAGCCCGCGATGTCGCCCATTCCGCACCAGAGCCCTGCCGGCACCCCACACGCCTTCCAGGCCTACCGCGCCCGCATCGACCGCCTGGCCTGGCTGCCGGCGCTGGCCACCCTGCTGCTCTGCATGATCGTCGGCGCCAGCAGCGAGCGCTGGCTGCTCACCCCCTTCGTCGCCCTGCTGCTCGGCGTGCCGGCCTGGCTTATCGGCCGGCTGTATCCGGGCAGCCTGCTCAGCGCCTCGACCATGGCGGTCCTGCTGATGGGCTGCTCGGCACTGCTGATCGAGCTGGGCAACGGCCTGATCGAAGCGCACTTCAGCGTGTTCATCCTGCTGTCGGTGCTGATCCTCTATGCCGACTGGCGGGTGATCCTCGCCGGCGCCGGTGCCATCGCCCTCCATCACCTGCTGTTCACCCTGCTGCAGGCGCGCGGCCTGCTGCGCCTCTACGACCTGGGCGAACACAGCCTGCATGCCCCGGCCGAGGCGCTGCTGCACTGCCTGCTGATGCACGCCGGCGCGGTGGTCGCACAGGCGGCGATCCTCGCCTACCTCAGTCAGGAACTGCGCGGCGTGCTCGGCGACGGCCTGCGGATCACCGCCTTCGCCGCCCGCGCCCGCCACGGCGATCTCGCCGCCCCGCTCGGCGACACCCGCCGCCCGGCGCTGGCGGCCATGGCCGGCCTGCAGGAGCACCTGTTGCAGACCCTGCAGCAGGCGCGCCAGACCGCCCATCAGGTCGAAGCCAGCAGCCAGCAGCTCAACGCCCGCCAGCACGAGCTGGCCGGCCAGGCGGCCCACAACGCCGAGCAGGTCGCGCAGATCGCCGCGCGCAGCCAGCAGCTCAGCGACGCCACCCGGCAGAGCAGCGAACAGGCCCACCAGACCCGCCAGCTCACCGCCGAGGTGGAGGCCCGCGCCGGGGACGGCATGCAGGCCATGGACGGCCTGCAGGCGAGTATGGGCGACATCGCCGAGCACACCCGGGCCATCGCCGGCCTGCTCGGCAGCATCGACGCGATCACCACCCAGACCAACCTGCTGGCCCTCAACGCCGCCATCGAGGCTTCGCGGGCCGGCGAGCAGGGCCGCGGCTTCGCGGTGGTCGCCGGCGAGGTCCGCGACCTGGCCCAGCGCACCCACGAGATCGCCCGGCAGATCCGCGAGCAGGTCGGCGCCGCCGACCTCAGCGTGGACGGTGGCCTGCAGCAGAGCGCCCGCAGCGCGCAGCTCATGCAGGACATCCTTGCCGCCTGCCGGCAGGTCGCCGCGCGCATGCAGGACATCGACCGCACCACCCACCAGCAGCACGAGGACATCGCCGCCCTCGGCGACAGCGCGCGCTCGATGAGCCAGTCGCTGACCCGCAGCAACGCCGCCATCCAGGCCAACCGCCAGCAGGCCGGCACGCTGCAGGACACCGCCCACGAACTGCTCGCCACCCTGGAGCGCTTCAACCTCGCCACGGCCGCGGGCGGCGCGAGCGCTGCCGAGCGCGCCGGCAACGCACGGGCAGCCTTCGCCACGGCGGACTGACGCCAGAATCCCGACCAAAGCCTGCAGAGTATCGAAAAAAACAGCCCGGACAACGACTTACCGGCACCAGAAACTTCCCCTAAACTGCCTGCCACCGAGCGATTGCGCACCTGCCCGAGCGGGTGGAGCGGAGCGGCGTGCAGCCCCGTCCCGAACCTCCGCCATCGCCCGCACAAGGACGCCGCCGCGCGGCGCCCCGTCGGGCCGCACGGGATGAGCGCAGCAGGCATGCCAGCCGGATCGCCGCGACCGCAATGCTGGATAACCAATGGAAAGGGAAGGAGCAGGCATGAACCTCACAATCGGCACCCGACTTGGCCTGGGCTTCGCGAGCGTCCTGCTCATGATGCTGATCGCCATCGCCACCGCGGTCAGCGGACTGCAATCCGTCGACGACTCCTTCGTCGACGCCACGGAGCGGCACCGACGCTCCACCCTCGCCAACGAGTGGCTGGCCAACACGCGCCTGAACGTGACCCGGGCCCTGGCCATCGCCCAGTCGCAGAACGACCCGGCGGTGGAGGCCTACTTCGCCCCGCTCATCAAGCAGACCACGGACGAGATCAGCCTGCTGCAGGGCGAGCTGGAAAAGTCCGTCACCTCGCCCGAGGGCAAGGCCCTGCTGCAGAGCGTCGCCGAGCACCGCAAGCGCTATGTCGACCTGCGCAGCGCCTTCTTCGCCGACCTCAAGAACGGGGTGGCCGGCCCGGACGACCTGAGCGGCAAGCTGATTCCCGCCGCCGAGCAGTACATCGCGCGGATCGGCGAGTTCAGCGCCTTCCAGCACCGGCTCGACCAGCAGTTCTCCGGCGAGGTCAGCGCCTCGGTGGACAGCGCCAGCTACCTGCTCGTCGCCCTGGCGGTGGTCGCGCTGCTGGTCGGCGCCGGCATGGCCGTCCTGATCGCGCGCAGCGTTACCCGCCCGGTGCAAGGCGCCGTCGAGGTGGCGCAAGCGATCGCCGCCGGCCAGTTGGGCCGCGAGGTGCGCGTGGAGCGTCGCGACGAGCTGGGCAGCCTGCAGTCGGCGCTGGCCGAGATGCGCAGCGCCCTCGCCCGCGTGGTGCACGAAATCCGTCTTGGCTCCACGAGCATTTCCCAGGTCACCGCGGAGATTTCCGGCGGCAACCAGGACCTCAGCGCACGCACCGAGCAGCAGGCCGCCTCGCTGGAGGAAACCGCCGCGAGCCTGGAAGAGCTGACCGCCACGGTCAAGCAGAACGCCGACAACGCGCGCCAGGCCAGCCGTCTGGCCGACGACGCCTCGGGGATCGCCGAGCAGGGCCGCGCGGTGGTCGGTCAGGTGGTCTCCACCATGGAAGGGATCGCCGACAGCTCGCAGCGCATCGCCAGCATCATCGGCGTGATCGACTCCATCGCCTTCCAGACCAACATCCTCGCCCTCAACGCCTCGGTGGAAGCGGCGCGCGCCGGCGAGCAGGGCCGCGGCTTCGCGGTGGTCGCCAACGAGGTGCGCACGCTGGCCAGCCGCAGCGCCGCCGCCGCCCAGGAGATCAAGGCGCTGATCGAGGAGTCGGTGAGCCGCGTCCAGGGCGGTTCCCGACACGCCGAGGACGCCGGGCGGATCATCCTCGACATCGTCGCGGCGGTGCGCAAGGTCAGCGACATCATCGACGAGATCGCCGCCGCCTCCCAGGAACAGAGCCAGGGCATCGAACAGATCAACACGGCAGTGAGCCAGCTCGATCAGGTCACCCAGCAGAACGCCTCGCTGGTGCAGCGCGCCGCGCATTCCTCGCAGACCCTGGCCCATCAGGCGCAGCAGCTGGAGCACTCCGTCGCCGTGTTCGACCTCGGCACGAGCGGCCACGGCGGCCTTGCGCCGCGCCCGCTGGCGCCCGCAGCGCTGCCGGCGTCGAACCCCGCCCAGGTGGAACCCCGGCGCGCCCCGGCCGCGTCGAGCCCGGCCCGGCGCAACGCCGAGGCGGACGAGTGGAGCGAGTTCTGAGTCGGCGCCGGCCGGTCTGGCCGGCCGATCGGCAGTGCGGCAGCTCCCCTGCCGCGCTGCCGGCGTACGCCCGCGCATGATCGTGCGGGCGTTGCGCAGCTCGCGGCGGTAACGTCGCGCCCCCTCCGGCCGGGCATCCCGCCCGAAAATCCATACAAAACCTGTACAAAGAATTCTCTGGCGCATAACAATATGCGCACGCAGCCGCATGCGCCCCTCTCGCCGCGACCAGACACTGCTGACCGCGCGACCATGCCCCGCCACACGCAGCCCGCCGCCGCGTGACGTCAGAATAACGTCACAAAAACCGCAGCATCGCAAAAAATTCTATCGAGACAACGACTTACAGTCGCCGAAATTATTCCTTACACTTCTTAAGGTATAAGAAATCGAAATATGGCGCGGCGCTCCACTGCGCCGGCGCAGCCGCCGCAAGCGGCCCATAACAACAGGTCTGCCAACGTCGCAGCCCCTGACCATGCCTGTGCGGATACCAGTTTTCGACTCCCCATCTGCTCTATCGCAGTGAGAACCTGGCAATGAATGACCGCCCGCAGTCCCCCACCGGCCGAGAGTACAAGGTCGGCGAACACCAGAACCTGCTGTCGCGCACCGACACCCAGGGCCGCATCACCTATGCCGCGCAGTCCTTCGTCGAGGTCAGCGGCTACTCGCGCGAGGAACTGCTCGGCGCGCCGCACAGCATCGTCCGCCACCCCGACATGCCCAAGGAGGCCTTCGCCAACCTGTGGCAGACCCTGGCCCGCGGGGAAATCTGGGTCGGCCTGGTGAAGAACCGGCGCAAGAACGGCGACTACTACTGGGTCCGCGCCCATGTCACGCCCATCGTCGAGAGCGGCCAGGTGCAGGGCTACACCTCGGTGCGGGTCAAGCCGAGCGAGGAGGAAATCCGCCTCGCCGAAGACACCTATGCCCGCCTGCGCGCCGGCGACCGGCGCGGTATCCGCCTGGACAACGGGCGCATCGTGCAGACCGGCCTGGCGGCACGCCTCCAGCGCCTGCACCTGAACAGCCTGCGGGCGCGAATCCTCGCCGCCCTGTCGATCAACGCGGCGTTCCTGCTGCTCGCCCTCGGCCTGGTGCTGTGGCGCCACAACGCCCTGCAGGGCGAACTGAACGCCCTGGATGGCAGCAACGCAGCCGCCGCCCGCCTGCTCGACGGCGTCCTGCAGGCGCAGACCGGCTTCGACTACCTGCAGGTCGGCGTGCTGCTGCTGACCGCCCTGCTCGGCGCCGGCGCCTTCGCCTGGATGCTGCGCACCGTGCGCGGCGAGATCCGCCGCGCCACCCAGTTCGCCATGCAGATCGCCGCCGGCAACCTGGCCGCCGCGCGCGACGCCGGCAGCCGCAACGAGTTCGCCACCCTGACCGCGATGCTCGAAGTCATGCAGCGCAGCCTCGGCAACATCGCCACCGAGGTCAACGCCAGCCTCGGTCTGGTCAGGCCCGCCGCCGCCCAGGTCGCCGCCGGCAACGACGACCTGGCCTCGCGCACCGAGCAGCAGGCCGCCTCGCTGCAGCAGACCGCCGCCAGCATGGAGCAGATCACCGCCACCGTGCAGCAGAACGCCGACAACGCCCGCCAGGCCAGCCAGCTGGCCAACTCGGCGGCCGTCGAGGTGCGCAACAGCGGCGCGGCGATGCATCAGGTGGTCGAGCGGATGGACAGCATCACCGCCAGCTCGCAGAAGATCGCCGAGATCGTCCGGGTCATCGACGCCATCGCCTTCCAGACCAACATCCTCGCCCTCAACGCCTCGGTGGAGGCGGCGCGCGCCGGCGAGCACGGCCGCGGCTTCGCCGTGGTGGCCAGCGAGGTGCGCAGCCTGGCCAACCGCTCGGCCGGCGCGGCGGCGGAAGTGCGCCAGCTGATCGAGCGCTCCAACCAGGAAGTCGGCCTCGGCGCCGCACAGGTGCGGCAGGCCGAGCAGGCCATCGAGGCGGTGATCGAGGCGGTCATCAAGGTCAACGACATCATGGGCGAGATCGCCTCTGCCTCGGACGAGCAGAACCGCGGCATCGAGCAGGTCAACTGCGCGGTGGCGCAGATGGACGAGGTCACCCAGCGCAATGCCGGGCTGGTGGGCGAATCGGCGCGCTCGGCACGCACCCTGGAAACCCAGGTCGGCGAGCTGGCCAACAGCATCGCCGTGCTGCGCCTGGCCGGCCAGGGCACGGAAGGTGCGCCCGCGCAGGACACCCCCCGCCCCGCGCACAAGGTCCATCATGTGCAGCCCGACAGCCGGCCGGCCCCGCGCGTGCATCGTCGCCATGGCGCCGCCCAGCGCACGCCGCCGCTGCGCGCGCCTGCCGTCGCCGAGGAGTGGAGCAGCTTCTGAACCGGCCCGCGCCCGGGGCAGGCGCCTGAAGCGGCCGGACGCCCGTGGGCGCGCGTCAGCGCAGCGCGCACCGCGCCCACGGGCGTCACGAGCGCTGCGGATCGCCCTGCTCTCGCACCCGCCCGGCGCCGGCTTTCCGGGCGCCGCCCCGCACACCGCACCGCCTTCGTCAAAGCCTCGACGCGGAGCCCCGCCAGCCCGCACAATCGGCGCACTGCGATCGCCTGCGCGATCCCGATACACGCAGCCTGCCGACGCGGCACGCCACACGGATGCTCTACGGATGCTCTACCCGGAAAACGAACACGCGCGCCTGCAATACCTGCACGACCTGCAGATCCTCGACACCCCCGCCGAACCGGCCTTCGACCGCCTGACCGCCCTGGCTGCCGAGCTGCTGGAGGTGCCCATCGTGCTGGTCTCGCTGGCCGACGCCGAACGCCAGTGGTTCAAGTCGCGCTTCGGCCTCGACGCCTGCCAGAGCGGACGCGACCTGTCCTTCTGCAACCAGACCCTGCTCCAGGGCACGCCGCTGGTGGTCGAGGACGCCGCGGCCGATCCGCGCTTCGCCCACAGCCCGCTGGTCACCGGCGCGCCGCATATCCGCTTCTACGCCGGCATTCCGCTGCGCCCCGACGGCCAGCATGTGCTGGGCACCCTGTGCGCCATCGACACCCGGCCCCGGCAGATCGACGCGGCCCGGCTGCGCCAGCTGGAAGCCCTCGCCGGCCAGGTCGAGGAGCTGCTCAAGCTGCACCAGCAGCGCCGCCTGCTCGACCGCGAAAGCCTCTACAGCAGCCAGCAGGCCGCGCGCTACGAGGCCATCGGGCGCGGCGCGGCGGCCGGCATCGTGCGCATCGACAGCCGCGGGCGGATCAGCGAGATCAACGACTTCGCCCTCGGCCTGCTCGGCTACCGGCGCGAGGAGCTGCTCGGCGAGAACGTCAGCCGGCTGATGCCGATGCGCTGGGCGGTCGACCACGACCAGTACCTGCACAACTACCTGAGCAGCGGCGAGGCGCGGATCATCGGCAAGGGCCGGCGGGTCGAGGCGCTGCACCGCGACGGGCACACCATCCCGGTGCATCTGGCGGTCAGCGAGGTGCGCTACGAAGACGGCAGCGACGCGCGCGACTTCATCGGCATCCTCTCCGACCTCAGCGAGGTGCAGACCGCCAACGCCCTGCTGGACAAGCAGCAGCACCTGCTCGGCGTGCTGCACCGCGGGCTGACCGACTACCGGGCGCTGATGTCCGGCAACAGCCTGTGGACCTTCCTCAAGCACGCCCTGCGCGAGCTGACCAACAGCGACTACGCGCTGATCGGCGAGGTGCTGAACCTCGACGGCCAGGCGGCGCTGAAGATCCACGCGATCAGCGACCTGACCTGGGACGAGCCCTCGCGCGCGTTGCTGGAGCGCCTGCGCGCCGGCGAGATGCTGCTCGACAACCCCCACAGCCTGCTCGGCCAGGTGTTCGCCGGCGGACAGACCATCGTCTGCAACGACCTGCCGGACGATCCGCGGCGCACCGGCTTCCCGCCCGGCCATCCGCCGCTGCACAACTACCTGGGCGTGCCGATCCTCGACCAGGGCGAGGTGATCGGCATGTTCGCCATCGCCAACGGCCGCCAGCCCTACAGCGACGAACTGGTGGAATGGCTGGAGCCCTTCACCTCGACCTGCGCGCTGCTGATCAAGCTGTACCGCCAGCTCCACGAGCGGGAGAACTTCACCGAGCAACTGCGACGCGCCCGCGACCAGGCCGAGGAAGCCAGCCGCGCCAAGAGCGAATTCCTCTCCTCGATGAGCCACGAGCTGCGCACCCCGCTCAACGCCATCCTCGGCTTCGCCCAGCTGCTGAGCACCAGCCAGAAGCACCCGCTCAACGAGCGCCAGCAGCGCCAGGTGGAGCAGATCTACAAGAGCGGCAACCACCTGCTCAACCTGATCAACGAGGTGCTCGACCTGGCGCGCATCGAGGCCGGGCACATCAACCTGTCCATCGAGCACATCCGCCTGGCCGACGTGCTGGACGACGCCTGCAGCACCCTGGCGCCGATCGCCGAGCAGCACGGCATCGCCCTGCGGCCCTCCACCGCGCACTGCAGCGCCTGGGTCGAGGCCGACTACACGCGTCTCAAGCAGGTGCTGATCAACCTGATCACCAACGCCATCAAGTACAACCGCCCGCAGGGCTCGGTGC
The DNA here is from genome assembly GCF_900105885.1 of Pseudomonas guangdongensis. Taxonomy (NCBI): domain Bacteria; kingdom Pseudomonadati; phylum Pseudomonadota; class Gammaproteobacteria; order Pseudomonadales; family Pseudomonadaceae; genus Geopseudomonas; species Geopseudomonas guangdongensis. Next base: position 1,815,372 of record NZ_LT629780.1, on the reverse strand, counting down.
GCATCGACTGCCGGGTGGAGCGCGACTGCGCGCGCATCCGCATCGCCGACAACGGCGTGGGCATCGCCGCCGACAAGCTCGACCAGCTGTTCCAGCCGTTCAACCGCCTGGGCGCCGAGAACGGCAGCATCGAGGGCACCGGGGTCGGCCTGGCGCTGACCAAGAAGATCCTCGAACAGATGCGCGGGCGCATCGGCGTCGACAGCCAGGAGGGGGTCGGCAGCGAGTTCTGGTTCGAGCTGCCGCTGGCCGCGGCGCCGCAGGCCAGCGACGAGGGCGCCGCGGAGAGCGTCGCCGCGCCGGTCGAGACGGCCGCCGCGGCGAGCTTCCAGGTGCTGTACATCGAGGACAACCCGGCCAACCAGCGCCTGCTGATCGAGCTGTTCGAGGACCTCGACGGCTTTGCGCTGAACTGCGCGCACTCCGCCGAGCTGGGCCTGGAGCTGGCCTGCTCGCAGCGCCCCGACCTGATCCTGCTGGACATCAACCTGCCGGGCATGAACGGCTACCAGGCGATGGCGATCCTCGCCCGCAACCCGGCGACGCAGGCCATTCCGGTGATCGCCCTGTCGGCCAACGCCATGCCCGCCGACCTGCGCCAGGCCAAGGCCGCCGGCTTCGCCGACTACCTGACCAAGCCGCTCGACATCGCCCGGCTGCTCGCCGTGCTCGACACCTTCGCCCAGCAGGAGGCCCCGTGATCCAGGCCAGCGACTGCCGTTACCCGGATGCGCGCATCCTGGTGGTGGACGACAACCCGATCAACGTCGAGCTGCTCCTCGACCTGCTCGACGAGGCCGGCTACGCCAACCTGCACAGCCTGACCGACCCGCGCCAGGTGCTCGCCCAGCTGGAGGACGCGCTGCCCGACCTGATCCTCCTCGACATCCGCATGCCGCACCTGGACGGCCATCAGGTGCTGGGCCAGCTGCGCGCGCGCTGGGGCGAGCAGATGCCGCCGGTGATCGTGCTCAGCGCGCAGACCGACCGCGACACCCGCCTGCAGGCCCTCGGCCTCGGCGCCCGCGACTTCCTCGGCAAGCCCTTCGACCAGCTCGAAGTGCTGCAGCGCATCCACAACACCCTGGAAGTCCACTTCCTGCTGCGCGAGCGCCACGACCGCGCCCTGCTGCTGCAGCGCCTGGTCGACGAGCGCACCGCCGAGATCCAGCGCCTGTCCTTCCAGGACCCGGCCACCGGGCTGCCCAACCGCCGCGCCCTGCTCGCCAGCCTGGAGCAGGCGCTGCACGCCGGACAGCCGCTGAGCCTGTGCTACGTCGCCCTCGACGGTTTCGCCGCGATCTCCCGCCTGCACGGCCATGTGCTCGGCGACGCCCTCAGCCAGCGCCTGCGCGACCGCCTGCTCGACTGCCTGGGCGATGCCGCCGGCGTTGCGGTGTGGAAGCACACCGCCTGGGTGATCCATGTGCCGGACAACGACACGACGCGCCTGGAAGCGCTGCTGCAGCGGGTGATCGCCTGCGTGGCGCAGCCGTTCAGCATCGACCACCTGCGCCTGCAGCTGGGCCTGCGCATCGGCGTCAGCCACAGCGAGCAGCCCCACGACTCGGCCGACCACCTGCTGCGCCAGGCCGCCCTCGCGGTGCCGGGCGAGGCCGACCAGTGGCGCTTCTACCATCCGGCGCTGGAGGCCGAGCTGCAGCGCCGCAGCCACTACCGCCTGGCCCTGCACGAGGCCCTCGACCGCCGGCAGATGTTCCTCGTCTACCAGCCGAAGATCGACCTCGGCAGCGGCCGGGTGATCGGCGCCGAGGCGCTGCTGCGCTGGGTGCATCCCGAGCTGGGCTTCGTCTCGCCGGCCGAGTTCGTCCCCCTGGCCGAGGCCAGCGGCGAGATCCTGCGCATCGGCGACTGGGTGCTGGACAGCGCCATCCGCCAGCTCGAAGCCTGGTTCGCCGCGCAGCAGTTGCCGGACGGCTTCCGCATCGCGGTCAACGTCGCCACCCTGCAGCTGATGCAGCCCGACTTCGCCGAGCGCCTGCTCGAACGCCTGCAGCGCAGCAGCCTGCCGCGCGGCGCGCTGGAGATCGAGGTCACCGAGTCGGGCCTGATGCAGGACGTCGCCCTGGCCCGCCGCCAGCTGCAGCAACTGGCCGGGCAGGGCCTGTCGATCGCTATCGACGACTTCGGCACCGGCTACTCCTCGCTGGCCTACCTCAAGACCCTGCCGGTGTCGGTGCTGAAGATCGACCGCGCCTTCGTCAACGAGATCGACAGCAACCTGCAGGACCTGCGCCTGGCGGAAACCGTGGTGCAGATGGCGCGCAACTTCGGCTTCGTCACCGTCGCCGAGGGCATCGAGCGCGCCGAGCACGTCGCCCTGCTGCAGGACATCGGCTGCCAGCTCGGCCAGGGCTACTGGTATTCGCCGCCGCTCAAGGCCGACGCCTTCCTCGCCTTCTGCCAGCAGACGCACGCCGCCTGCCCGTGACACCCGGAGTTCGCCGCCCATGCCCCTGCCCCGCCGCACCCCGCACTTTCGCCGCCGGCTCGCCGCTGCCCTGCTCGGCCTGCTGGGCTGCCTGCTGGCGGCCAGCGCCACCGCCGAGGCAGGCGCCGATACCGAGCCGCGGACGCTGCGCAACATCGTGCTGGCGCCGACCCTGTTCGAGTCGACGCCCGACGAGATCCACAGCCAGCTCGGCCCGGCGCGCTTCATCGAGGAGCTGACCGGCCATCCGGTGGTGGTGGAGAACCATGCCCGCTACGAGGACATCATCAGCGGCTTCGTCGCCGGGCGCATCGACCTGGCCATCCTCGGCCCGCTGCCCTACGTCTCGCTGCGCCAGCTGCACGCGGGCGCCGAGCCGCTGGTGCGCTTTCGCGAGCCGGACGGCCGCGAGCACTACACCTGCACGCTGGTCGCCTTCGCCGACGAGGTGCGCCCGCTGCCGCGCTACGTCGGCGCGCGCCTGGCGCTGACCCAGCCGTTCTCGACCTGCGGCTACTTCGCCGCCGCCACCCTGCTCGGCCGCGCCGGGGTCGACATCGAGCGCCTCGACTACCGCTTCGTCGGCCGCCACGACCAGATCGCCATCGAGGTGATCACCGGCGGCGCCGACCTCGGGGTGCTCAAGGACGAGGTCGCCGCGCGCTTCGCCGGCGTCGGCCTGGTCGAGCTGGCGGCCACCCGGCCGCTGCCCGGCTTCACCCTGATCGCCAACGCCGCGACCCTCGATGCCGCCACCCGCCAGCGCCTGCGCGAGGGCTTCCTCGCCCTGCAGGAGGCGGACATCGCGCGCTTCGTCGAATGGCCGCGCACCCTGCGCCGGGGCGCCGTGCCGGCCGCCCACGAGGACTACGACGCCATCGCCCGCCAGTTCATGCGCATCGAGGCGCCGCTGCAGCAGGCGATCCTGCGCGAGAAGGAGCAAGCCCGATGAGATGGACCTTTCCCGCCCTGTTCGTCGTCCTCGAACTGCTCCTGCTCGCCGGCTTCTACCAGCTGTGGGCGCGCAACGCCGACGAGGTGCTGGAGGCGAAGAACCGCGAGAAGCACAGCGCCTACCAGGCCATCACCCAGACCTACGGACGGGTCAGCGAGCTGATGCACGACACCCTGCTCAACCGTCCCGGCATCCGCCACCTGTTCCACCAGGGCCTGCAGGCCAGCGGTGCGGAGCAGGCGATGCTGCGCGGCCGGCTGCTGCGCACCCTGTGGCCCGACTACCGGCACATGAGCCGCTACAACCTGGTCCAGCTGCACTTCCACGACCGCGCCGGGCGCAGCTACCTGCGCTTCCACAAGCCGGAGATGTCCGGCGACGACCTGCTCGCCTCGCGGCCGAGCATCCGCCGCGTGCTGGAAACCGGCCAGCCGACCCGCGGCTTCGAGAACGGCAAGCTGTTCCACGGCTATCGCTACGTGTTCCCGGTCAGGCTCGACGGCGAGCTGATCGGCTCGGTGGAAACCAGCATCGACTTCAGCGCCATCGGCCAGGGCCTCAGCGAGGTCAATCCCGGCCACGAATACAGCTTCTGGCTGCACCGCGACAGCCTGCAGGCGCGCGTCCCGGAAAGCACCAGCCTGCTGTTCCCGCTGGAGATCAATCCCGACTATGCCCTCGAAGACCTGCAGGCCAGCCTCGCCCACCGCAGCGTCAGCGCGCGGCCGGCCAGCCAGGTGGAACTCGACGACCGCCTCAAGCCGCACTGGGAGAAGATCCGCCAGCGCATGCACGCCTCGGAGACCTTCGCCCTGCCGGTACGCCTGCAGGGGCTGGAGTTCGCCGCGGTGACCTTCATGCCGGTCAGCAACCTGACCGGCGAGCAGGCCGGCTACCTGGTCGGCTACGGCGCGGTGCCCGAGCTGGGCGTCTCGGCGCGCCACTACCTGCTGCTGGCCGGCCTCGCCAGCCTGCTGCTGGCGGCGCTGCTGCTGGCCCTGCAGCGCCAGCGCCGCGACAGCCGGAGCCTGGAAAACGAGCGGCAGATGTTCAAGAGCATCACCGACAACATGCTCGAAGGGCTGTTCGTGCAGAACGAACGCGGCACCCTGATTTACTGGAACCCGGCGCTGGAGCGCCTGCTCGGCTTCACCGCGCAGCAGTTGCAGGGCGCGGTGGTCCACGAGCTGATCCACGCCCACGACAGCCACGGCGACGACGTGCCGCTGGAGGCCTGCCCGATCCGCCTGAGCACCCTGCGCGGCGAAACCTACTACTGCGAGAACGAGCGCTTCCGCACCGCCGGCGGGCAGAGCCTGCCGGTCGAGGTGACCTGCGCCCCGGTGGTGCAGAAGGGCCGCATCGAAGGCTCGATCACCGTGTTCCGCGACATGACCCAGCGCCTGCAGATGCAGGCCGCCCAGGAGGAAGCGCGGCGCGCCGCCGAGCGCAGCGCACGGATGAAGAGCACCTTCCTGGCCAACATGAGCCACGAGATCCGCACGCCGATGAACGGGGTGATGGGCATGCTCGACCTGACCCTGGAAACCGCGCTCGACCCCGAGCAGCGCGAATACCTGGAAATCGCCCAGCGTTCCGGCGAGATGCTCCTGGCCCTGCTCAACGACATCCTCGACGTGTCCAAGGTCGACGCCGGGCATCTGGAGCTGGAGAGCGTCGCCTTCGACCTCAACGAGGTCGTCGAGCACACCGCCAAGCTGCTGGCCGCTCGCGCCCACCAGAAGCGCCTCGAACTGATCATCGAGGTCGAGCCGGGCCTGCCGCGCCATGTGCTCGGCGACCCGCTGCGCCTGCGCCAGGTGCTGCTCAACCTGCTCGGCAACGCGATAAAGTTCACCGAGCGCGGCGAGGTCGCCCTGTGCGTCGGTCGCTCCGCCAGCGCGCCCGGCGCGCTGTGCTTCGCGGTGCGCGACACCGGCATCGGCATCGCCCCGGAAGCCCAGCAGCAGATCTTCGACGCCTTCCGCCAGGCCGAGGAGTCGACCACCCGCAAGTACGGCGGCACCGGCCTGGGCCTGGCGCTCAGCCGCCGACTGGTGGAGCTGATGGGCGGCGAGATCCACGTCAGTTCAACGCCCGGCCAGGGCAGCCGCTTCTTCTTCGACCTGCTGCTGCCGCCGCAGGCCGCCCCCGGCGGCGAGCGCAGCGCCAGCGAACGGGCCGCCGAACAGCTGGCCGGCCTCGGCCTGCTGATCGTCGACGACGTGCTGGCCAACCGGCTGATCGTCGAACGCCACGCCATCGCCTGGGGCATGCAGCCGCACGGCTTCTGCAATCCCCTCGACGCCCTGGCCTGGATGCAGGACCCACGGAACGCCGGGAGCGTACAGCTGGCGGTGCTCGACCGCATGATGCCCGAGCTGGACGGCCTGGAACTGGCGCGCAGCCTGCGTCGCCAGTACCCCAAGCTGCGCCAGGTGATGCTCTCCTCGGCCAGCGACCAGCTCGAAGCCATCGCCCTGCACGACGGCCTGCTCGACCAGAGCCTGCACAAGCCGGCCAGCCCCGACGCCCTGGCCTATGCGCTGCTCGCCGCCCTGCACGGCCCGGGGCCGGCGGCGGCCGGCGCGGTCGCCGCGCCGAGCGCCCCGGAGCTCGACCTGCGCGAACGCCACGTGCTGCTGGTCGAGGACCACCCGGTCAACCGCATGCTCGCCCAGCGCCTGCTGGCCAAGCACGCGGTGCAGCTCAGCGAGGCCGAGGACGGCGCCCAGGCGGTAGCGCTGATCGAGGCCGGGGCGCGCTTCGACATCATCCTCATGGACTGCCAGATGCCGGTGATGGACGGCCCCACCGCGACCCGCGAGATCCGCCGCCTGGAACGCGAGCGCGACCTGCCGCGCACGCCGGTCCTCGCCCTCACCGCCCATGCCGGCACCCCGGAAATCGCCCACTGCCGCGATGCCGGCATGGACGAGGTGCTCAGCAAGCCCTACAACAACGAGCAGCTGCTCGCCGCCATCGGCCGCCTGCTGGCCAGCGCCGCCGCCCCGGCAGCGCTGGCGCCGGCCGCCGCCGACGGCGGGGAGACGCCGCTGCTCGACGAGGCCATGCTCGCCAGCCTGGAGGAAGCCCTGGGCGAGGACCTGCACAAGGTGGTGGCCTTCTTCTGCGCCAGCCTGCCGACCCAGATCGCCGCCCTGCAGATCGTCCTGCGCGGCGGCGACGCCACGGAAATCCGCCGCCAGGCCCATACCCTCAAGGGCAGCGCCGGCAACCTCGGCGCCCTGGCGCTGGCCACCCTGGCGCGGGAGATCGAACAGCAGGCCCAGCAGCAACAGGCGCTCGACGCGGCGCTGGGCGAGCGGCTCGGCGATCTGGCCGAACGCACCCTGGAGCGCCTGCACCAGCGCTATCCGCTGCCGGCCTGAAGCCGCCCGCTGCCCGTCGCCGCCCGCCGCGGCGGCGCAGCGGGCCGACTTCCGCCGGGTCGTTACCGTCCTCCCCCTCCGATACAGACGCGCCGCTCTATTTCGCTGTCTTGATGCGAATTTGCAGCACCCCGCATGACCATCCGCCACCCTCCTTTGCTTCAGGGCGCTTTCGAGTTTGCTGGCCGGCAAACTCGCCGGCACGCAATTGACCAATATCTCCCCCACCAATAACCTTTCAATTAAAAAGGAATTAAAAATAACCCTAAAAAAGTAATCACTCGAAACCCATTCGGAAAGAGTGGTTATAGACCCAGGGTGATTCGTCAGCAAGCCAACGCTCAGGCTTGAGACAAATTAGGCAAGAGGTTATATTTCCAAAAAATTGACTCGAAATATCAAAAAAAGGCATAAAACCCCATAGAGCACAGGGAGACTACAGGCGCCGCGCATCGCCAGATGTGCCATCCGCCTCGTCGCCCACGCAGGCTCCAACGGCATTTCTTTGTCTGCCGTATCGATATATAGCCGCCCACTCCGTGTGGACGGATATATCTGCAAAACATTCTTGTTCGATGCGCCCGAATTAATATTAGGCTCGCGCAGGGACCCTCAACGCCTAATATAAGGAAATAAATCATGTTGTCCGGAAATCTTGGCTCCCGTGAATATTCACTCAACAGTGATGACTTCCTGATTTCGCGCACCGACCTGACGGGCAAGATCACCTACGCCAATCCGGCGTTCATCGAGGTGAGCGGCTTCTCCTGGGATGAGCTCAAGGGCGCGGACCACAACATCGTCCGCCACCCGGACATGCCCCGCGAGGCGTTCGCCAACCTGTGGCAGACCCTCGAAGCCGGGCGCGAGTGGAACGGGCTGGTGATGAACCGGCGCAAGAACGGCGACTACTACTGGGTGCTGGCCCACGTCACCCCCTACTTCGAAGGCAACAGCCTGGTCGGCTACGCCTCGGTGCGCATCAAGGCCGATGCCCAAGCCGTGGCGCTGGCCCGTGAGGTCTATGGCGACATCGCCCCGGCCGGCGCAGTGCCTTCGCCCTCAAGGACGGCGTGCTGTGCCGCCGGGGCCTGCGCGGCTGGCTCGCCCGGCTCAACCCCTCGTCGATGCAGTTCCGCCTGCCGGCCATGTCGGCCACGGCGATCCTCTTCACCGCCGCCGGCTTCGCGGTCGGCGCCCAAGCCGCTGGCGCCTCGGCCTGGGCGGCGCTGAACGGCTACTCGCTGGCCGCTCTCGGCGGCCTGTCCGCGGTGCTCGCCTATCTCGGCTACCGCACCCTGCGCTCGATCAAGGCGCCGATCGCCGCGGCGATGCAGTTCAACTCGCAGATCGCCGCCGGCAACCTGAGCGCGCAGATCCCCGACTTCGGCCGCAGCGAAATCGGCCAGCTGGCGGCCATGATGGACACCATGCGCAAGAGCCTGTCGAGCATCGCCCTCGACGTGAACCGCAGCATCCACAGCGTGTCGTCGGCCAGCCACGACATCGCCAGCGGCAACCAGGCCCTGGCCGCGCGCACCGAGGACCAGGCCGCCTCGCTGCAGCAGACCGCCAGCAGCATGGAGCAGATCACCACCACGGTCGAACAGAACTCCAGCAACGCCCAGCACGCCAACCAGCTGTCCGAGCACGCCTCGCGCCTGGTCAAGGACAGCGGCGAGGTGATGCACCAGGTGGTGCGCAAGATGTCGGCGATCTCCGAGGCCTCGCAGCAGATGGGCGAGATCATCGGGCTGATCGACTCGATCGCCTTCCAGACCAACATCCTCGCCCTGAACGCCTCCATCGAGGCGGCCCGCGCCGGCGAGCACGGGCGCGGCTTTGCCGTGGTGGCCACCGAGGTGCGCCAGCTGGCCGGCCGCTCGGCGGCGGCGGCGCAGGACATCCGCCAGCTCATCGACCACTCGACCAGCGAGATCGGCGAAGGCGTCGCCCTGGTCAAGGTCGCCGAGTCGTCCATCGACGAAGTGATCGAGTCGGTGGTCAAGGTCAGCGACATCATGGGCGAGATTTCCTGCGCCTCCTCGGAGCAGAGTTCGGGCATCGCCCAGATCAGCCAGGCCATCGCCCAGCTCGACAGCGTGACGCAGAAGAACGCCGGCATGGTCAGCCACGCCCAGCAGGTCTCCACCAGCCTGCAGGCGCAGGTGGGCGAGCTGGCCCAGGCGATCTCGATCTTCCAGACCGCCAGCCGCCTGCCGGCCGGTAGCGGCACGCCGCGCCCGCCACGCCTGGCTGCCCGCCAGCCCAACGCGACGGTGGCACGTCCGCGCCGGCCGAAAACGCCGGTCGCCGAGGACAGCTGGGAAGCCTTCTGAGCCGCGTGGCCGGCGGCCCGCGAGGGCGTTGACGCCCATCAAGACGGGACGCCGGCCGGCGGCGGTCAATGACGGTAACGGGAGCTGCGGCAGGTGCCGGGCGCCCGTCCAACGACGCCCGGCGGCTCGCCTGTGCACGTCCTGCCGCCAGTCGTCACCCGCCCGAAGGATGCGCCCCGCGCCCGTCCCGCACGGCTTCTCCCATCCTGCCGGCGATGCGCCCTGCCATGCTCGAACTCGTTTTCCTGCTCGACCCCGCCGACCCCAGCCTGTACCTGTACGGCACCTTCGACCCCTGGCTGGTCGCGCTGTCGATCCTGCTCTCGGTGGGCGCCGCGACCATGGGCCTGCAGGTGGCCGGGATCGCCCGCACCAGCAGCACGCCGCTGCTGCGCCAGGTGGCGCTGCTCTCCGGCACCCTGGCGCTGGGCGGCGGCATCTGGGCGATGCACTTTCTCGGCATGCTGGCGTTCCGCCTGTGCAGCCCGGTCAGCTACGACCCGCTGACCACCCTGCTCTCGGTGCTGCCGGCCCTGGCCGCCTCCTGGGTCGCCCTGTCGCTGCTCACCCGCCCGCAGCTGCGCGGCCGCCAGCTGGTGCTCGGCGGCGTGCTGGTCGGCGCCGGGATCGGCGCCATGCACTACAGCGGCATGGCCGCCATGCGGATGGCGCCGCTGCTGCGCTACGACCCCTGGTGGTTCGCCCTGTCGATCCTCCTCGCCATCGGCCTGGCCATGCTGGCGCTGTGGGTGCGCTTCGGCCTGGAGCACAACGCGCGCCTGCGGCCGCTGACAGGCCTGCTGCTGGGCGGCGCGGTGATGGGCTCGGCGATCGCCGCCATGCACTACGCCGGCATGGCGGCGGCGCGCTTTCTCGGCACGGCCGATTCGGACACCCCGCTGCCGGCGCTGCAGAGCGGGCCGATCGCCAACGCCGTGCTGCTGGGCACCCTGCTGCTGATCGTCGCCGTGCTGCTCAGCAACACCTTCCTGCACTACCGCGAGCGGATGCGCCGAACCCTGCGCAGCCAGGAGCGCTTCATGCAGTCGCTGATCGACAACCTGCCGGGCATCGTCTTCCGCTGCCGGCTGGACGAGGACTGGAGCCTGCTGTTCCTCAGCGACGGCATCGAGGCGCTCACCGGCTGGAGCGCCGCCGAACTGCAGGACAACGGCGGCCTGCGCGCGCTGATCCCGGCCGAAGACCTGCCGCACCTGGCCGAAGCGCGCCGGCGCGCCGGCACCGAGGGCGGCAGCTATTCGGCCGAATACCGCCTGCGCTGCCGGGACGGCCGGCTGCTGCAGGTCTGGTCGCTCGGCCACCTCGTCACCGAGACCGTCGAGGACGGACGCGAGGAGCGGCTGCTTGACGGGATGATCTTCGACATCAGCGCGCGCCACGCCCTGGAGCAGGACCTGCGCCGCGCCCGCGACCACGCCGAGCAGGCCTCCAAGGCGCGCAGCCTGTTCCTCGCCAACATGAGCCACGAGATCCGCACGCCGATGAACGGGGTGATCGGCATGCTCGACCTGGCCCTGGAAACCGCGCTCGACCCCGAGCAGCGCGAATACCTGGAAATCGCCCAACGCTCCGGCGAGATGCTCCTGGCCCTGCTCAACGACATCCTCGACGTGTCCAAGGTCGACGCCGGGCACCTGGAGCTGGAGCACGTCGCCTTCGACCTCAGCGAGGTCGTCGAGCACACCGCCAAGCTGCTGGCCGCCCGCGCCCACCAGAAGCAGCTCGAACTGATCATCGAGGTCGAACCGGGGCTGCCGCGCCAGGTGCTCGGCGATCCGCTGCGCCTGCGCCAGGTGCTGCTCAACCTGCTGAGCAACGCGGTCAAGTTCACCGAACGCGGCGAAGTCGCCCTGTGCGTCGCCCGCTCGACCCGCACGCCGGGGGCGCTGTGCTTCGCGGTGCGCGACACCGGCATCGGCATCGCCCCGGAAGTGCAGCCGTTCATTTTCGACGCCTTCCGCCAGGCCGACGAGTCGACCACCCGCAAGTACGGCGGCACCGGCCTGGGCCTGTCTCTCAGCCGCCGGCTGGTGGAGCTGATGGGCGGCGAGATTGGCCTGGAATCGACGCCCGGCCGCGGCAGCCGCTTCTTCTTCGAGCTGCAGCTGCCGCTGCAGGACAATCCCCGGGGCGAGCGCAGCGCCAGCGAGCGGGCCGCCGAGCTGCTGGCCGGACGCGGCCTGCTGATCGTCGACGACGTGCTGGCCAACCGGCTGATCGTCGAGCGCCACGCCGTCGCCTGGGGCATGCGGCCCTACGGCTTCTGCAACCCGCTCGACGCCCTGGCCTGGATGCAGGAGCCACGGAACGCCGGGAGCGTGCAGCTGGCGGTGCTCGACCGCATGATGCCCGAACTGGACGGCCTGGAGCTGGCGCGCCAGCTGCGCGAGCGGCATCCGCACCTGCATCTGGTGATGCTCTCCTCGGCCAGCGACCAGCTGGAGGTCGAGGCCCGCGAATCGCGGGTGCTCGACCAGCACCTGAGCAAACCGGCCGGCCCCGATGCGCTGGCCTACGCCCTGCTCGGCGCGCTGCAGCGGCGCGTCCCGGCCGCGGCCCGCGAGACGGCCGGCAGCGCCGAGCCCGGCCTGCGCGGGTGCCGCGTGCTGCTGGTCGAGGATCACCCGGTCAACCGCATGCTCGCCCAGCGCCTGCTGGCCAAGCACGCGGTGCAGCTCAGCGAGGCCGGGAACGGCGCCGAGGCGGTGGCGCTGATCGAGGCCGGAGCGCGCTTCGACATCATCCTCATGGACTGCCAGATGCCGGTGATGGACGGCCCCACCGCGACCCGCGAGATCCGTCGCCTGGAGCGCGAGCGCGGCCAGCCGCGCACGCCGGTGCTGGCCCTCACCGCCCACGCCGGCACGCCGGCGGTCGACGAATGCCGGCAGGCCGGCATGGACGAGATACTCAGCAAGCCCTACAACGCGCGCCAGCTGCTCGACAGCATGCTGGCCCTGCTCGGCCGCAGCGCGCCGCCGCCCGCCACCGAGCCGCCGCTGCTCGACGAGGGCGTGCTCGCCGGGCTGGAGGAAGCCCTGGGCAGCGATCTGCAGACCCTGATCGGCTTCTTCTGCAGCAACCTGCCGGGGCAGATCGCGGGCTTGCAAAGCGCCCTCGCCGAGGGTGACCATGACGAAATCCGCAGGCAGGCGCACCGCCTCAAGGGCAGCGCCGGCAACCTCGGCGCGCTGGCCCTGGCGGCGCTGGCGCGCGACCTCGAACAACGCGCGGCCGGCGACCGGGCGCCCGCGCACGACAGCGCCGCGCAGCTGGCGCAACTGGCCGAAGCCAGCGCGCGCAGCCTGCGGCAACGCTACCCCGACCCGGCGCCCGGCGCCGCACGCACCCCGCAACAGGACGTCCTCTGACGGCCCGGCAAGGAACGGCATCACGACCATGCAGACCACGCAATCGATCCTCGTCGTCGAAGACGACCTGTCCACCCGGATGCTGATCACCTCGATCCTCGGCAAGCAGGGCTATCGCCTGCTGGAAGCCGCCGACGGCCAGGAGGGCCTGGAGGTATTCCGCCGCGAACGCCCCGACCTGGTGCTGATGGACGTGATGATGCCGCGCCTCGACGGCTTCGCCGCCTGCCTGGCGATGCGCGAGGCCGAGAGCGTGCCGGGCACCCCGGTGATCATGCTCACCGCCGCCGACGCCACCGCCGACGTGGAACGGGCCTTCGAGTCCGGGGCCACCGATTTCATCACCAAGCCGATCAACTGGCCGCTGCTCGCCGCGCGGCTGCGCTACGCCCTGCGCGCCCGGCGCACCAGTCTGGAGCTGCAGCGCACCCGCCTGCGCCAGAGCCATGCGCAGAAGATCGCCCGCCTCGGCTTCTGGGCCTGGCACGCCGACAGCGACCGCCTGGAGTGGTCGGCGGACCTGCCCGAGCTGACCGGGCTGCGCCCCGAGCAGGTCGGGCAGCTCGCCGGCCTGCTCGCCCATGTGCATCCCGACGATCGCGCGCGGCTCGCCCAGGCCATGGAGGTGATGCGCACCGCGCTGAGCCGGCTCGACCTGGAAGTGCGCCTGCCGCAGGCCGAAGGCGGCATGCGCGTGCTGCACCTGGTCGCCGAGCCCAACCCGACGCCCGGCGCGGTCCAGCTGTTCGAGGGCGCCTGGCAGGACGTCACCCAGGTCCGCGAAACCGAGCAGATGGTCCAGCACCTGGCCCTGCACGACAGCCTCACCGGCCTGCCCAACCGCAAGCTGTTCCTGCGCCAGCTGGAAGCCGCCATCGAGCGCGCCCGCCACGAGGGCCAGGGGGTAGCCATGGTGCTGCTCGACATCAACCGTCTGGGACGGATCAACGACGCGCTGGGCATGAAGGCCGGCGACCTGGTCCTGGCCCGCGTCGCCCACGCCCTGCAGCAGGGGCTGCCCGGCGAGATCCATGTCGCCCGCCTGGACGGCGACGAGTTCGCCCTGCTGGTGCCGCACAACGACCTGGAACGCGTGCGCGCCAAGACCGACGCGGCACTGGCGCGGGCCAGCCAGCCGATCAGCCTCGACGGCGAGTCGCTGTTCGCCTCGCTGACCGCCGGCATCGCACTGTTCCCGCAGCATGCCGGCAACGCCGAGGAAATGATCCAGGCCGCCCAGGACGCCCGCCAGCTCGCCCGCCTGCAGGGCATGCCGCTGAGCGTCGCCCGCCCGGCCAGCAGCGACACGGTGACCGAACTGAAGCTGGAGTTCGCCCTGCGCGCCGCCCTGGAGGAAGACTTCCGCCAGTTCCATCTGGTCTACCAGCCGCAGATGCAGCTCAGCGACAACCGCATCGTCGGCGTCGAGGCGCTGATCCGCTGGGAACACCCGGAAATCGGCCTGGTGCCGCCGCCGCGCTTCATCCCGATCATGGAGGAACTGGGGCTGATCAACGCCCTCGGCGAGTGGATCCTGCGCAGCGCCTGCCGCCAGCTGCGCGCCTGGCAGGATGCCGGGATCTTCCTGCAGATGAGCATCAACCTGTCGCCGCGCCAGTTCCAGGACAGCCGGCTGTCGGAGATCCTCGCCGCTGCGGTGCGCGACGCCGGGGTGCAGCCGCGGCACATCAAGCTGGAGATCACCGAGAGCGTGGCCATGCAGGACCCCCAGGGCACCATCGAACAGCTGCGCAGCTGGCGCGCCCAGGGCTTCCAGATCGCCATCGACGACTTCGGCATCGGCTACTCGTCGCTGGAGTACCTGCTGCGCTTCCCGCTGGACACCATCAAGATCGACCGCGCCTTCGTCAAGGACATCGTCGCCTCGCCCAGCGACCGCGCCATCGTCCGCGCGGTCACCGTCATGGCGCAGAGCATGGGCCTGGCCACGGTCGCCGAGGGCGTCGAGACCCAGCGCCAGCAGGACTACCTGGACGCCATCGGCGTCACCCAGATCCAGGGCTACCTGTTCGGCAAGCCGATGCGCGCGGACGAGCTGGCGCGCTTCTACCTGGCCCACCAGGGACAGACGACCGAGGCCGGCGTGGCGGCGCAACTGGCGCCGGCGCTCTGAGCGTCACCCAGCGTCGAGGCGCTCGCGACTACTGTTGTTGCGCAACCACAACAGTCCCGCGTCACGCACGCGGGGCGCGACGGCCATGCGTTGACAGCAGACGGGACGCTTGGGAAACCGGCAAAGGCTTTCCCGCCCAGAAAGATCGGCAAGCAAACGCCGCGAGATCGACGCCCCTCCTGCTCAGACGCCATCATCCTCGGCGGCCAGCGGCGCCGCGTCGGCGCGCGCCAGCCAGTCGGCCGGCAGGCTCTTGCTGGTCCGCGCGCCGAGCTGGCGCAACTGCTCGCTGCGCGCCAACAGGTTGCCGCGGCCCTCGCAGAGCTTGTTGCGCGCCGCGGCGCAGGCCTTGTCGAGCTGCTGCAGGCGGCTGGCGATCTCGTCGAGGTCCTGCACGAACAGCACGAACTTGTCGTACAGGAAGCCGGCGCGCTCGGCGATCTCGCGGGCGTTGAGGTTCTGCCGCTCCTGGCGCCACAGACTGTCGATCAGCCGCAGGGTGGCCAGCAGGGTGGTGGGGCTGACGATGACGATGTTCTGCCCGAAGGACTCCTCGAACAGCGCCGGCTCGGCCTGCAGGGCGGCGGCGAAGGCGCCCTCCAGCGGCACGAAGAGCAGCACGAAGTCGAGGCTGTTGAGGCCGTCGAGGCGCTGGTAGTCCTTGCCGGACAGCCCCTTGAGGTGGTTGCGCAGCGACTGCACATGCAGGCGCAGCGCCTGGCTGCGGGTCGCCTCGTCCTCGGCGGCGACATGCTGCTGCCAGGCGCTCAGGCTGACCTTGGCATCCACCACCACCTGGCGCTCGCCGGGCAGGCGGATCAGCACGTCGGGCTGGAAGCGCTCGCCGCCGGCGCCGCGCAGGCTGACCTGGGTGTCGTACTCGCGGCCCTTCTGCAGGCCGGCGTGTTCGAGCACCCGTTCCAGCACCAGCTCGCCCCAGTTGCCCTGGGTCTTCTGCCCCTGCAGCGCGCGGCTGAGGTTGTGCGCCTCCTCGCCGAGGCGCTGGTTGAGCTGCTGCAGGCGCTCCAGCTCCTTGCCCAGCGAGAAGCGCTCGCGGGCCTCCTGCTGGTAGCTCTGCTCGACGCGCTGCTCGAAGCTGTGGATGCGCTCGCGCAGCGGGTCGAGCAACTGGCCGAGGCGCTGCTGGCTGTTCTCGGCGAAACGCTGCTCGCGCTCCTCGAAGATCCGTCCGGCCAGCTCGGCGAACTGCGCGCGCAGCTCGTCGCGGGCCGCCTGCATGTCCTCCAGGCGCTGACGGTGGCCCTGCTGCTGTTCGCGCAGGGCGGCCTGCAGGGCGGCGCGCTCGCCTTCCAGCTCGCGCAGCTCGCCCTCCAGCTCGCGACGTTCCTCGGCATGGCGCAGCGCCGCGCGCGCCGCCTCCTGACGCTCGGCGCCGAGCAGCTGCACCTCGCGGCGCAGCGCCGCGTTGTCGGCCTGCAGCTCGGCCAGCAGGCGCTGCTGGCGCTGTACCTCGCCCTGGGCCTGCTGCAGGGGCGCCTGCAGCTGCTGGCGGGCCTGCTCACTGGTGGCCAGGCGCTCCGCGAGCAGGGCGAGCTGCGCCGCGCCACGGCTGCCGCGCTGCGCCAGCAGGTACAGCAGCACCAGGGCCGGCAGGCCGACCGCCAGGCCACCCAGCAGCAGATCGGTCGCTTGCATGGGCATGGAAACCCTCCATCGATGGGGAAAGGACGCCGCCGGCAGACGGCGGAGTTCGCCGGCAGCCCTCTGCCGCGCAGGCTGGCGCGTTCAATCCACAATTACTGTGGATAACTGAGTGGACAACAGTCGGGCAGAGCCGCCGACGCCACGCCCCACGGGGCCTGCAGACAAACTGGACGTTTTTTGACCAGAAAATTTCTGTTGATTTTTCAACAACTTAGCACATACCGCAGGGGCACCGGCAGACACCCTCGCGGCGCCGGCAACAACCGTCCGGGCACGACGAAACAGCCCGAGCCGCACGCAGCTCGGGCTGTTTTTCGCTCGCCAGCCGGGGCAGCGCCCCGGCGCGCACTCAACCGATCTTGCCGCCGTGCGCCTGCTGGTCGGCGTGATAGGAGGAGCGCACCAGCGGCCCGGAGGCGACGTTCTTGAAGCCCATCGCCTCGCCCTGCTCGGCGAACCAGGCGAAGGTGTCCGGATGCACGAAGCGCTGCACCGGCAGGTGGTTGCGCGAGGGCTGCAGGTACTGGCCGAGGGTCAGCATGTCGATGTCGTGCTCGCGCATGCGCTGCATCACCTCGATGACTTCCTCGTCGGTCTCGCCGAGGCCGAGCATCAGCCCGGACTTGGTCGGTACGCCGGGGACGCGCTTCTTGAACTCCTGCAGCAGGTCCAGCGACCACTCGAAGTCCGAGCCGGGGCGCGAGGAGCGATACAGCCGCGGCACGGTTTCCAGGTTGTGGTTGAACACGTCCGGCGGCTCGGTCGCGGTGATGTCCAGGGCGATCTCCATGCGCCCGCGGTAGTCCGGCACCAGGGTCTCCAGCTGCACGCTGGGCGACAGCGCGCGGATCTCGCGCAGGCAGTCGGCGAAGTGCTGGGCACCGCCGTCGCGCAGGTCGTCGCGGTCCACCGAGGTGATCACCACGTACTTTAGGCGCAGGTCGGCGATGGCCAGGGCGAGGTTCTTCGGCTCGTCCGGATCCAGCGCGTTGGGCCGGCCGTGGCCGACGTCGCAGAACGGGCAGCGGCGGGTGCAGATGTCGCCCATGATCATGAAGGTGGCGGTGCCGCCGCTGAAGCACTCGCCGAGGTTCGGGCAGGAGGCTTCCTCGCAGACGCTGTGCAGCTTGTGCTGGCGCAGCAGCTGCTTGATCCGCTCGACCTCGGGGGTGACCGGGATGCGCACGCGGATCCAGTCCGGCTTGCGCGGCAGCTCCTCGGTGGGAATGATCTTCACCGGAATGCGCGCGACCTTCTCGGCGCCGCGCAGCTTGACCCCGGCCTCGACCTTGGTCGGACCCTTGCTGGTGTTGTCCACGGTACTCATGTCAGTTCTACCCCTCCCGTGAGGGTCTGGTATTGGGCATAGCCGAGTTGCTGGACGAGCTGACGCTGCAGCCGCTCGCGCACCTCGGCGAAATCGATGGGGCCGACCAGGTCGCGCAGCTGGGTCATCGCCAGGCCGGCGTAGCCGCAGGGGTTGATGCGCCGGAACGGCTCCAGGTCCATGTCGACGTTCAGCGCCAGGCCATGGAAGGAGCGGCCATGGCGGATGCGCAGGCCCAGCGAGGCGATCTTCGCCGCGCCGACGTAGACGCCCGGCGCATCCGCCCGTGCATGGGCCTCGACGCCGTACTCGGCGAGCAGCGCGACCAGTGCCTGCTCCATGCGGCTGACCAGCTCGCGCACGCCCAGGCCCGAGCGGCGCACGTCGAGCAGCAGGTAGGCGATCAGTTGGCCGGGGCCATGGTAGGTCACCTGGCCGCCGCGGTCGGCCTGCACCACCGGGATGTCGCCGGGCAGCAGCAGATGCTCGGGCTTGCCGGCCTGGCCCTGGGTGAACACCGGCCGATGTTCGAGCAGCCAGATCTCGTCGGCGGCCTCGGGACCGCGCTCGTTGGTGAAACGCTGCATGGCCTGCCAGACCGGCTGGTAGGGCAGCAGGCCGAGCTGACGCACGGTCAGCGCGGCCATCAGAGCACCATGTGGACGCGGCCGGTGGCGCGCAGGTCGAGGTGGATGGCCTGCAGCTGCTCGATGCCGGTGGCGCGGATCGCCAGCTGCACGGCGACGAAGCGGCCGTTGCTGCTGTCGCGCAGGCGCAGGGTGGTGACGTCGAGGTCGGGGGCGTGGCGCTGCACCACCTCGATCACCAGGTCGGAGAAGCCGTCGCCGGCGGTGCCGATCACCTTGATCGGGTAGCCGTCGCAGGGGAATTCGATTTTCGGAGCTTGGGGTTCGGTAGCGGTCATGGCGTCGTCACGGCAGGCTTGTGGCCGGCACGGCGGACGCCCCGGATCGGGACGCCCGCCGCGGGTTCAGGGGTTCAGTCGAACAAACCAGAGAAAAACAGTCGGATACTATCCCACAGACGGCGCAGGAAACCACCCTCCTCGACCGCTTCGATGGCCACCAGCGGCGCGCTGTGGATGACTTCCTCGCCGAGCTTGACCTCGACCTTGCCGATCTCCTGACCGGCGGCGACCGGCGCCTCGATGCGCGGCAGCAGGGTCATGCTGGCCTGCAGCTTGTCCAGCTGGCCGCGCGGCAGGGTCAGGGTCAGGTCCTCGGCCAGGCCGGCCTTGACCTGACGGGCGGCGCCCTTCCATACCGGCGCCTGGGCCAGTTCGGTGCCCTGCTGGTAGAAGCGGCGGGTCTCGAAGAAGCGGAAGCCGTAGGTCAGCAGCTTCTGCACCTCGGCGGCGCGTGCCTGCTCGCTGACGGTGCCGAACACCACGGCGATCAGACGCATGTCCTCGCGCACCGCGCTGGCCACCAGGCAGTAGCCGGCTTCGTCGGTGTGGCCGGTCTTCAGGCCGTCGACGGTCTTGTCGCGCCACAGCAGCAGGTTGCGGTTGGGCTGCTTGATGCCGTTCCAGAGGAATTCCTTCTGCGCGTAGATGGCGTAGTGGGCCTGGTCCTCGCGGATGATCGCGCGGGCCAGCAGGGCCATGTCGCGGGCCGAGGAGTGGTGCTCGGGATGCGGCAGGCCGGTGGCGTTCATGAAGTGCGAGTTGACCAGGCCGAGGCGCGCGGCGGTGCTGTTCATCATGTCGGCGAAGGCGTCCTCACTGCCGGCGATGTGCTCGGCGAGGGCCACGCTGGCGTCGTTGCCGGACTGGATGATCACCCCGTGCAGCAGGTCGTCCACCGAGACTTCCTTGCCCACCTCGACGAACATCCGCGAACCGCCGGTACGCCAGGCGCGCTCGCTGATGCGCACCAGGTCGCTCTCCTTGATCTGGCCGCGGTTGATCTCCAGGGTGGCGATGTAGGCGGTCATCAGCTTGGTCAGGCTGGCCGGCGGCAGGCGCTCGTCGGCATTGTGCTCGACCAGCACGCGGCCGCTGCTGGCGTCCATCAGCAGCCAGGCGCTGGCGGCCAGTTGCGGCGGCGCGGGAACCACCTGTTCGGCGGCCCAGGTGGCAGGCGCGATGCCGATCAGCACGAGCAGGAACAAGCGTTGCACGAAGGTGATGATGTTCATCGGTCTCTCAAAAAACGAAGGGTGAATCGGACAGGCCCCCGCGCCGGAGCGCGGGGGCCGGTTCGCGGTGGCGCCGGACTCAGTCCGGGCGCACCAGCGTCGGCTGGCCGAGGCTGGCCAGGCGCAGCGAGTCCTGCAACTGGCGGGCTTCGGCCTCGCTGTTCAGCGGCCCCAGGCGCACGCGATGCAGCACCTGCTGGTTGCGCACCACCGGGCTGATGAACACCGGCGCCGCACCGACCATGCCGTTGAGACGCGCCTTGAGCAGCTCGGCGGCGTCCGGGTTGGCGAAGGCGCCGACCTGCAGGTACAGCCCGGCGGCGTCCGGCGCCGCAGCGGGCGCCGCGGCCAGCTCGACCGGCAGCACCGCGCCGGCATGCTGGCTGGGCGGCGGAGTGTAGGTTTCCAGCGGCGCGGCGAGCGGCTGTGCCACGGCCCGCGGCGCGGCGTCCGGCGGCGGCACCGGCTGGCCGTTCTGTGCCAGCCACTGGTGCGGGTCGATGCCCTCGACGCGCACCCGCGCCGTGCCGCTCTCGGCATAGCCGAGCTTCTTCGCGGCGGCGAAGGACAGGTCGATGATCCGGTCGGAGTAGAACGGCCCGCGGTCGTTGACCCGCAGGATCACGCTGCGCCCGTTGTCGAGGTTGGTGACCCGCACATAGCTGGGCAGCGGCAGGGTCTTGTGCGCGGCGGTCATCCCGTAGAGGTCGTAGGCCTCGCCGTTGGCGGTGGCCTGGCCATGGAACTTGGTGCCGTACCAGGAGGCGGTGCCGGTGACGTTGTAGTTGCGCGCATCCTGGATCGGGAAGTAGGACTTGCCGAGCACCGTGTAGGGACTGGCCTTGACCGGGCCGTAATGCGGGCGCGGCACGGCGTCGGGAATCTGCGAGACGTCCACGTCCCACCAGGGCGCACCGTCCTTGAGCGGGCGCACGTAGCCTCCCGGCGCGGCCGGCGTGCTGGCGCCCGGCGCTGGGGCGCGGTGGGTCGAGCAACTGGCCAGCAGCAGGCCGCCGAGCAGCAGCGCCAGCGGCGCGAGCACGCGGCGCGCCATGCTCAACGCCCGCCGCGCTGCAGCAGCAGCGCCTCGGAGAGCTGGTGCACGGCCATGGCGTACATCACGCTGCGGTTGTAGCGGGTGATCACGTAGAAGTTGGGCAGGCCCATCCAGAACTCGTCGCCGTGGGCGCCTTCCAGGCGGAAGGCGGTGACCGCGTAGTTGTCCTCCACCGCGTCCTGCGGGGTCCAGCCCAGCTGGCGCAGGTCGCCCACAGACTTGACCGGCTCCAGGCCCTGGGTCAGGCCCTCGGCGAAACGCAGGCCGGCGACGTCGGCGCGAGTCACCACCGGATCGCCGGCGACCCAGCCGTGGCGCTGGAAGTAGCTGGCCACGCTGCCGATGGCGTCCACCGGGTTGTTCCAGATGTCGATGTGGCCGTCGCGGTCGAAGTCCACGGCGTAGGCGCGGAAGCTGCTGGGCATGAACTGCGGCAGGCCCATGGCGCCGGCGTAGGAGCCCTTGAGGCTGAGCGGATCGACCTGCTGCTCGCGGGTCAGCAGGAGGAATTCGCGCAGCTCCTTGCGGAAGAAGTCGGCGCGCGGCGGGTAGTCGAAGCCGAGCGTCGCCAGGGCATCCATCACCCGCCAGTTGCCGGTGTTGCGGCCGAAGAAGGTTTCCACGCCGATGATCGCAACGATCACCTGGGCCGGCACGCCGTACTCGCGCTCGGCGCGCGCCAGGGTGTCGGCGTGCTGCTTCCAGAACGCCACGCCCTGGGCGATGCGCGCGTCGGTGATGAAGATCGGCCGGTACTCCTTCCACGGCTTGACCCGCTCGGCCGGGCGCGAGATGGCGTCGAGGATCGCCTGCTTGCGCTCGACCGTGGCGAACATCGCCCGCAGCGGCGCCTCGGCGAAGCCGTGCTCGCGGCTCATCTCGGCGACGAAGGCGTCGACCTGGGCGGCATTCTCGTAGGCGCCGGCCACACCCGGCGCGGCGGCCAGGGCACCGAGCAGACCGGCCGCGGCCAGTCGCGCCCACTTTCGCAGTGTATGCATGCTGTTGTTCACTCTAAGCCTCAAGCCTGGGCGATCCACTTACGATGGGTGTGGACCGCCATCAAAATCCCGAACCCTGACATCAGGGTCACCAACGAGGTTCCCCCGTAACTGATGAACGGCAGGGGAACGCCCACCACCGGCAGCAGTCCGCTGACCATGCCGATGTTGACGAATACGTAGACGAAGAAGGTCAGCGTGATGCTGCCGGCCAGCAGCTTGCCGAACAGGGTCTGGGCCTGCACGGTGATGACCAGGCCACGGGCGATCAGCAGCAGGTAGACCACCAACAGCAGGCAGACGCCGACCATGCCGAACTCCTCGCCAAGTACCGCAATGATAAAGTCCGTGTGGCTTTCCGGCAAAAAATCCAGGTGCGACTGGGTGCCCTGCAGCCAGCCCTTGCCGAGCACGCCGCCCGAACCGATGGCGGCCTTGGACTGGATGATGTTCCAGCCGCTGCCCAGCGGGTCGCGCTCGGGGTCGAGGAAGGTCAGCACCCGGCGCTTCTGGTAGTCGTGCAGCACGAAGTACCACATCGCCACGGCGATCGGCACCGCGGCGGCGACCGCGCTGAGAATCCAGCGCCAGCGCAGCCCGGCGATGAACAGCACGAAGGCGCCGGGGACCATCACCATCAGCGCGGTGCCCAGGTCCGGCTGCTTGAGGATCAGCACGAAGGGCACGCCGATCAGCACCAGGCTGACCGCCAGGTGCTTGAGGGTCGGCGGCAGGCTGCGCCCGGCCAGGTAACAGGCGATGGTCGCCGGCATGATCAGCTTCATGAACTCCGAGGGCTGGAAGCGGATCACCCCGGGAATGTTGATCCAGCGCGTGGCGCCCATCGCCGTGTAGCCGAACAGCTCGACCGCCACCAGCAGGCTGACGCCGAAGCCGTAGGCCAGCGGCGCCCAGCGCGCCATGAAACGCGGCTCGATCTGGGCGATCACGCACATCGCCACCAGGCCGATGCCGAACGAGGTGGTCTGCTTGAGCAGCAGCTCCCAGTGCTTGCCGCCGGCCGACCACAGCACGAACAGGCCGACCGCGCCGAGGGTCACCAGCAGCAGCAGCAGCGGGCCGTCGATGTGCAGGCGCTGCAGCAGGCTGGCGCGGCGGCGCAGCACGTCCTCGTCGGACAGGGTGCGGTCGAAACTGCCGTTCACGGGGCCTCCTGCGCGGGCGGCGCGCTGCTGAATTCGGGCTTGAGACGACCCTGTTCGTCGAGCAGCCAGGCATCGAGCACCTGCTTGGCCACCGGGCCGGCGACGCCGGAGCCGGATTCGCCGTTCTCCACCATCACCGCGACGACGATCCGCGGAGCGTCGGCCGGGGCGAAGGCGACGAACAGGGCGTGGTCGCGGTGCCGCTCGCGCACCTTGTTGCGGTCGTACTTCTCGCCCTGGCGGATCGCCACCACCTGCGCCGTACCGCTCTTGCCGGCAATCAGGTAGGGCGAGCGTTCGCCGATCTTGCGGGCGGTGCCGCGCGGGCCGTGCACCACCTCGACCATCCCGCGGGTCACCTGCTCCCAGTAGCGATCGTCCTTGACCTTGAGGTCGTCCGGAGGCTCGCGTGGCTCCAGCAGGCCGCTCTGCATCAGTTGCTCGGGACTCAGGCCGTCGGCGTCCTTGAGCAGGCGCGGGCGCACCCAGCGGCCATGGTTGGCCACCAGCGCGGTGGCCTGGGCCAGCTGCAGCGGGGTGGTCAGCATGTAGCCCTGGCCGATGCCGGTGATCACCGTCTCGCCGGGGAACCAGGACTGGCGGCGGTTGATACGCTTCCACTCGCGGGACGGCATCAGCCCCGCCGCCTCCTCGAACAGGTCGATGGACACCCGCTGGCCGAGGCCGAAGGCGCTCATGTACTGGTGCAGGCGGTCGATGCCCAGCTTGATCGCCAGGTCGTAGTAGTAGGTGTCGTTGGAGCGCGCCAGGGACAGGTTGAGGTCCACCCAGCCGTCGCCGCTGCGGTTCCAGTTGCGATACTTGTGGGTGTTGCCGGGCAACTGGTAGAAGCCGGGGTCGAACACCCGGGTGGCCGGGGTGATCACCCCGGCGTCGAGCCCGGCCAGCGCCATCTGCGGCTTGATGGTCGAGCCCGGCGGATACAGGCCGCGCAGCACGCGGTTGTACAGCGGCCGGTCGATGGAGTCGCGCAGCTCGGCGTAGTCCTTGAAGCCGATCCCGGTGACGAACAGGTTGGGGTTGAAGCTCGGCTGGCTGACCATCGCCAGCACCCCGCCGGTCGCCGGCTCGATGGCGATCACCGCGCCGCGCCGCCCGCCGAGGGCCGCCTCGGCGGCCTCCTGCAGCTTGAGGTCGAGGTGCAGGGTGATGTCCTTGCCGGAGGTCGGGTCGGTGCGCTTGAGCACCCGCAGCACCCGGCCGCGGGCGTTGGTCTCGACTTCCTCGTAGCCGACCTGGCCGTGCAGCACGTCCTCGTAGAACTTCTCCGCGCCGGTCTTGCCGATGTGGTGGGTGCCACTGTAGTTCACCGCGTCGAGGCGCTTGAGTTCCTGCTCGTTGATCCGCCCGACATAGCCCACCGAATGGGCGAAGTGCTCGCCCTGCGGGTAGTGGCGCACCAGCTGGGCCACCACGTCGACGCCGGGCAGGCGGAACTGGTTGACCGCGATGCGCGCGATCTGCTCCTCGGAAAGCTCGAACATCACCGGCACCGGCTCGAACGGCCGGCGCCCCTGGCGCACCCGGCGCTCGAACAGCGCGCGCTCCTCCTCGCCCAGCTGCAGCACCTCGACGATGGCATCGAGCACCGCCGGCCAGTCGCCGGCACGCTCGCGGGTCACCGTCAGGCTGAAGCTCGGCCGGTTGTCGGCGATGATCACCCCGTTGCGGTCGTAGATCAGCCCGCGGGTCGGCGGCAGCGGCTGCACATGGATGCGGTTGTTTTCCGCCAGCGTCGAGTGATGCTCGTACTGGATCACCTGCAGGTAGACCATCCGCGCCACCAGCACCGCGGTGAGCAGCAGCACGAACACCGCGCCGACAATGGCCCGCTGGCGAACCAGACGGGCATCGTGTTCGTGGTCCTTGAGCGGGATCGGCTGCGGCATGGACGAAGGCTACTTGTGGTACGGATGGCCGGACAGCACGGTCCAGGCCCGGTAGATCTGCTCGCCGAGCAGCACCCGCACCAGCGGGTGCGGCAGGGTCAGCGGCGACAGCGACCAGCGCTGCTCGCTGCGCGCGCAGACCTCCGGCGCCAGCCCCTCGGGGCCGCCGACCATCAGGTTGACGGTGCGCGCGTCGAGGCGCCAGCGGTCCAGTTCGACGGCCAGCTGCTCGGTGCTCCACGGCTTGCCGTGGACCTCCAGGGTGACGATGCGTTCCCCCGGCTGCACCCGCGCCAGCATCGCCTCGCCTTCCTGACGGATCAGGCGGGCGATGTCGGCGTTCTTGCCGCGGGTCTGCAGCGGAATCTCCACCAGCTCCAGGGTCAGCTCCGGCGGCAGGCGCTTGACGTACTCCTGCCAGCCGTCCTCGACCCAGCGCGGCATCCGCGAGCCGACGGCGATCAGTCGGATGCGCATGCCGGCGCCTTACTCCTGAGCCTGCTGGGCGCGGCTCTGCTCGGCGCCCTGCCACAGGCGCTCGAGGTCGTAGAACTGGCGGGTGGCCGGCTGCATGACGTGGACCACCACGTTGCTGAGGTCGATCAGCGCCCATTCGCCGCCTTCCAGGCCTTCGCTGCCGATCGGCCGCACGCCCTGCTCCTTGGCCTTCTCCAGCACGTTGTCGGCCAGCGCCTTGACCTGGCGGCTGGAAGCACCGCTGGCGATCACCATGAAGTCGGTGATGCTGGTCTTGCCGCGCACGTCGATGGTCAGGATGTCCTGGGCCTTGAGGTCTTCCAGCGCGGCGATCACCAGCTGGACCAGTTGTTCTGCTTGCATTGTCATCGGTTCACTCTTGAGTCGAAGGGGTGGCACGGTACAGGCCGTGCGCATGGATGTAGGCCAGCACCGCATCGGGCACCAGAAAACGGATCGAACGGCCGGCGGCCAGGCGCTCGCGCAGCTGGGTGGCGGAAACCGCGAGGGGCATCTGCCAGACGAAGGCGATCTGCCCGGCCGGGCCGTCCAGCGAGCGCGGATCGGCGACGCTGCGCGCGGCCAGCAGGTTGCGCAGGGTTTCCGGCGCATCGCTGTC
Organism: Pseudomonas guangdongensis; assembly: GCF_900105885.1. NCBI lineage: Bacteria > Pseudomonadati > Pseudomonadota > Gammaproteobacteria > Pseudomonadales > Pseudomonadaceae > Geopseudomonas > Geopseudomonas guangdongensis. The sequence goes on along the minus strand of NZ_LT629780.1, from coordinate 1,789,326 downwards.
GGCGTCGGGGCGCTGCAGCACCAGGATGTGGCAGTGTTCGAGCAGTTCCTCCCAGCGATGCCAGCCCGGCAGGCCGCAGAAGGCGTCCCAGCCGAGCAGCAGGAACAGGCGCACCTCGGCGCCCAGTTCGCCGCGCAGCGACTCCAGGGTCTCGATGGTCCACGACGGCCGGTCGCGGCGCAGCTCGCGGTCGTCGACCGTCAGCGGTGCCACGCCCTGCACCGCCAGACGCGCCATGTCCAGACGCGCCTCGGCGCTGACCTGCGGCGCGCCGCGATGGGGCGGACGGGCGCTGGGAATCAGCCGCAGCTCGTCGAGGGCGAACTGCTCGGCCACCTCCAGGGCGGCGCGCAGGTGGCCGATGTGGATGGGGTCGAAGGTGCCGCCGAGCAGACCGATGCGCCGGGTCATCAGCCGCGCACGTGGCCGTCGCCGAACACCACGTACTTCTCGCTGGTCAGCCCTTCCAGGCCGACCGGGCCGCGCGCGTGCAGCTTGTCGGTGGAGATGCCGATCTCCGCGCCCAGGCCGTACTCGAAGCCGTCGGCGAAGCGGGTCGAGGCGTTGACCATCACCGAGCTGGAGTCCACCTCGGTGAGGAAGCGCCGCGCATCGGTGAAGTTCTCGGTGATGATCGCGTCGGTGTGGTGCGAGCCGTAGCGGTTGATGTGGTCGATGGCCTGCTCCAGCGAGTCGACCACGCGGATCGACAGGATCGGCGCGTTGTACTCGGTGAGCCAGTCCTCTTCGGTCGCCGCCAGCGCCTCGGGCAGGATCGCCCGGGTCGCCGCGCAGCCGCGCAGCTCGACGCCCTTGGCGCGGTAGATCGCGGCCAGCGGCGGCAGCACGCGGGCGGCGATGGCCGCGTGGACCAGCAGCGTTTCCATGGTGTTGCACGGCGCGAAGCGCTGGGTCTTGGCGTTGTCGGCGACGCGGATCGCCTTGTCCAGGTCGGCGGCGGCGTCGATGTAGACGTGGCAGATGCCGTCCAGATGCTTGATCACCGGCACCCGCGCGTCGCGGCTGATGCGCTCGATCAGGCTCTTGCCGCCGCGCGGCACGATCACGTCGACGAACTCGGGCATGGCGATCAGCGCGCCGACCGCGGCGCGGTCGGTGGTTTCCACCACCTGCACGCAGGCCGCCGGCAGGCCGGCCTCGGCCAGGCCCTGCTGGATGCAGGCGGCGATGGCGCGATTGGAATGGATCGCCTCGGAGCCGCCGCGCAGGATGGTGGCGTTGCCGGACTTCAGGCACAGGCTGGCGGCGTCGATGGTCACATTGGGGCGCGACTCGTAGATGATACCGATCACCCCCAGCGGCACGCGCATCTTGCCGACCTGGATGCCCGAGGGCAGGTAGCGCATGTCGCGGATGGTGCCGATCGGATCGGGCAGGGTGGCGACCTGGCGCAGGCCCTCGATCATCTCGTCGATGCGCGCCGGAGTCAGCGCCAAGCGGTCGAGCATCGCCTCGTCGAGGCCGTTGGCGCGGCCGTTGTCCAGATCCAGCGCATTGGCGCGGATCAGTTCGGCGCGCGCGGCGTCGAGGGCGCGGGCGGCGGCCAGCAGGGCGTTGTTCTTCTGCGCGGTGCTGGCGCGGGCGGTGACCCGCGAAGCCTCGCGCGCGGCGCGACCCAGGCGGGTCATGTAATCGAGTACGGACTCGGTCATGGTCTCGGCTTTCCGGCGGCGGGAAAAAAGGGCATGAGTATAGCGGCGCAGGCGCCCTGCGCCCAGCGGCAACGGGCGGACGGCGGCGCCCGATGATTGCCGGGCATTGCTATGATGGGCCCCCGATCCACCGCCCGCCGCCCGCCCATGAGCAACTCCCTGCCCCACCGCGCCCTGCCCTGGCCCGGCGCCCGCCCGCTGGGCGACGCCTTCTTCGACCGCGACGCCTGCCTGCTGGCGCGCGAGCTGCTCGGCAAGGTGATCCGCCACCGCGTCGACGGTCTGTGGCTGAGCGCGCGGATCATCGAGACCGAGGCCTACTACCTCGACGAGAAGGGCAGCCACGCCTCGCTCGGCTACACCCACAAGCGCCGCGCGCTGTTCATGGACGGCGGGCATATCTACATGTACTACGCGCGCGGCGGCGACTCGCTGAACTTCAGCGCCCACGGCGCCGGCAACGCGGTGCTGATCAAGTCCGCCCTGCCCTGGCTGGACGCGGTCAGCGGTGCGGATTCGCTGGCGCGCATGCAGGCCAACAATCCCGACCGCCGCGGGCAAGCGCGAACGCCGCAGCGTCTCTGCGCCGGGCAGACCCTGCTGTGCCGCGCCCTGGGCCTGAAGGTGCCGGCCTGGGACGCGCAGCGCTTCGACTGGCAGCGGCTGTTCGTCGAGGACGTCGGCCACACGCCCCGGCAGATCGTCGAGACCACCCGCCTGGGCATCCCCGCCGGACGCGACGAGCACCTGCCCTACCGCTTCGTCGACGCCGAACAGGCCCGCCACTGCACCCGCAACCCGCTGCGCCGCGGTCAGCGCGAAGGCGCGGACTACCGGCTGCTCGACGCCGGAGCGCACGCTCCATGAGTGCCTGGTTCGACGCCCTGACCGCCTGGCTGGGCGCCCATCCCGAGTGGCTGGGCCTGGCCATCCTGCTGATCGCCTGCAGCGAGTGTCTGACCATCGTTGGCATCGTGGTGCCGGGCACCGTGCTGCTGTTCGCCGTCGCCGCCCTGGCCGGCAGCGGCGCGCTGTCGTTGTGGCAGACCCTGCTGTTCGGTTATGCCGGCGCCCTGCTCGGCGATGCGCTGTCCTACACCATCGGCCGCCGCTGCCATCAGGACATCCGCCGCCTGCCGCTGCTGCGTCGCCATCCGGAATGGCTGGCCCAGGCCGAGTTCTACTTCCAGCGCTACGGGGTGATCAGCCTGCTGCTCGGCCGCTTCATCGGCCCGCTGCGGCCGATGCTGCCGACCGTCGCCGGCATACTCGACATGCCGCTGCCGCGCTTCGCCGCTGTCAGCCTGGTGGCGGCGGCCGGCTGGGCGGTGGCCTACCTGCTGCCCGGCTGGGCGGCCGGCGCCGCCCTGCGCCTGCCACTGCCAGCGGGCTTCTGGTGGCAGGCCGGGGTGCTGGCCGGCGGCCTGCTCGCGCTGCTCGCCCTGACCGGCCAGGCCAGCCTGCGCGAGCGGCGCACGGCGGCACCGCTGGCCGCGGCGCTGAGCGCAACGCTGCTGCTCGCCCTGTTCGCCGGCTGGGAGCATTTCGCCGCCTTCGACCGGGCGCTGCTGGAGCTGACGCAACGCGGACGCACGCCGGCGCTGGACCAGTGGATGGCGCGTCTGACCCGGCTCGGCGACTTCGCCGTGCAACTGGGCGCCGGCCTGCTGCTGGTCGCCCTGCTGGCGCTGCTGCGCCAGTGGCGCGCCCTGCTGTTCGCCGGCCTGACCCTGGCCGGCACCGCACTGGCCAACCGGGGACTCAAGCTGCTGTTCGCCCGCCCTCGCCCGGAACTTCTCCTGCAGCCGCTGGACAGCTTCAGCCTGCCCAGCGGGCACAGCTCGGCGGCCTTCGCCTTCTGCCTGGTGCTCGGCGTGCTGGCCGGGCGCGGCGCCACGGCGCGCATCCGCCTGGCCTGGCTGCTGCTTGCCAGCCTGCCGGCCGCGGCGATCGCCGTCTCGCGACTGTATCTCGGCGCGCACTGGCCGACCGACGTGCTGGCCGGCGCACTGCTGGCCGGCAGCCTGTGTGCCGCCAGCCTCGGGCTGCTGCAGCGCGACAGCCCGCTCCCGGCCCCCGGAGCCCGGCTGTGGCGCGCGCTGCTGCCCGCCCTCGGGCTGCTGTTCGTCCTGCTGCCGCCGCCCGGCTGACCTGGGGCGGCGCGACGCTACAACACCAGCAGCATCACCAGCGGCACGCCAATGGCCGAGGCCACACCCATCAGGCTCATCGCCAGCGCCGCGAAGGCGCCGGTTTCCTCGCTCTCCTGCAGCGCCTGGGCGGTGCCCACCGCATGGGCAGTCAGACCCAGCGCCAGGCCGCGCGCCGCCGGGCTGCGCACGCCGATCAGGCCGAGCAGCGCCGGCCCGCAGATCGCCCCGATCACCCCGGTGATCAGCACGAACACCGCGGCCAGCGCGGCGATGCCGCCGAGCTGCTCGGCCACCAGCATGGCGATCGGCGAGGTCACCGACTTGGGCAACAGGGTCATCTGCATCACATGGTCGGCGCCCAGCAGCCAGCCCAGGCCAATACCCAGCGCGGTGGCCAGGCTGCCGGCCACGCCGAGGGTGATCAGGATCGGCCAGAGCAGCTGGCGGATGCGCTTGAGGTTGAGGAACAAGGGCACCGCCAGGGCCACGGTGGCCGGGCCGAGGAACACGCTGAGCATGCTCACGCTCTGCCGGTACTCGGCGTAGTCGATGCCGCACAGCAGCAGCACGCCGACCACCAGGGTCATCGACAGCAGCACCGGCTGCAGGAAGACCCAGCGGGTGCGCTCGAACAACGCCAGGGCCAGCTGGTAGGCGCCCAGGGTGATGCCGAAGCCGAACAGCGGATGGTCGAGGATCGCCTGGGCGGCGACGGCCAGTTGCGTGCTCATGGCTTGGGCTCCTTGCGCTGCTGGCGATCGATCAGTTTCTGCATCAGCCAGCCGGCGAAGGCCAGCGACAGCAGCAGCGACAGCACCAGGGTGGCGCTCAGCGCCCAGAAGTCGGCGGCGATCGCCTCGGCATAGGCCATCACCCCCACCGCCGGCGGCACCAGCAGCAGCGGCAGGTAGCGCAGCAGCGCGCCGCCCGCCTCGCTGACCGGCGCCGGCACCTCGCCGTTCCACACCAGGAAGGCGAACAGCAGCACCAGGCCGATGATCGGCCCCGGCAGCATCGGCAACAGCAGCACGTTCAACCCGGTGCCCAGCAGCTGGAACAGCACCAGCCAGGTAATTCCTCGCAACAACATCACGCGTTCTCCGCAGCAGCGGCCACCCCACCGGCGGGGCGCCTCGATTGCACCTTGGCAGGCTTGACCCGGCCATCCTGCACATGTTGATCTAGAGCCGTTGCAGCAACGGCCTCAGGGCTGGCGAAAATAACAAAGAATCGAGCGGCCATGCCTCATCACAATCCCCACAACATCCTCATCATCGGCGCCAGCGGCCTGAGCGGCGAGCACTTGCTCGACCGCGTGCTCAACGAGCCCACCGTGCAGCGCGTGCTCGCCCCCAGCCGGCGCCCGCTGGCCGAGCACCCCCATCTGGACAATCCGCGAGGCAACCTGCAGGAGGTGCTCGCCCAACTGCAGGGGCCGATCGACATCGCGTTCTGCTGCCTGGGCACCACCCTGCGCCAGGCCGGCTCGGAAGGCGCCTTCCGCGCCATCGACCGCGACCTGGTGATCGCCTGCGCCCAGCGCGCCCGCGAGCTGGGCGCCCGGCATTTCATCGTGGTCAGCGCGCTCGGCGCCGACCCGCGCTCGCGGGTGCTCTACAGCCGCATCAAGGGCGAGATGGAGGAAGCCCTCAAGGCCCAGGACTGGCCGCAACTGACCATCGCCCGCCCCTCCCTGCTGCTCGGCCCGCGCCGCGAGCAGCGCCTGATCGAACAGCTGGCCGCACCGCTGGCACGCCTGTTGCTTGGAAAATGGCGCGCCATTTCCGTCTGCACCCTGGCCCGCGCGCTCTGGCGCCTGGCGCTGGAGGAGCGCCGCGGCATCCGCATCGTCGAGTCCGACGAGCTGCGCCGCCTCGGTCGCTGACGCCGCCCCCCGCGGCGAGTGGAAAGGTAACGCATCGACAGCACGGATCGCCGTCCTGTCACACCAGCAGGTTACGCTGCATGGCGCATGGAGGGTGAGCGACTCAGGGCTCGCCCGATGGATGCCCGGCAAGGAGCACGAAATGACCCACTTCACCCCCTGGAACGCCCAAGACCTGCACGGCATCGCCGTGATCGAAGCGCAACGCCGCTGGCTCGGCACCCTGACCGAACACCTCAGCGGCAGCCTGCACCGCCGCGACGCACGCAGCGCCGTGGGGCTGTGCCTAGAGCGCCTGCTCAGCGGCCTGCTGCAGTCGCTGGTCAGCGAGGAGGAAGCCTTCCGCGAACTGGGCCTGGCGCTGGACGCCGCCCACATCGACGCCCACAACGGGCTGTGCCTGGAAATCCTCAACCTGCTGCGCCGCCACGAGCTGGGCGAGCCGGTGGGCGTGCAGCTGCTGCACTGCCTGCAGGCCTGGCAGAACGAGCACTGCCGGGCCGAGGATCGCCTGCTGCACTGAGCCGGGTTCGCCGGGCGCCATGCCGCCCGTCATCATTGCCACGCCGTTGTCCCGACAGGGCAACGGCGTTTTTCATCGCACACTTCCCGCAGAAGACAGGCTCCCAGGCAGTCGCAGCACACGGCATGGCGCCCCGCCGGCGAACCGGGCAGCGCACCGTAACGTCCCCGCACGCTCCACGCCCGTCGCCTGCGCGAGCCGCCGCTCAGCGCGCGCCGGGGCGTTTGCCGGCGGGTTTCTTGCGGCCCTTGGCGAAGGCCTGCGCCTTGCCCTCCTCGCCCTTGCTCCACGGCTTGGCGCCGTCGCTGGCGCGCGGCGGCAGTCCGTTGTGCTGGGTGAGCAGCGGCTTGCCGAGCTTCTTGCTGCCGGCCGGGGTGGAGTTCTTGCGCCGCGCGCTCTGGTAGGTGCCGTCGCCCGCCGGCTGGGTGGCCGGGATCAGCTGGTGCTTGCCGGGGCCGATCAGGTCGCTGCGCCCCATGGCCTTAAGCGCCTCGCGCAGCAGCGGCCAGTTCTTCGGGTCGTGGTAGCGCAGGAAGGCCTTGTGCAGGCGGCGCTGGCGCTCGCCCTTGACGATGGTGACGCTCTCGCTCTTGTAGGTGACCTTGCGCAGCGGGTTGCGCCCGGAGTGGTACATGGCGGTGGCGGTGGCCATCGGCGACGGGTAGAAGGCCTGCACCTGGTCGGCGCGGAAACCGTTGCGCTTGAGCCACAGGGCGAGGTTCATCATGTCCTCGTCGCGGGTGCCCGGGTGCGCGGCGATGAAGTAGGGGATCAGGTACTGCTCCTTGCCCGCCTCCTTGGAGAACTTCTCGAACATCTTCTTGAAGCGGTCGTAGGTGCCGATCCCCGGCTTCATCATCTTGTCCAGCGGGCCGCGCTCGGTGTGCTCCGGGGCGATCTTCAGGTAGCCGCCGACGTGGTGGGTGACCAGCTCGCGGACGTACTCCGGCGACTCAACGGCAAGGTCGTAGCGCAGGCCGGAGGCGATCAGGATCTTCTTCACCCCGGGCAGGGCGCGGGCGTCGCGGTACAGCTGGATCAGCGCCGAGTGGTCGGTGTTGAGGTTGTCGCAGATCCCCGGATAGACGCAGGACGGCTTGCGGCAGGCGGCCTCGATCTCCGGGCTCTTGCAGGCGATGCGGTACATGTTGGCGGTGGGGCCGCCGAGATCGGAGATCACCCCGGTGAAGCCCGGTACCTTGTCGCGGATCTCCTCGATCTCGCGCAGGATCGACTCCTCGGAACGGTTCTGGATGATCCGCCCCTCGTGCTCGGTGATCGAGCAGAAGGTGCAGCCGCCGAAGCAGCCGCGCATGATGTTCACCGAGAAACGGATCATCTCGTAGGCCGGGATCTTCTCGCCGTTGTAGGCCGGATGCGGCACACGGGCGTAGGGCAGGCCGAAGACGTAGTCCATCTCCTCGGTGGTCAGCGGGATCGGCGGCGCGTTCAGCCAGACGTCCTGCTCGCCGTGGCGCTGCACCAGCGCGCGGGCGTTGCCGGGGTTGGTCTCCAGGTGCAGCACGCGGTTGGCGTGGGCGTAGAGCACCGCATCGCTCTTGACCTTCTCGAACGACGGCAGACGGATCACCGTGCGCTCGCGGGTCAGCCTGGGGTGCGGCAGCAGCTCGACCGGCCGGGCCTCGTTGGGATCGTCCGGCGCGCCCTTGGCCTGCTCGATGGCACAGGCGTCGAGATCCTGGGTGTTGACGTAGGGGTTGATGATCTTGTCGATGCGCCCGGGGCGGTCGATGCGCGTGGAGTCGATCTCGAACCAGCCCTCGGGAGTGTCGCGACGCACGAAGGCGGTGCCGCGCACGTCGGTGATCGCCTGGATCGGCTCGCCGGCGGACAGCCGCTGGGCGACCTCGACGATGGCGCGCTCGGCGTTGCCGTAGAGCAGGATGTCGGCCTTGGCGTCCATCAGGATCGAGTGGCGCACCTTGTCCTGCCAGTAGTCGTAGTGGGCGATGCGCCGCAGCGACGCCTCGATGCCGCCGAGCACGATCGGCACGCCCTTGTAGGCTTCGCGGCAGCGCTGGCTGTAGACCATGCTGGCGCGGTCCGGACGCTTGCCGGCCATGCCGCCGGCGGTGTAGGCGTCGTCCGAGCGCGCCTTGCGGTCGGCGGTGTAGCGGTTGATCATCGAATCCATGTTGCCCGCCGCCACGCCGAAGAACAGGTTCGGCTCGCCGAGCTTCATGAAGTCGTCTTTCGACTGCCAGTCCGGCTGGCTGATGATGCCGACGCGGAAGCCCTGGGCTTCGAGCAGGCGGCCGATGATCGCCATGCCGAACGAGGGGTGATCGACGTAGGCATCGCCGGTGACGATGATCACGTCGCAGGAATCCCAGCCGAGCAGGTCCATCTCTTCCCGGCTCATCGGCAGGAAGGGCGCAGGCCCGAAACATTCGGCCCAGTACTTGGGATAGTCGAACAGCGGCTTGGCGGCGTGCATGGCGATGACCAGGAACTCTCGGAGGGATTTACGCGGGCGCGGAGGATAGCACAAAAAGTGAACAAGCCCGACCCGCAAGGTCGGGATTGTCCCCTAGCGGCGGGCCGGCGGACGGCGCGCCCGCCGCTACCCGCCGCTCGCCGGTCATTCCACCAGCAGCGCGTCGACGCGCTGGAAGCCGCGCGGCAGCAGGCTGCCGCGCTGGCTGCGCTTGCCGCTGTAGTGGGCCAGGTCCTCGGCGCGCAGCGACAGGGTGCGCTTGCCGGCCTGCAGCACCAGGGTGGCGCCCTGCGGTAGCACCGCCAGGTCGACCAGACGCTCCTCGCCGGCGATGCCGATGATCTTGTTGCCCTTGCCCTTGGCCAGCTGCGGCAGATCGCCGACCGGGAACAGCAGCAGGCGCCCCTCGCTGGTCACCGCGGCGAGGCGGTCGCTGGCCGGATCGCGCAGCGGCCGCGGCGCCATCACCGCAGCCTTCTCCGGCAGGCTCAGCAGCGCCTTGCCGGCCTTGTTCTTGGCCTGCAGGTCCTCGCCCTTGACCACGAAGCCGTAGCCGGCGTCCGAGGCCAGCACGTAGAGGGCCTGATCCTCGGGCAGCAGCACGCACTCGAAGCTGGCGCCGGCCGGCGGGCTCAGCCGGCCGGTCAGCGGCTCGCCCTGGCCGCGCGCCGAGGGCAGCGAGTGGGCCGGCAGCGAGTAGCTGCGCCCGGTGGAGTCGAGGAACACCGCCTGCTGGTTGGAGCGTCCGGCGGCGGCGGCCTTGTAGGCGTCGCCGGCCTTGTAGGACAGCCCGGCGGCGTCGATGTCGTGGCCCTTGGCACAGCGCACCCAGCCCTTCTCGGAGAGCACCACGGTGACCGGCTCGCTGGGCAGCAGCTCGGTTTCCGACAGGGCGCGGGCCTCGCTGCGTTCGACCAGCGGCGAGCGGCGCGCATCGCCGTAGGTCTCGGCGTCGTCGAGCAGTTCCTTGCGCACCAGCTTCTTCAGCCTGGCTTCGCTGCCGAGCAGCCCCTGCAGCTTGCTGCGCTCCTTGGCCAGATCGTCCTGCTCGCCGCGGATCTTCATTTCCTCCAGGCGCGCCAGCTGGCGCAGGCGGGTGTCGAGGATGTAGTCGGCCTGCACCTCGCTGAGGGCGAAGCGCTCCATCAGCAGCGACCGGGGCTGGTCCTCCTCGCGGATGATGCGGATCACCTCGTCGAGGTTGAGGAAGGCGACCAGCAGCCCTTCGAGCAAGTGCAGGCGCTTCTCCACCTTGTCGAGGCGGAACTGCAGGCGGCGGCGCACCGTCTGCAGGCGGAACGCTAGCCACTCGCCGAGCAGTTGGCGCAGGTTCTTCACCTGCGGCTTGCCGTCCAGGCCGATGACGTTGGTGTTGACCCGGTAGCTGGACTCCAGGTCGGTGGTGGCGAACAGGTGGGTCATCAGCTCTTCGGCGTCGATGCGGCTGGAGCGCGGCACGATGACGATGCGGCAGGGGTTCTCGTGGTCCGACTCGTCGCGCAGGTCGGCGACCATCGGCAGCTTCTTGGCCTGCATCTGCGCGGCGATCTGCTCCAGCACCTTGGCTCCGGAGACCTGGTGCGGCAGCGCGGTGACCACGATGTCGCCGTCCTCGACGCGGTACACCGCGCGCATGCGCACCGAACCGCGGCCGGTCTGGTAGATCTTCAGCAGGTCGGCGCGCGGGGTGATGATCTCCGCCTCGGTCGGGTAGTCCGGCCCCGGCAGCAGCTCGCAGAGCCGCTCGACCGACGCCTCCGGGTCGTCGAGCAGCACCACGCAGGCGTTGGCCACCTCGCGCAGGTTGTGCGGCGGCACGTCGGTGGCCATGCCCACGGCGATGCCGGTGGTGCCGTTGAGCAGCAGGTTGGGCAGCCGCGCCGGCAGCATCGCCGGCTCGTCGAGGGTGCCGTCGAAGTTGGGCACCCAGTCGGCGGTGCCCTGGCCCAGTTCGGCGAGCAGCACCTCGGAGTAGCGCGACAGGCGCGCCTCGGTGTAGCGCATCGCGGCGAACGACTTGGGATCGTCCGGGGCGCCCCAGTTGCCCTGGCCGTCGACCAGCGGATAGCGGTAGCTGAACGGCTGGGCCATCAGCACCATCGCCTCGTAGCAGGCGCTGTCGCCGTGCGGGTGGTACTTGCCCAGCACGTCGCCGACGGTGCGCGCCGACTTCTTGTGCTTGGCGTCGGCGCCCAGGCCCAGCTCGCTCATCGCATAGACGATGCGCCGCTGCACCGGCTTGAGGCCGTCGCCGATGTGCGGCAGCGCGCGGTCCATGATCACGTACATGGAATAGTTGAGATAGGCCTGTTCGGTGAACTCGGCCAGGGAGCGGCGTTCGACGCCGTCCATGCTCAGATCGAGGGATTCGCTCATCTGCGTCCTCAGCAATGCTTCGTTTCGGGGCGCGCCCGCCGCAGGCCGGCGCGCCGGATAAGGGGATCAGCCGTTCCAGCCGCCTGCGGGCGCGGCGAACTGCAGGATCAGCGGGCGGCGTTCGCCGGCGGCGTTGGCCTTGCCGCCGTTGTCCAGCCCGATCCAGGCGCCCTGCTCGTCCAGCCACAGCGCCTCGGCCAGGCCGTAGCGGCTGGCATAACGCCGCTCCGGGGCCAGCGCGGCGGCGGCGAACGACCAGCAGCGCTCCACCGCGCCGCTGTCCGCATCGCGCCGGCAGAGCCTGTGTTCGAGGCGCTCCAGGCTGTACAGCTTGCCGGCGTGCCAGCTCAGCGCGGCGAAATCCAGCGCATGGCGCTGCTCCGCGCTGGCCAGCGGATGGCGGCCCTTGGCCTGCTCGGCCAGCAGCACGCAGCCGGCGGCGCACTGCCAGCCCTCGCCCGTGCGGCGCAGCGCGATCAGTCCGCGGCCCTCGCGCTCGGCGGCCAGCCACAGGCGGCTGCCGTCGGGCGTCAGCGCCAGCCCTTCGAGCAGCGCATTGAAGCGCCGCAACAGGCCGCGCTCGCGCGCCGCGGCGACCCAGCCGGGTGGTAACGCCAGCCACTGCGGCGCGCCGACCGGCGGCACGCGCAGCACCGCCAGCTGGCTCTCGCTGAGCAGGTAACGGGCGCCGGCGGCATCGCAGGCCAGGCCCTCGAAGTCCAGCGCACCGCCGCGCAGCGGCGTGAGCAGGCGGCTGCCGCTACGCAGCGCCCAGGGCAGCCCGCTGGGCGGCGCCGGCGGCGCGCGCAGCACTTCGCCGGCGGCCTGCCAGGCCCGAGGGCCCGGCTCCAGACGGTAGAGGCGCGTGTCCTCGCGGTCGGAAACCGCCCAGAAGCGCCCGTCCGCGCAGCGCGCCAGCCCCGACAGGTTGCCACCCGCCATGCCTTCGACCGGTAGCGCGGCCTGCAGGCGCAGCTCGGCCGGCGGCGCGGCGACGGCCGGCGGCAGGACGGCGCCGAGCAGCGCCAGCAGCAGGCCGCACAGTCGCCTCACGCCAGCACCTCGGCGAGGTTGCCCTTGCTCTCCAGCCAGCTCTTGCGGTCGCCGGCGCGCTTCTTGGCCAGCAGCATGTCCATCATCTCGTGGGTGCCCTGCAGGTCGTCGAGGGTCAGCTGCACCAGCCGGCGGGTGTTGGGGTCCATGGTGGTTTCGCGCAGCTGCGGCGGGTTCATCTCGCCGAGGCCCTTGAAGCGGGTGACCTGCGGCTTGCCGCGGCGCTTCTCGGCGACCAGGCGGTCAAGAATGCCGTCGCGCTCGGCCTCGTCCAGCGCGTACCAGACCTCCTTGCCCAGGTCGATGCGGTACAGCGGCGGCATCGCCACATAGACGTGGCCGGCCTCGACCAGGGCGCGGAAGTGGCGGACGAACAGCGCGCACAGCAGGGTGGCAATGTGCAGGCCATCGGAGTCGGCGTCGGCGAGGATGCAGATCTTGCCGTAGCGCAGCTGCGACAGGTCGGTCGCGCCCGGGTCGATGCCGATGGCCACGGCGATGTCGTGGACCTCCTGGCTGGCCAGCACCTCGCCGCCGTCCACCTCCCAGGTGTTCAGGATCTTGCCGCGCAGCGGCATGATCGCCTGGAACTCCTTGTCGCGCGCCTGCTTGGCGCTGCCGCCGGCCGAGTCGCCCTCGACCAGGAACAGCTCGGAGCGGCTGCTGTCGGCGCCGGCGCAGTCGGCCAGCTTGCCGGGCAGCGCCGGCCCCTGGGTGACGCGCTTGCGCTCGACCTTCTTGCTGGCCTTGAGGCGCCGCCCGGCGTTGCTGATCGCCAGCTCGGCCAGTGCCAGGCCCAGTTCGGGATGCTCGTTGAGCCACAGGCTGAAGGCGTCCTTGACCACCCCGGAGACGAAGGCCGCCGCCTCGCGCGAGGACAGCCGCTCCTTGGTCTGTCCAGAAAACTGCGGCTCCTGCATCTTCATCGACAGCACGAAGGCGATGCGCTCCCAGACGTCCTCCGGCGCCAGCTTGACGCCGCGCGGCAACAGGCTTCTGAACTCGCAGAACTCGCGCATGGCGTCCAGCAGGCCCTGGCGCAGGCCGTTGACGTGGGTGCCGCCCTGAGCGGTGGGGATCAGGTTGACGTAGCTTTCCTGCACGCTCTCGCCGCCCTCGGGCAGCCACAGCAGCGCCCAGTCGACCGCCTCCTTGTTGCCGGCCAGGCTGCCGACGAACGGCGTCTCCGGCAGGCGGGCGAAGTCGCTGACCGCATCGCTGAGGTAGGAACGCAGGCCGTCCTCGTAGTGCCACTCGACCTTCTCGCCGCCGGCCTTGTCCTCGAAGGACACCGCCAGGCCCGGGCAGAGCACCGCCTTGGCCTTGAGCACGTGCTTGAGACGGGCGATGGAGAACTTCGCGGCGTCGAAGTAGCGGGCATCGGGCCAGAACTGCACGCTGGTGCCGGTGTTGCGCTTGCCGACCGTGCCGACCACTTCCAGCTCGCTGACCTTGAAGCCGTGCTCGAAGGCCATGGCGTACTCGTTACCGTCGCGGCGCACGCGCACCTCGACGCGGGTCGACAGGGCGTTGACCACCGAGATGCCGACGCCGTGCAGGCCGCCGGAGAACTGGTAGTTCTTGTTGGAGAACTTGCCGCCGGCGTGCAGCTTGGTGAGGATCAGCTCGACGCCGCTGACGCCCTCCTCCGGGTGGATGTCCACCGGCATGCCGCGACCGTCGTCGATCACCTGCAGCGAGTTGTCGCCATGCAGGATCACCTGCAGGCTGCGGGCGTGCCCGGCCAGCGCCTCGTCGACGCTGTTGTCGATGACTTCCTGGGCCAGGTGGTTGGGGCGGCTGGTGTCGGTGTACATGCCCGGGCGCTTGCGCACCGGGTCGAGGCCGGAGAGGACCTCGATGGCTTCGGCGGTATAGGAGGTATTGGCCATGGCTGGATGTCTGTCTGGCGAAAGGGTCGCCCGCGGCGCGCCGCGGGCCGGAATTCAGGCGTGGGTCAGGCCGGCAAAGGCCAGCAGCTCCGGAATGCGCGCGGCGAAGCCCTGGTAGCCGTGGTCGCCGCCGTCCTCAATCTGCACCGTGCAGTGCCGGTAGTAGTCGGCGGCATCGCGGTAGTCGAGGGTCTCGTCGCCGGTCTGCAGCCACACCACGAAGCGCGCGAGGTCACGAGGCGGCGGCACTTCCAGCGCCGCCAGCGCGGCGACGTGCTCGGCGGTCAGCTCCCAGCACTCGCCGCTGTAGAAGTTGCGCTGCGCGCCGAGATAGCGCTCGAAGTAGCGCTGTACGCGCACCGCCGGGTTGATCAGCAGGGCCTTGAGGCCGTGGCGCTCGGCGAGAAAGGTCGCATAGTAGCCGCCGAGGGAACTGCCGACCAGCACCGGGCACGCCGCCTCGGCGAGCAGCGCCTGCAGTTGGTCGATGGCGCGGCGCGGATCGTGGTGCAGCGCCGGCACCCGCAGCTGCCCGGCCAGCCCCAGCCGCGTCGCAGCGGCGAGCAGCTCGCGCGCCTTGTGCGAAGCGGGCGAGCTGTTGAAACCGTGGATGTAGATCAGGGTCGGCGGCGGCGTCATCGGCGGGGTCTTTTGGCTGTATGGATATACATAGCGCGCATTATCCGCCAGGCGTCGGCAAGTTGCATCCCCTGTCTGCCGGCGCACCGCGGAGGGCGGCCTCTCAGTAGCGGTGGCGGCGCGGCACCCGGGCGGCCAGTTGGCTGAGCAGCTCGTAACCGATGGTGCCGCAGGCGGCGGCCACCTCGTCGACCGGCAGGCCGGCGCCCCACAGTTCCACGGGCGTGCCGACCCGGGCCTGCGGCACCGCCGACAGGTCGACGGTGAGCATGTCCATGGACACCCGACCGACCAGCGGCACGCGCTGGCCGTCGATCAGCAGCGGCGTCCCCGGCGGAGCGCTGCGCGGATAGCCGTCGGCATAGCCGCAACTGAGGGTGCCGATACGCGTCGGCCGCGGCGCCACCCAGCCGGCGCCGTAACCGACGCTGTCCCCGGCCGCCACCTCGCGCACCGCGATCAGCGCGCCGGACAGGCTCATCGCCGGCCGCACGCCCAGCGCGGCCGCAGCGCCGTCGGCGAACGGGCTGGCGCCGTAGAGCATGATCCCCGGCCGCAACCAGCCCAGTCGCGCCTCGGGCAGCGCGAGGATCGCCGCCGAATTGGCCAGCGAGCGCTGGGCGAAGGGCACGTCGTCGAGGCTGCGGAACGCCCCGATCTGCTGCGCGGTGAGCGGATGGCCGGGCAGGTCGGCGCAGGCGAAATGGCTGATCAGGTTGAGCTCGCCGACCTGCGCCGCGCCGCTCAGCCGCGCATGCCAGCGGCGCAGCTCGGCGGCGGCGAAGCCCAGGCGGTGCATGCCGCTGTCCAGCTTCAGCCAGACCCGCAGGGGCTGGCGCAGCCGCGTGGCCAGCAGGGCCTCGGCCTGCTCGGCGCTCTGCACCACCACATCCAGGTCCAGTTGCGCCGCCAGCGGATACTCGTCGGCGGACAGGCAGCCCTGCAGCACCAGGATCCGCGCACGCGCGTTGAGACCGCGCACCTCGCCGGCCTCCTCCAGACAGGCGACGGCGAAACCGTCGGCCTCCTCCAGAGCACAGACCACCTCGCGCACCCCGTGCCCGTAGGCATTGGCCTTGACCACCGCGAAGCTCGGCTGGCCGGCGGCCCGGGCGCGAACCAGCGCATGGTTGTGACGGATCGCGGAGAGATCGACGGTGGCGAGGAGAGGACGCATCGGAAGACTCGCAGAACGGCAAACGGGGCCGCCATCTTACTCCCGATATCCGGCGAATGCCGTGCGCCAGAGCCTCGCCGGCAGGGCTTACTCGTCTTCGAAGCCGTACATGCCCGGAGCGAGGTTCTCGAAGCGCGTGTACTTGCCGAGGAAGGCCAGGCGCACGGTACCGATCGGGCCGTTCCGCTGCTTGCCGATGATGATCTCGGCGACGCCCTTGTGCTCGGTCTCCGGGTGATACACCTCGTCGCGGTAGACGAACATGATCACGTCGGCGTCCTGCTCGATGGCGCCCGACTCGCGCAGGTCGGAGTTGATCGGCCGCTTGTTGGGCCGCTGCTCCAGCGAGCGGTTGAGCTGCGACAGGGCGATCACCGGGCAGTTGAATTCCTTGGCCAGGCCCTTCAGCGAGCGTGAGATCTCGGAGATCTCGTTGGTGCGGTTCTCGCCGCCGCTGCCGCCGACCTGCATCAGCTGCAGGTAGTCGACCATGATCAGCGCCAGTTCGCCGTGCTCGCGCACCAGGCGGCGGGTGCGCGCACGCATTTCCGAGGGGGTGATGCCGGCGGTGTCGTCGATGAACAGCTTGCGCTCGTTGAGCAGGTTGACCGCCGAGGTAAGCCGCGGCCAGTCGTCGTCGTCGAGACGCCCGGAGCGCACCTTGGTCTGGTCGATGCGCCCCAGTGAGGACAGCATACGCATCACCAGCGATTCGCCGGGCATCTCCAGCGAGTACACCATCACCGCCTTGTCGCTGCGCAGCACGGCGTTCTCCACCAGGTTCATGGCGAAGGTGGTCTTGCCCATCGACGGACGGCCGGCGACGATGATCAGGTCGCCCGGCTGCAGGCCGCTGGTCTTCTCGTCCAGGTCGGTGAAGCCGGTGGAAATGCCGGTGATCGCCTCGTGACTGTTGAACAGGGTGTCGATGCGGTCGATGGCCTTGGTCAGCAGTTCGTTGAGGCCCACCGGGCCGCCGCTCTTGGGCCGCGACTCGGCGATCT
This sequence comes from Pseudomonas guangdongensis, assembly GCF_900105885.1. Taxonomy (NCBI): domain Bacteria; kingdom Pseudomonadati; phylum Pseudomonadota; class Gammaproteobacteria; order Pseudomonadales; family Pseudomonadaceae; genus Geopseudomonas; species Geopseudomonas guangdongensis. The sequence goes on along the minus strand of NZ_LT629780.1, from coordinate 1,772,493 downwards.
GGAAGATCTTGCGCTCGGCTTCGTCGAGGATCTCCTCGGCGCCGCGGCCCTGCGGGTTGTAGGCGCTGTCGCCGATCTCGTTGCTGATGCCGATCAGTTTGCGCAGGGTGGCGCGCTCGCGAATGATCTGCGCGTAGGCCTTGATGTTGGCCACCGACGGGGTGTTCTTGGCCAGTTCGCCCAGATAGGCCAGGCCGCCGACCTGGGCCAGCTGACCTTCCTTGTCCAGTTGCTCGGAGAGGGTGACCACGTCGAACGGCTGGTTGCGCTCGGCCAGCTTGTAGATCGCGCGGAAGATCAGCCGGTGGTCATGGCGATAGAAGTCGGCGTCGGACACCAGGTCCAGCACCCGCTCCCAGGCGTTGTTGTCGAGCATCAGGCCGCCGATCACGGCCTGCTCGGCTTCGATGGAGTGCGGCGGCACCTTGAGGGCCGCGGTCTCCAGATCGTACTGCTCGGGGACGCCGATCTCGTTCATGCTTGGCTACCGTGTGTTGCGTACTGCAGAAAGACAAAGGGCACGCCTGCCGATGGCAGAGCGTGCCCGATGTTAACCCATGCCACAGACATGAGCCCGGATGGATGCCCGCTTAGGCAGCCACCACCACCACGCGAACGGTGGCTTCGACGTCGGTGTGCAGGTGCACGGCCACGTCGTATTCGCCGACCTGACGGATGGTACCGTTGGGCAGGCGGACTTCGCTCTTGGCCACTTCCACGCCGGAGGCGGTCAGGGCGTCGGCGATGTCGTGGGTACCGATGGAACCGAACAGCTTGCCTTCATCGCCAGCAGTGGCGGTGATGGTGACTTCCAGCTCGGCCAGCTCGGCAGCGCGGGATTCGGCGTAAGCCTTCTTCTCGGCAGCCAGCTTCTCCAGCTCGGCGCGGCGCGCTTCGAACGCAGCGACGTTCTCGGCGGTGGCGCGGGTGGCCTTGCCCTGCGGCAGCAGGAAGTTGCGGGCATAGCCGCTCTTGACACTCACCTTGTCACCCAGGTTGCCCAGGTTGGTGATTTTTTCCAGCAGGATGATTTCCATGCTCTAGAACCTCTTGACTTTTAACCTTCACCGTCCGTGGGGCCGCTGGCGCCATTGCGCGCGGAACGCCCACGAAAATCAAACAGACTGTCGACAACGGCCAACACGACCAGCAGCGGGAACATCACCTGCATGAAGAACACCAGCGCGATGTAGAACCCGACCAGCCAGAACCCCGCCATGCGTTTCTGTGCCACCAGCCCGTGCAGCAGGGCCATGCCGGCAAATCCCAGCGGGATGCTGCACAGCGGCGTCAGCATCGCCAGCTGACTCCCCAGGCCCGGCAGCAGGAAGACTCCCAGCAGCAGGGCGATGGCCAGCGGAGCCGGCAGGCGCAGAGCCTGGAACTCACGGGCAAAGCCACCCGGGTTGTACAGCAGCGACTGCCAGTAGCGCCCCAGCAACAGACCGAGCAGGCACAGCAGCTGCAGCAGCGCAGCCATCAGTCCGGTCAGTACCGGCGCTACCAGCTCGCCGATGCGCGCACGCTCGCTGTCCGGCATCTGCTGGTAGACCTCACCCAGCATCTGCGGCATCAGCTCCTGCAACTCCTGGCTGGTGCGCTGCACCGACTCGCCGAACACACCGCCGATGATCACACCGAACAGTACGCCCAGCGGCAGACTGAGCAGCAGCACAGGCCTCCAGGAGGCAGTGTTGCGCAGCACGGCAGCCAGACTCAGGGTTCCCAGCAGCACCAGCAGCGGCCTGGGCTCGCCGTAGTACCACCAGAGCAGAGCCGGCAGCAGGGCCCAGACCGCAATACCCAAGGCATCGCTGAGGCCGCGCCGCAGCAGCACGAGCGCTGCGGCGGCAGCACCGATCCAGAAAGCCAGCGGCAGGGCGGTACCCAGCACCACCACGAGGGTGGCCTGCTTGCGCCCGCGCATGACGAAATCGGCCAGTGCCCGCATGCGTCTAGTCCGTTAGCCTGTCGACTGCCGGACCTTAACGGCCGTGGCTGTCGGTGTAGGGCAGCAGGGCCAGGTAGCGGGCGCGCTTGATAGCGGTCGCCAGCTGACGCTGATACTTGGCTTTGGTGCCGGTGATACGGCTCGGAACGATCTTGCCGGTTTCGGAGACATAGGCCTTCAGGGTGTTGAGATCCTTGTAATCGATCTCCAGAACACCTTCAGCGGTGAAACGGCAGAACTTGCGACGACGGAAGAAACGTGCCATGAAAGTGGCTCCTCAAAACTGGTTACGAAGATTACTCGTCGGCGCTGTCGCCGTCGCTGCCTTCAGCGGCGCCTTCGACGCTGTCGCTGCGGTCACGACGCTCGCGGCGCTCGTTGCGGCTTTCTTCGGCCTTGAGCATCTCGGACTGCTCGGTCACGGCTTCGTCGCGACGGATGACCAGGTTGCGGATCACGGCGTCGTTGTAGCGGAAGTTGTCTTCCAGCTCGGCCAGGGCAGCGCCGCTGCACTCGACGTTCATCAGCACGTAGTGAGCCTTGTGGACGTTGTCGATGGCGTAGGCCAGCTGACGACGACCCCAGTCTTCCAGACGGTGGACCTTGCCGCCGTCTTCTTCGATGGTCTTGGTGTAACGCTCGACCATACCGCCAACCTGCTCACTCTGATCCGGGTGAACCAGGAAGACGATTTCGTAATGACGCATAAATGCTCCTTACGGTTATGCAGCCTGCCGCCAGGGCGGTCAGGCAAGGAGTGAATGTTTCGTATGTGCTTGCCGGCTGCGGGCGCGGACACGCCTGCCAGAACGACAAGGGGTGGCATTGTACGGACGGCCGTGCCGCCCCGCAAGCAATGCGGGGCGCAATTCAGGCGCCGGTGGATGGCCGGCGCTGACGCACCGCCTCGAACAGACAGACCCCCGCGGCCACCGAGACGTTCAGGCTGCTGACGCTGCCGCCCATCGGCAGCTTGGCCAGATAGTCGCAATGCTCGCGGGTCAGCCGGCGCATGCCCTTGCCCTCGGCGCCCATCACCAGCACGCTCGGCCCGCGCAGGTCGAGATCAAAGATCTCCTGGGTCGCCTCGCCGGCGGTACCGACGATCCACAACCCCTGCCGCTGCAGCTTCTCCAGCGTGCGCGCCAGGTTGGTCACCGCCACCAGCGGCACCACTTCGGCAGCGCCGCAGGCGACCTTGCGCACCGTGGCGTTGAGGGTCGCCGACTTGTCCTTGGGCACGATCACCGCCTGCACTCCGGCAGCATCGGCGGTGCGCAGGCAGGCGCCGAGATTGTGCGGATCGGTCACCCCGTCGAGCACCAGCAGCAGCGGTACCGATTCGTTGCGCGCCAGCAGCTCGTCAAGGAAGTTCTCGCCCCATACCTGACTGGGGCTGACCTCAGCGACCACCCCCTGATGGACGCCCTCGGCCCACTCGTCCAGTTCGCGCCGCTCGCGCTGACCGACCGGCACCCGCGCCTCGCCGGCCAGTTGCACCAGCGCCTGCACGCGGGGATCCTGACGCCCCTCGGCCAGCCACAACTGCTTGACCCGCTTGGGGTGATGGCGCAGCAGCGCCTCGACGGCGTGAACGCCGTAAATCTTTTCCCACTGACTCATTGCTTGACCTTGCGTGTACGAACGGCCGACTCGCCACCCTGCGGAGCGGCGGCCTTATTGCGGGAGCGGGGCTTACCGCCCTTGCCGGCCGGTTTGGACTTGCCGCCCCCTTTGGCATCGACCTTCGCCTTGCCGGAACCCTTGCCCTGAGCTGCCGACTCATCGAGCAGCTTGCGCTTGAGCGCACGACTTTTCGGCACATCGCTGTTGCCGAGCAGGATATCGGCCTGCTCCAGCAGCTCCGGCGCCACCTCGGGCAGCGCCTGCACGCGACCGGCTCGCCCGCCGCGACCGCCGCCCGACACGCCTGTCGAACGCTTGCGCGGCGCCTTGACGGAATCCTGGCGCGCACCGCGCGGCTCGCGCGCCGAAACCGTCGACGGCGAACCCTCCGCCAGCTCGAAGTCGATCTTGCGCTCGTCCAGGTCGACCCGCGCCACTAGCACCTCGATGCTGTCGCCCAGTCGGTAGGTGCGACCGGAACGTTCGCCGCTCAGGCGATGGTGCATCGGGTCGAAGTGGTAGTAATCGCCCGGCAGCGCGGTGATGTGCACCAGACCCTCCACATAGATGTCGGTCAGCTCGACGAACAGGCCGAAGCCGGTTACTGCCGTCACCACGCCGGGGAAGCACTCGCCGACCCGCTCGCGCATGTATTCGCACTTGAGCCAGTTGACCACATCGCGGGTCGCCTCGTCGGCACGCCGCTCGGTCAGCGAGCAGTGCTCGCCCAGCTGCTCCAGACGCGCCTCGTCATAGGGGTAGATCCGCGCCTTGGGCAAGCTTGCCGCACCGACGCGGCGCACCCGTTCGGTGGCGCGCTTGGAGCGCACCACGCTGCGGATCGCCCGATGCACCAGCAGGTCCGGATAGCGACGAATCGGCGAGGTGAAGTGGGTATAGCTCTCGTAGTTGAGACCGAAGTGGCCAGCATTGTCCGGACTGTACAGGGCCTGACTCAGCGAGCGCAGCATCACCGTCTGGATCAGGTGATAGTCGGGACGACCGCGCACCGACTCCAGCAGGTTGAGGTAGTCCTTGGGCGTCGGCTCGCCCTTGCCGCGATACAGCGTCAGGCCCAGCTCGCCAAGGAAGCCACGCAGCTTCTCCAGCTTCTCCGCTGGCGGCCCATCGTGGACGCGGTACAGCGCCGGCAGCTCGTGCTCGGCGAGGAAGCGCGCGGTGGCGACGTTGGCGCACAGCATGCACTCCTCGATCAGCCGGTGCGCATCGTTGCGCTGGGTCGGGCGGATCTCGGTAATCTTGCGATCGGCGCCGAAGACGATGCGCGTCTCCTGGGTTTCGAAATCGATGGCGCCACGCTCCTGGCGGGCCGCCAGCAACGCCTTGTACAGCGCATACAGCTGACGCAGGTGCGGCACCAGATGGGGCATCTGCTGGCGCTGGTACTTGGCCTCGGTGGAGTTGGGCTTCTCCAGCAGCTGGCTGACCTTGGTGTAGGTCAGGCGCGCATGGGAGTGGATCACTGCTTCGTAGAACTGGTAGTCGACCAACTTGCCAGCCTTGGAAACCGTCATCTCGCAGACCATGGCCAGGCGATCTACCAGCGGGTTCAGCGAGCACAGCCCGTTGGACAGCTCTTCGGGCAGCATCGGGATCACCCGCTCGGGGAAATACACCGAGTTGCCGCGCTTGACAGCCTCCTCGTCCAGCGCCGAACCGACCTTCACATAGTGGGAAACGTCGGCGATGGCCACGAACAGGCGCCAGCCGCCGCCCTTGATCGCTTCGGCATACACCGCATCGTCGAAGTCGCGGGCATCCTCGCCATCGATGGTGACGAAGGGCAGCTCGCGCAGATCCAGACGCTTCTCCTTGTCCTTCTCCGACACTTCGGGCTTGAGCTTCTTCGCTTCGCGCAGCACCGCCTCGGGCCACTCGTGCGGCAGATCGTAGCTGCGCATGGCAACCTCGATCTCCATGCCCGGCGCCATGTAGTCGCCCAGCACCTCGACCACCTCGCCCTGCGCCTGACGGAAGGCGGTAGGCCACAGATCGATGCGCACCTGGACGAACTGACCGTGACGCGCCCTGCCCTGCTTGCCCGGCTGCACCAGCACCTGCTGCTGGATCTTCGGATTGTCGGCCACCACCATGGCAATGCCGCTCTCCTCGAAAAAGCGCCCGACCAGGGTTTCATGGGCGCGGGTCAGCACCTCGACCAGGGCGCCCTCGCGACGTCCGCGCCGATCCAGGCCGGAAACCCGCGCCAGCGCGCGGTCGCCATCGAACACCAGGCGCATCTGCGCCGGACTGAGGAACAGGTCGTCGCTGCCGTCGTCGGGAATCAGGAAGCCGAAACCGTCGCGGTGCCCACTGACACGGCCACGGATCAGATCGAGCTTGTCGACCGGGGCATAGGCGCCCCGGCGGGTGTAAATCAGCTGGCCATCGCGCTCCATCGCGCGCAGCCGGCGGCGCAGCGCCTCTTCGGCCTCCTCGCCAGCCAGGCCCAGCTCTTCGAACAGCTGGGCGCGGGACGCCGGCGCACCGCGCTCGGCCAAATGCGCGAGGATCAGTTCGCGGCTAGGAATCGGGTTGTCGTACTTCTCCGCCTCGCGGGCGGCCTCGGGGTCGAGGGTTTGCCAATCGGCCATATGTCGGTTTTCACCCTTGGTTGTCTTGCTCATGGTCATGCCTATATTGAAGCGCGAAAGCGGCGCTTCGCGCAGCCTTGCCAGAACAATAAAATTTTTTCACATCAGGGGTTTACAAGCCTTCGAGCCCCCCGTATAGTTTGCGCCCACAGCAGCAGTGAACGCTGTGACGATAGAGCAGATGAGCGATCATCGCACTATTTGCCCAGGTGGCGGAATTGGTAGACGCGCTGGTTTCAGGTATCAGTGGTGGTAACACCGTGGAAGTTCGAGTCTTCTCCTGGGCACCAATTCAAAGCTTGATCGCACCCCTTGCAGGCGATTGAGCTGCAGTAAAAACGCAAGATGCTGTTGCAGTAACAGATGATCGCATGCGATCGTCATGCCCAGGTGGCGGAATTGGTAGACGCGCTGGTTTCAGGTATCAGTGGTGGCAACACCGTGGAAGTTCGAGTCTTCTCCTGGGCACCAATTCAGAAAAAACCGGATCTTATGATCCGGTTTTTTTTCGCCCCCAGAAAGCCAAATCCAGCAACCCGACCACACGCCGGGCAGTACGCGAAGCACCGACCAGCCCCCCCACCACCACTGCCGCTCACGCTGGCGCACCTCGCCAGACCCGCACACCAGCAACCTCGCCCAACATACAAAAAGCGCGCATAAAAAAATCCGACGCCGCAAGGCATCGGATTTTTCTGACACACGCAGCAAAATGAGGACTCAGCCACCCATCCCACCACGCACGCGCCGAAGCAGTCCTTAGACCAGCTTCTCCTTGATACGGGCAGCCTTGCCGGACAGCGCGCGAAGGTAGTACAGCTTGGCCTTGCGCACATCGCCGCGACGCTTGACGCTGATGCTGTCGACCAGCGGGCTGTAGGTCTGGAAAGTACGCTCCACACCGACGCCGTTGGAGATCTTGCGCACGGTAAAGGCGCTGTTCAGGCCGCGGCTACGCTTGCCGATCACCACACCTTCGAAGGCCTGCAGACGCTGACGGTCGCCTTCCTTCACCTTGACTTGCACGATCACGGTATCGCCAGGGGCGAAGGCCGGGATCTCTTTGTTCATCTGCTCAGCTTCGATCTGCTGAATGATCAGGTTCTTGTTGCTCATGTTGCGCTCCAAAGACAAACCGCAGTTTGTCATCGATACGTTAACTATCGTTCTGCTGACGGATATAGTCGTCCAGCAGCTTCTTCTCTTCTCCAGAAAGCGAGCGACTATCCAGAAGATCGGCTCGGCGTTCCCAGGTACGCCCTAGGGACTGCTGCAAACGCCAGCGCCGGATGTGTTCGTGGTTGCCGCTGAGCAGCACCGCCGGAACACTTCTACCCTCGTACACCTCGGGTCGAGTGTAGTGCGGGCAATCGAGCAGGCCGTCGGTGAACGAGTCCTCCTCGGCGGAATCTGCATGCCCCAACGCTCCGGGCAGCAACCGCGTGACTGCATCGATCAGCACCATGGCCGGCAGCTCACCGCCGGACAGGACGTAATCGCCGATCGACCATTCCTCATCCACGTGCGCCTCGATGAAACGCTCGTCGATGCCTTCATAACGCCCAGCGATGAGGATCAGACACTCCTCGCTCGCCAGCTCACGGATCGCCGCCTGGTCAAGACGACGCCCCTGCGGCGACAGGTAAATTACCTTCGCCACTCCGCCTGCAGCCGACTTGGCCGATGCCAGGGCCAGCTCCAGCGGCTTGATCTTCATCACCATCCCCGGGCCGCCACCGAAAGGCCGATCATCCACCGTATGATGGCGATCTTCGGTGTAATCCCGCGGATTCCAGCAGTGCAGCTGCAGGAGCCCCTGCCTGACTGCGCGACTGGTGATGCCGTACTCGCCGATGGCGGCGAACATCTCGGGGAACAGGCTGAGAACATCTACCCGCATGGGTTAGAAATCCGCATCCCAGTCCACCTGCATTTCGCCGGCAGCCAGATCGACACGCTGCACGCACTGCTTCGTATAGGGCAACAGGCGCTCGCGATCATCCAGACTGCCCGCACAGGGCTTCACCACCAGCACGTCGTTGGCGCCGGTTTCCAACAGGTGATCGACCATGCCGAGCCATTGCCCGCCCTGGTTGATGACCCTCAGACCTTGCAGCTGGTACCAGTAGTACTCGTCATCCTGCAGCGCCGGCAGCTGGCTGCGTGGCACACAGATGAGGAATCCGGCATAGCCGCGGGCCTCTTCGCGATCGTCGAGCCCCTTGATCTTGGCGGTCAGCACCTTGTTGTGCAGACGTCCACTGACCAGCTCGGCTTGACGGATTTCGCCATCACGCTTGAGTGTCCAGTGACGGTAGTCCAGCAGGTTGTCCAGCGGATCGGTATAAGAGTAGATCTTGACCTCACCGCGTATGCCGTACACCGAGACTATCTTGCCAAGGACGACCAGATCCTCGGCGGGTGTCGGCGAATTCTGCATGATCAAGGACTCAGGCTTGCGCCGCTTCCTTGAGCAACTGGGCAGCGCGCTCGGACGGCTGGGCGCCCTGGCTCAGCCAGTACTGGGCACGCTCGGCGTTCACGGACAGACGCACTTCACCACCGGTAGCGACCGGGTTGAAGAAACCGATGCGCTCGACAAAACGGCCGTCACGAGCAGAGCGGCTGTTGGTCACGGTCAGGTGGTAGAAAGGGCGCTTCTTGGAGCCGCCACGAGCAAGACGGATGGTTACCATTGAACTTCGTTCCTGTAGTAGGTGCTTGCAAAAGCTGTATGCACACTAGGGCCCACGGCCCGAAAGGCCGCATATCTTAAGGATTATCCGGTTATTTGCCAATCTTTTTCCGCCTGCGCGGCAACCGGCCCAGCGATCGGATCGCCCGCCTGCTGCCTGCCACGGTATCGCAATCCCCGGAGCCTCCTCATTACTGCCCGGCGCCAAGAGTGTCGGCACCGGGCGAACAGCGACGACGGCGCAGACCGTCACCGCCATCCATTCATCAAAGCTTGGGCATGCCGCCCGGCAGAAGGCCGCTCATGCCGCGCATCATCCGCGCCATGCCGCCCTTGGCGGTGACCTTCTTCATCATCTTCTGCATCTGCTTGTGCTGCTTGATCAGCCGGCCGACATCCTGCACCTGGGTGCCGGAGCCCAGCGCGATACGGCGCTTGCGCGAGCCACTGATCAGCTCGGGATCGCGACGCTCGGCAGGGGTCATCGAGTTGATGATCGCCTCCATCTGCCGGAACTGCTTCTCCGCCGCACTCTGGGCGCTGCCCATCTGACCGAGATTCATCCCGCCGAGCATCGGCAGCTTGTCCATCAGGCTGCCCAGGCCGCCCATGTTCTTCATCTGCTGCAATTGATCGCGGAAGTCTTCGAGATCGAAGCCCTTGCCCTTCTTCAGCTTCTTGGTGAGCTTCTCGGCCTTCTCGCGATCCATGGTCTGCTCGGCCTGCTCGATCAGACTGAGCACATCGCCCATGCCGAGAATCCGCGAGGCCACGCGATCGGGATGGAACGGATCGAGCGCCTCGCTCTTCTCGCCCATGCCGAGGAACTTGATCGGCTTGCCGGTGATGGCGCGCACCGACAGCGCGGCACCGCCACGCGCATCGCCGTCGACCTTGGTCAGCACCACGCCGGTCAGCGGCAGGGCGTCGTTGAAGGCCTTGGCGGTGTTGGCGGCATCCTGACCGGTCATGGCATCGACCACGAACAGAGTCTCGACCGGATTGATCGCCGCGTGGACCTGCTGGATCTCCGCCATCATCTCCGCGTCGATGTGCAGACGACCGGCGGTATCGACGATCACCACGTCGATGAACTTGAGCTTCGCCTCGGCGATCGCCGCACGCGCGATATCCACCGGCTTCTGGCTCAGATCGGAGGGGAAGAAGGTCACGCCGACTTCGCCGGCGAGGGTTTCCAGCTGCTTGATCGCCGCCGGGCGATAGACGTCGGCGGACACCACCAGCACCGACTTCTTCTTGCGCTCCTTGAGGAAGCGCGCCAGCTTGCCGACCGTGGTGGTCTTGCCCGCGCCTTGCAGACCGGCCATCAGGATCACCGCCGGGGGCGCGGCATTCAGCGCCAGGTCCTCGTTGGCCGCGCCCATCAGCGCTTCCAGCTCGGCACGGACGATCTTCACGAACACCTGGCCCGGGGTCAGACTCTTCGACACCTCGGTGCCGACCGCGCGCTCCTTGACCTTGTTGACGAAGTCCTTGACCACCGGCAGGGCAACGTCGGCCTCAAGCAGGGCCATGCGCACCTCGCGCAGGGTGTCCTTGATGTTGTCTTCGGTCAGCTTGGCGCGACCGGTGACATTGCGCAGCGTCTGCGACAGGCGGTCAGTCAGATTCTCGAACATGCACGGTCCTTTGAGGATGGAGCTTGCGGCAAGGTCGCGGATTATAGCCGAGTGCGACGCTTACCGACACCGGCCTCAGACTTTCGAAGACCATCGGTTCTGTGCCAAACTCGGCAGACTTCAGGCCTCTTCCACAAGGACTTATGACGCCTTTGCTGCCCAGCCTGGCTGCGGCCGGCCTGTACGCCGGCACCGCCCTCTACCAGGCACTGCTGCTTTCCCGCCGCGCCACCGCGGACAAGCGCCTGCTTGGCGGCCTCGGCGCGCTGGCCCTGCTGATGCACCTGATCGCCCTGCACGGACTGCTGCTCGACGGCGATGCCCTGCTGCTCGACTTCTTCAATGCCGCCAGCCTGCTGGCCGCGGCGGTGATCGCCCTGACCCTGCTGACCAGCCTGCGCGTGCCGGTACACAACCTGCTGGTGCTGCTGTTTCCGCTCGGCGCGCTGACCGCCCTGCTGGCGCTGTTCGCTCCGGCCGGTACCACCCTGCCGATCCGCGAGGAGCCCGGCATCCTCGCCCATATCCTGCTGTCGATCCTCGCCTACGGCCTGCTGACCATCGCCGTGCTCCAGGCGCTGCTGCTGCTGCTGCAGAACCATCAGCTCAAGCACAAGCATCCCTCCGGCATCATCCGCACCTTCCCGCCACTGCAGACCATGGAAAGCCTGCTGTTCGGCTTCCTGTGGGGCGGCTGGTCGCTGCTCTCGCTGTCGCTGCTGTCCGGCGCCCTGTTCCTCGACGACCTGTTCGCCCAGCACCTGGTGCACAAGACCCTGCTCGCCTGCCTGGCCTGGGTGGTGTTCGGCGTGCTGCTGTGGGGCCGTCACCAGCTCGGCTGGCGCGGCGGCAAGGCGATCCGCTGGACCCTGGCCGGCTTCCTCCTGCTGATGCTGGCCTACTTCGGCAGCAAGCTGGTCCGCGAATTCATCCTGCACATCTAAGGCACCCGACGCCGTGGGCGACATCCATTCAAGCTTCCTGTTCGGCCTGCTGGTCTTCCTGATCGTCTGTTCAGCGTTCTTCTCCAGCTCCGAGACCGGCATGCTCAGCCTCAACCGCTACCGCCTGCGGCACATGGCCCGCGAGGGCCACAAGGGCGCGCGCCGCGCCAGCGAGCTGCTCGGCCGCCCGGACCGCCTGCTCGGCACCATCCTGGTCGGCAACAACATCGTCAACATCCTCGCCGCGTCGATCGCCACGGTGATCGCCGTGGACATCTGGGGCGAGGCCGGCATCGCCATCTCCACCGTGCTGCTGACCATCGTGGTGCTGATCTTCGGCGAGATCACGCCCAAGACCCTGGCCGCCCTGCGCCCCGAGCAGATCGCCTTTCCTGCCAGCCACGTCCTGCTGCTGCTGATGCGCCTGCTCTACCCGGTGGTGTGGATCACCGGCGCGATCAGCAACCTGCTGCTGCGCCTGCTCGGCGTCGACCCGCAGCATCGCCATTCCGACAGCCTGTCCGCCGAGGAGCTGCGCACCGTGGTGCGCGAGTCGGGCCAGTCCCTGCCGAGCAACCGCCAGGACATGCTGCTGGGCATCCTCGACCTGGAGAAGGTCACGGTCAACGACATCATGGTGCCGCGCAACGAGGTGACCGGAATCGACCTGGACGACGACCTGGAGCAGATCGTTGCCCAGCTGTACGCCACCACCTACACCCGCCTGCCGGTGTTCCGCCACGACTTCAACCAGGTCGAGGGGGTGATCCACATGCGCCAGATCGCCCGCCTACTGACCCACAACACCCTGACCAAGGAAAGCCTGCTGGCCACCTGCACGCAGCCCTACTTCGTCCCGGAAAGCACTCCGCTGTCGACCCAGCTGATCAACTTCCAGAAGGAAAAGCGCCGCATGGGCATCGTCGTCGACGAGTACGGCGAGGTAATCGGCCTGGTGACCCTGGAGGACCTGCTCGAGGAGATCGTCGGCGAGTTCACCAGCCAGCCCACCGGCGACGGCCAGGAAGTGCAGGCCGAGGATGGCGGCCGCTACCTGATCGATGCCAGCGCCAACATCCGCGACGTCAACCGCAAACTCGGCTGGCACCTGCCCTGCGACGGCCCCAAGACCCTCAACGGCCTGGTCACCGAGGCGCTGGAGAGCATCCCCGACAGCGGCGTGTGCCTGAAGATCGGCCCCTACCGCCTGGAGATCCTCCAGGCGGAGGGCAACCGTGTCACCCGCCTGCGCGCCTGGCAGATCGGCAAGCCGGCCGAGGCGCAGGACGACGCCAGCACTGCCTGAAACGACAAGGCCGATCCCATGGATCGGCCTTGTCGCCCAGCCTTGGCATCTCAGAGTTCGACACGAACCGCCTGCGCCGCACGCAGCGCCTTGGCGCGCGCCGCCTCGACCGACTCGTCGCGGGCCAGCGCCACGCCCATGCGCCGCTGGCCGCTGACCTCGGGCTTGCCGAACAGACGCAGTGCGGTGTCGGCTTCGGCCAGCGCCGCCTGCAGATTGCCGAAACGTACGCTCTGCGACTCGCCCTCGACCAGAATCACCGCCGAGGCGGACGGGCCGACCTGGCGGATCGCCGGGATCGGCAGGCCAAGGATTGCCCGCGCGTGCAGGGCGAACTCGGAGAGGTCCTGGGAAATCAGCGTGACCAGACCGGTGTCGTGGGGGCGCGGCGACACCTCGCTGAACCACACCTGATCGCCCTTGATGAACAGTTCGACGCCGAACAGGCCGCGGCCGCCGAGGGCCTCGGTGACCGCCCGCGCGATACGCTCGGACTCGGCCAGCGCGAGCGCACTCATCGCCTGGGGCTGCCAGGACTCCTGATAGTCGCCCCGCTCCTGACGGTGGCCGACCGGCGCGCAGAAGGTGGTGCCGCCGGTATGGCGTACGGTGAGCAGGGTGATCTCGTAGTCGAAATCGACGAAGCCCTCGACGATCACCCGGCCCTTGCCGGCGCGGCCGCCTTCCTGGGCGTAATCCCAGGCCTTGCGCACGTCGGCCTCGCCGCGCAGCAGGCTCTGGCCCTTGCCGGAGGAACTCATGATCGGCTTGACCACGCAGGGGAAGCCCAGCGCGGCGACCGCCGCGGCGTAGTCCTCAAAGGAGTCGGCGAAGCGGTACGGCGAGGTCGGCAGGCCCAACTCCTCGGCGGCCAGACGGCGGATGCCCTCGCGGTTCATGGTCAGCTGCGCGGCGCGGGCGGTGGGCACCACGGTGAAGCCCTCGGCTTCCAGCTCGACCAGGGTGTCGGTGGCGATCGCCTCGATCTCGGGGACGATGTAGTGCGGCTGCTCCAGCTCGATCACCGCGCGCAACGCGGCGCCGTCGAGCATGCTGATCACGTGGCTGCGGTGCGCCACCTGCATGGCCGGGGCGTTGGCGTAGCGGTCGACGGCGATCACCTCGCAGCCCAGGCGCTGCAGCTCGATGGCCACTTCCTTGCCCAGCTCGCCAGAGCCGCAGAGAAGAACACGGGTCGCGCTCGGCGACAGCGGGGTTCCGATCATGGTCACGGAATGCTTCCTTCAGAGGGGGTGGGTTTTACCAGAAACTGTCCGGCCGCCAGAGCCCGGGCGGTGCAGCGCGCCAGTACGGCGCGCCGCTCGGTGTTGTCCATGCGGCCCCAGCGGGTGATTTCCTCGCCGCTGCGCTGGCAGCCGAGGCAGATATCGTCATCGTCCAGGGCGCAGACGTACACGCAGGGCGAGGCGACCGACGCGTCCCGTCCGGCATCCATCAGTCGTCCTGCCCGGCCAGTTCGCGGGCATAGCGGCGGGCGTTGTCCACGTAATGGGCGGCGTTGCGTTTGAGGCCCTCGATCTGCTCCTCGCTGAGCGGGCGCACCACCTTGCCGGGCACCCCCATCACCAGGCTGCCGTCGGGAATTTCCCGGCCCTCGGGGATCAGCGCACCGGCGCCGATCAGGCAGTTGCGGCCGATCTTCGCGCCGTTGAGCACCACGGCGCCGATGCCGACCAGGCTGTGATCGCCGATGCTGCAGCCGTGCAGGGTGACCTTGTGGCCGATGGTCACGCCCTTGCCGATGCTCAGCGGCCAGCCCATGTCGGTATGCAGCACGCTGCCGTCCTGCACGTTGCTGCCCTCGCCGACGTGGATCAGCTCGTTGTCGCCGCGCAGCACGGCGCCGAACCACACGCTGGCACCGGCGTCCAGGCGCACCTTGCCGATCAGGCTGGCATCGGGGGCCACCCAGCTGTCGGGATGGGTTTCTACACGGGCATCGCCCAGGCGGTATTTCATCGGAGTCGTCCTCGTGGAGCGGGGAAGGTCAGCGGCAGGCGTCGAAGGCCTGCGGCGGGCGCTGCAGTTCGATGCCGGCGTCGTAGATCAGGTTGACCAGTTCGACGATCATGATCGCGGTCAGCCCCCAGATCTTGAAGCCGCCGTAGCGGTAGCTGGGCACGTACCAGCTGTAGCCGAGGTAGTCGATGCGGTGGGTGATTTCCCGCGGGTCGTCGCGGAAGAACGCCAGCGGTACCGAGAACACCGCGGCGATCTCGCCGTCGTTGGCCTTGAATTCGACATAGTCGGGAATGAAGCCGACATAGGGCGTGACCTTGATGCCGTGGCGCGACACCTGGGTGCTGAGCGGGCCGACCACCTCGACCAGGCCGGGTGACAGGCCGACTTCCTCGTGAGCCTCGCGCAGCGCGGTGAACACCAGGGACGCGTCCTCCGGGTCGCGCCGCCCGCCGGGGAAGGCCACCTCGCCGCCGTGGGTGGACAGCCCGCTGGCACGCAGGGTCAGCACCAGCTGCGGCTCGTCGCTGCGGGTGATCGGCATCAGCACCGCCGCCTCGGGGAAAGGCCGGTCGCTGGGCAGGGCAAGGGGACTGTGGGCCTGTACGCGGCGACGCAGCTCGTCCAGCATGGGAGGTTCTCGTGATCGGCTTGGCGCTCCGCATCATGGCATGAAAGCGCCGGGCCTGCCAAAGCCTGCCGGCCCTTTGCCGCGCCGCCGCGGCTCTCCTAGAATGCCGCTCAGACCGTCCGTACGACACGCGCCAATCGCCCTGCCGGGCTGCGAGCGTTGCATGCACGCCACTACCGACCTTCGACTGGAATCCACCGCAATGCGCTGGCTGTTCGTTATTTGCTGTTTGCTGTTCGCCTCCCTCAGCCACGCCATGGCGGCCCCGAGCCTCGATGCCGAGGCGGTCGACAAGGTGCTGGTGCTCAAGTCCGAGCGCAAGCTGCATCTGCTCAGCCGCGGCGAAATCGTCAGGAGCTACCGGGTCTCGCTGGGCAAGCAGCCCAACGGTCCGAAACGCTTCGAGGGCGACAAGCGCACTCCGGAAGGCTTCTACTGGATCAACTGGCGCAAGATCAGCGAAAAATACAACCTGTCGATGCACATCTCCTACCCCAACGAGCGCGATCGCCAGTACGCCGCGCAGCAGGGCCGGCCGGCCGGCGACATGATCATGATCCACGGCACGCCGCGCGACGAGGAGTACCCCGAGTGGTTCTTCCACACCCTCGACTGGACCGAGGGCTGCATCGCCATGAAGAACGACGACATGCGCGAGGTCTGGCAACTGGTGCGCGACGGCACACTGATCGAGATCCGCCCCTGAGTTCGCCGGCCGGCCGGAAAGCCCGGCCGGCACCCGGAGCGCAGATCGCTCAGCACGCCTCCAGCCGCCACACCTCGTAGGCCGGCGTCTCGTAGGGATGGGCGGCCTTGAGCGCCGCCAGCGCCGCCTGGAGCAGCGCGTCGGCCACCACCATCTCCACCTTCCATTCCGCCACCTGCTCGACCTGCCCCTGGGCGCCGATGAACGGCTGGCTGCCCGGCAGCGGGCGGAACTGGCCGATGCCTTCCACCTGCCAGCAGCACTGGTCGTAGTCGCCGATGCGCCCGGCGCCGGCGGCGAACAACGCCTCCTTGACCGGCTGCAGATGGCTGGCGGGCACGAAGAAGCACAGTTTGTACATGGACGATTTCTCCTGATGCTGCGGATGGGGATACCGGCCCGGCCGGCCGGGCGACGGGGCAAGCTGGTCCTGCCGCGCCACAGCGGCCCGAGGATGGGCCTGCGCGGGACGCCCGGTGCCTGCAAATCCGGCAAGCCGGGCACGGCTAGGCAGCCATCATGACCGTACCCCCGAAAACGCCAAGGGCGCCACGCGGGCGCCCTTGGCGGGAAACGGCCGGTGCAGCAGCGCTGCCCGGCCGGTGACGGGTGGATCAGCCGACCCAGACCCGCGCGTTGCGGAACATGCGCATCCAGCCGGCGTCTTCCTGCCACTCGTCCGGGCGCCAGGAGTTCTGCACGGCGCGGAACACCCGCTCCGGGTGCGGCATCATGATGGTGACGCGACCGTCGCGAGTGGTCAGGCCGGTGATGCCGCGCGGCGAGCCGTTGGGGTTGGCCGGGTAGCGCTCGGTGACCTGGCCGTGGTTGTCGACGAAGCGCAGCGCCACGGCGCCGGACAGGTCGGCAGCCAGCAGGGCTTCCTGGTTGGCGAATTCGGCATGCCCCTCGCCGTGGGCGATGGCGATCGGCAGACGCGAACCGGCCATGCCGGCGAGGAAGATCGACTTCGACTCCTGCACCTCGACCATCGCCACACGCGCCTCGAACTGCTCCGAGCGGTTGCGCACGAAGCGCGGCCAGGCCTCGCTGCCGGGGATCAGCTCGCCGAGGTTGGAGAGCATCTGGCAGCCGTTGCAGACGCCGAGGGCGAAGCTGTCCTGGCGTTCGAAGAAGGCGCTGAAGTTGTCGCGGGCGCGGGCGTTGAACAGCACCGACTTGGCCCAGCCGCCACCGGCGCCGAGCACGTCGCCGTAGGAGAAGCCGCCGCAGGCCACCAGGCCCTTGAAGTCCTCCAGGCTGACGCGGCCGGCGATGATGTCGCTCATGTGCACATCGACCACGCTGAAGCCGGCGCGGTGGAAAGCGGCCGCCATCTCGGTCTGGCCGTTGACGCCCTGCTCGCGCAGGATCGCCATGCGCGGGCGCACGCCGGTGTTGATGTAGGGCGCGGCGATGTCGGCGTTGACGTCGAAGCTGAGCTTGGCCGACAGGCCCGGGTTGCTCTCGTCGAGCAGCAGGTCGTATTCCTGCTCGGCGCACTCGGCGTTGTCACGCAGACGCTGGATGCGGTAGCTGGTCTCGCTCCAGATGCGCTGCAGGATGCGCCGCTCGGCGCGGTAGACGGTTTCGCCGGCGAAGCTCAGACGGATCTCGCCGCCGGCCACCGGCTGGCCGATCACCTGCACGCAGTCCGCCAGACCGGCGGCGGCGAAGCGCGCCAGCACTTCGGCGGAATCGGCGGCACGCACCTGGACCACCGCGCCCAGCTCCTCGCTGAACAGCGCGGCAGCCAGCGCCTCGCGGCTGGCGGCGACGGCATCGAGATCGAGGTCGAGACCGCAGTGGCCGGCAAAGGCCATCTCGGTGACGGTGGCCAGCAGGCCGCCGTCGGAGCGGTCGTGGTAGGCCAGCAGCTTGCCGTCGGCATTCAGCGCCTGCACGGTGTCGAAGAACGCCTTGAGGTCGGCGGCGTTGTCGACGTCCGGCGCGCTGCGGCCGATCCGGCTGTAGACCTGGGCGATGATCGAGCCGCCGAGGCGGTTCTGGCCACGGCCGAGGTCGATCAGCAGCAGCTCGCTGTCGCCCTGGTCGAGGCGCAGCTGCGGGGTCAGGGTCAGGCGGATGTCCTGAACCGGGGCGAAGCCGGAGACGATCAGCGACATCGGCGCGGTGACGCTCTTGTCCTCGCCTTCGTCCTGCCAGCGGGTCTTCATCGACATCGAGTCCTTGCCCACCGGGATGGTGATGCCCAGTGCCGGGCACAGTTCCATGCCCACCGCCTTGACGGTGTCGTACAGGCGGGCGTCCTCGCCCGGGTGGCCGGCGGCGGCCATCCAGTTGGCGGACAGCTTGATGTCGGAAATCTTGCCGATGCGCGCGCTAGCCAGGTTGGTGATCGCCTCGCCGACCGCCATGCGCCCGGAGGCCGGGGCGTCGAGCAGCGCCAGCGGGGTGCGCTCGCCCATCGCCATGGCTTCGCCGGTGTAGACGTCGAAGGCGGTGGCGGTGACGGCGCAGTCGGCCACCGGCACCTGCCACGGGCCGACGAACTGGTCGCGGGCCACCAGGCCGGTGATCGAGCGGTCGCCGATGGTGATCAGGAAGCTCTTGGAAGCAACGGCCGGGTGACGCAGCACGCGCTCGACCGCATCATTCAGCTCGAGGCCGGCGGTAGAGAAATCGTCGCCCAGCTCGGCCTCGCGGCTCACCGAGCGGTGCATGCGCGGCGGCTTGCCGAGCAGCACTTCCAGCGGCATGTCCACCGGGTTGTTGCCGAAGTGCTCGTCGTGGACGGTCAGCTGGCGCTCCTCGGTGGCCTCGCCGACCACTGCGAACGGGCAGCGCTCGCGCTCGCAGATCTCGCGGAAGGTGTCGAGGTCGGCGGCGTCGACCGACAGCACGTAGCGCTCCTGCGACTCGTTGCACCAGATTTCCAGCGGGCTCATGCCCGGCTCGTCGTTGGGCACCTTGCGCAGTTCGAAGCGGCCGCCGCGGCCAGCGTCGTTGATCAGCTCCGGCAAGGCGTTGGACAGGCCGCCGGCGCCGACGTCGTGGATGAACTTGATCGGGTTGTTGTCGCCCATCTGCCAGCAGCGGTCGATGACCTCCTGGCAGCGGCGCTCCATTTCCGGGTTCTCGCGCTGCACCGAGGCGAAGTCGAGGTCGGCCGAGCTGCTGCCGGTGGCCATCGACGAGGCGGCGCCGCCGCCCAGGCCGATCAGCATGGCCGGGCCGCCGAGCACGATCAGCTTGCCGCCGACCGAGATCTCGCCCTTCTGCACGTGCTCCTCGCGGATGTTGCCGAGGCCGCCGGCGAGCATGATCGGCTTGTGGTAGCCGCGCACCTCTTCACCGCGCGGGGTGTCGATGCTCTGCTCGAAGGTGCGGAAGTAGCCGGTCAGGTTGGGACGGCCGAACTCGTTGTTGAACGCGGCGCCGCCCAGCGGGCCCTCGATCATGATGTCCAGCGCGCTGACGATGCGCTCGGGCTTGCCGTAGGCCTTCTCCCACGGCTGCTCGAAGCCGGGGATCTGCAGGTTGGAGACGGTGAAGCCGACCAGACCGGCCTTGGGCTTGGAGCCGCGACCGGTGGCGCCCTCGTCGCGGATCTCGCCGCCGGAGCCGGTGGAGGCGCCGGGGAACGGGGCGATGGCGGTCGGGTGGTTGTGGGTCTCCACCTTCATCAGGATGTGCACCGGCTCCTGATGGGCGGCGTACTCGTGGCTGCCCGGCTGCGGGAAGAAGCGCCCGGCGGTGAAGCCCTCGATCACCGAGGCGTTGTCCTTGTAGGCGCTCAATACGCCTTCGCGGTGCAGCTCGTAGGTGTTCTTGATCATACCGAACAGCGACTTGGCCTGCTCTTCGCCGTCGATGTCCCAGCTGGCGTTGAAGATCTTGTGCCGGCAGTGCTCGGAGTTGGCCTGGGCGAACATCATCAGTTCGATGTCGTGGGGGTTGCGCCCCAGATCATTGAAGCTCTTCACCAGGTAGTCGATCTCGTCCTCGGCCAGGGCCAGGCCCAGCTGGAGGTTGGCAGCTTCCAGCGCGGCGCGACCGCCACCCAGCACGTCGACCACGCTCAGCGGCTTGGGCTGGGCATGGCTGAACAGCGCGCCCGCCTCTTCCATGCGCGCCAGCACCAGCTGGGTCATGCGGTCGTGCAGCACGGCGGCGACGGCCTCGGCGTCGGCCGCGCTCAGCTCGCCGGCCACGTAGTAGGCGATGCCGCGCTCCAGGCGCTGGATCTTGCCCAGGCCGCAGTTGTGGGCGATGTCGGTGGCCTTGCTCGACCACGGCGAGATGGTGCCGAAGCGCGGCACCACCAGGAACAGGCGCCCGCTGGGCTCCTGCACCGGCACGCTCGGGCCGTACTGCAGCAGACGGGCCAGCACCTGCTCCTCGTTGCCGTCCAGAGCGCTGGACACCTCGGCGAAATGGGCAAACTCGGCGTACAGGCCGGTGACCGCAGGAACCTTCTGGGTCAGTTGTTCGAGCAGTTTGCCGTGACGGAAGGCGGAAAGGGCGGGGGTGCCGCGCAGGATCAGCATTGTCGGAACAGCCTCTTGGGCAAGGGAGTGCGAAAGATCAGCGATTCTAGCGCAAAGCAGCCAACCCGGCACCCGCAGCCGTCGGCGCGGCGGCGGGCACGGCGCTTTTCGCCGGACGTCCGGGCAGGCCTCGATATATGGTCGCCGCCCGGCTTTGCGTATACTCCTGCCATGTACAGCCTCAATGCACTGCGTCTGGGCCATTGCGCCTGGCTGCTGACCGCCACCCTGCTCCTGCTGCTCGGCGCCTGCGGCAAGGCCCCCACTGCGCTGGAGCGGGTGCAGGAAGACGGGGTACTGCGGGTGATCACCCGCAACAGCCCGACCACCTACTACCAGGACCGCAACGGCCCGACCGGTTTCGAGTACGAGCTGGCCGAGCGCTTCGCCGAGTCCCTCGGCGTGACGCTGGAAATCGAGACCGCCGACAGCATCGACGAGCTGTTCGAGCGCCTCGGTCGCCCCGACGGCCCGCACCTGGCCGCCGCCGGGCTGCTCGCCTCGGAAAACCGCAGCGCCCTGGCGCGCTTCAGCCAGGGCTACCTGGACGTTACCCTGCAGGTGGTCTATCGCAGCAACCGGCAGCGTCCGACCAAGCCCGAACAGCTGATCGGCCAGCGTATCACCGTGGTCAAGGGCAGCCGCCACGCCGAGGTGCTCGCCGAGCTGAAGCGGCGTCTACCCGAACTGCAGTACAGCGAATCGAGCGAGGTCGAGGTCGCCGACCTGCTGCGCATGGTCGACGAGGGCCAGCTCGACCTGACCCTGGTCGGCTCCAACGAGCTGGCGATGAACCAGTTCGCCCTGCCCAACGTGCGCGTGGCCTTCGACCTGGAGGGCACCCAGCAACTGGTGTGGGCGGTGCCGCCCGGCGAAGACCGCAGCCTGCTCGACAAGATCGACGCCTTCCTCGCCGAAGCGCAGCGCGACAAGACCATCCAGCAGCTCAAGGAGCGCTACTACGGCCATGCCGACGTGCTCGGCTACGTCGGCACCACCACCTTCGCCCGCCACCTGCAGCAGCGCATGCCGCGTTACGAGGAGCACTTCCGCCAGGCCGCCGAGAAGCACAAGGTCGACTGGCGACTGCTCGCGGCGATGGGTTACCAGGAATCGTTGTGGCAGCCCGACGCCACCTCCAAGACCGGCGTGCGCGGCCTGATGATGCTGACCCTGCGCACCGCCCAGGCGATGGGCGTTTCCGACCGCCTCGACCCGCGCCAGAGCATCCACGGCGGCGCCCGCTACATCGCCGAGATCCATGCCGGCCTGCCGGCCAGCATCGAGGAGCCGGACCGCACCTGGTTCGCCCTGGCCGCCTACAACGTCGGCGGCGGTCACCTGGAAGACGCCCGCAAGCTGACCCGCGAGGCCGGGCTGAATCCCGACAAGTGGCGGGATGTGAAAAAGATCCTGCCGCGCCTCTCGCAGAAGCAGTGGTACAGCAAGACCCGCTACGGCTACGCGCGCGGCGGCGAGCCGGTGCACTTCGTCAACAACATCCGCCGCTACTACGACATCCTCACCTGGGTCACCCAGCCGCAACTGGAAGGCGAACAGATCGCCGACCGCGGCCTGCACCGCCCGGGCATCGACAAGACCCCGCCCAAGGACGCCCCGCCGCTCTGATCGGCAGCGCCACCGCCCCGCGACAATTAAACGGCGCCGTCATAGTGTCGAAACGGGAGTCATGCCAAAATGGCGCGCTTGACGCTCAGACCATTCGGAACGCCGCCTCCCCATAAAGGCGCACAATAACGAAGAAGCGGTTTCCGGCCACCCAACCCAGCCCATCGGAACACCATGGACAGCCCATCCGCGCCGCGACATGCCCTTGCCTCCCCCTTCCAGATCGTCCCACAGCGCCACGCCCCTCCCCGCCTGAGCGGACCGCACCGACCGGCACAGACCGTGCCCTGACGGACCGCCCGGCAACCCACACCCACATTCCTTGCGAGCCACGCGCAGGCTGCCCCGCCCCATACCGCGGCGCGGTAGCGCCACGCGCGCTCGAACGCACACCCGACAGCATCGGGCCCGAAGGCCCGGAGACATCATGCACGCCCTGATCAACCGACTCAGCATCCGCTCGACCCTGAACATCGCCCTGGCGCTGTTCGCCGTCCTGATCCTGGCCATCGCCGCCCTCGGCCTGACCAGCACCCGGATGGCCGGCCAGCGCATCCAGCAGATCGAGAACGTCGACATCCAGATGGTCGACTCGATGAACCGCGCCTACATCCTGCGCCTCAACGCCTTCCTGCGCATGGAGCGCTACGCCGAACAGTACAGCCAGGGCCGTGGCGCCGAGGCGGCCGGCGTGCTGGCCGAAGCCGAGGATCTGGTCCGCCAGGCCCGCCAGCGCTTCGACACCTATCGCCAGGCGCCGCCACTGGAAGACGCCGCCTTCAAGGCACTGGCCGACGACTTCGAGCGCACCTTCGACGCCGCGCTGCAGATCCAGGAGCAGCTGCTCAAGGCGCTGCGCGATCACGACATCTACACCTTCGACAGCCTCAAGGAGGAGCTGCTCAGCCAGCACGGCCCGGCCACCCGCCAGGCGCTGGACGCCTTCTACGCCCACTCGGAGCGCGACTACCTGGCGCGCCAGGAGGACTACCAGTCGGCCATCGGCCGCTTCGCCTACTTCGGCGGCGGCGCCCTGCTGATCGCCCTGCTCGCCCTGCTGCTGACCCGCCAGGCACTGACCGCCATGGTGGTGCGCCCGCTGGAGGTCGCCGTCGATCACCTGCAGCACCTGGCCAAGGCCGATCTGGCGCAGACCATCCACGTCACCTCGCGCAACGAGGTAGGCCAGCTGCTCGCCGCCATGCGCGACATGCAGCAGAGCCTCGGCGGCATCGTCGCCACCGTGCGCGAGGGCAGCAGCGCGATCCTCGGCGGCACCCGCGAGATCGCCGCCGGCAACGCCGACCTGTCCTCGCGCACCGAGCAGCAAGCCGCTTCCCTTGAAGAAACCGCAGCGAGCATGGAGGAGCTGACCGCCACGGTGAAGCAGAACGCTGACAACGCCCGCCAGGCCAGCGCGCTGGCCAACGATGCTTCGGCGACCGCCGACCAGGGCCGCGAGGTGGTGCATCAGGTGGTCGAGACCATGCAGGGCATCACCGACAGCTCGCAGCGCATCGCGCGGATCATCGACGTCATCGACTCGATCGCCTTCCAGACCAACATCCTCGCGCTCAACGCCTCGGTGGAAGCGGCGCGGGCCGGCGAACAGGGTCGCGGCTTCACCGTGGTGGCCAGCGAGGTGCGCAACCTGGCCAGCCGCAGCGCCCAGGCGGCCCAGGAGATCAAGACCCTGATCGACGAATCCACCCGCCGGGTCGACGACGGCTCGAAACTGGTCGAGCGCGCCGGCCAGACCATGGGCGAGGTGGTCGGCGCGGTGCGCCGGGTCGCCGACATCGTCGACGAGATCTCCGCCGCCTCCCAGGAGCAGAGCGAGGGCATCGGCCAGGTCAACACCGCAGTGACCCAGATGGATCAGGTCACCCAGCAGAATGCCGGGCTGGTGCAGGAAGCCTCGGCGGCCTCCAGCGCCCTGGCCGACCAGGCTCACCGTCTGGAGGATGCGGTGGCGATCTTCCGCCTGCCGCCCGCGGCGCAGCCGGCCCGCCGCACCAGCACAGCGCCTGCCGCCGCGCCGCGCGCCAGCCAAGGCCCGGCCAGGACGACGCCAGCCGCGCAGCCTCGGGCGCTGGCCGACGACGACGCCTGGGAAACCTTCTGAGCCGCTCAGCCGCCCGCGCTATCCGCCGCGGGCGGCGCCGCGTCCGGGGTCGCCTTGCGGCGCCGGGCGCGGAAGAAGTCGCTGAGGATGGTCCCGCAGGCCTCGGCCAGCACCCCGCCCTCCACCGCCAGGCGGTGGTTGAGGAAGTCCTGCTCGAAGAACCGCCCGCGACTCTGCACCACCCCGGCCTTGGGCTCGCTGGCGCCGTAGACCAGCCGGCCGACCCGCGAATGGACGATCAGCCCGGCGCACATGCTGCACGGCTCCAGGGTCACGTAGAGGGTGCTGCCGACCAGCCGGTAGTTCGCAAGATGTCGCGCCGCGTCGCGGATCGCCACCATCTCGGCGTGGGCGCTGGGGTCGTGGCCGGAAATCGGGCAGTTGAAGCCGCGTCCGACGATCTCGCCGTCGACCACCAGCACCGCGCCCACCGGCACCTCGCCGCGCGCGGCACCCTCGGCGGCGAGCGCCAGCGCCTCGCGCATGAAGCGCTCGTCCTGGCTGCGGTCGATGATCGCGGGTCTTTTCATGGGCGTTCGGCTGGCGGTAAAGGAAAGGCCCGCCAGTTTGGGAAAAGCCGGCGCGGAGTCAAGCCCGCGCCACCTCAAGGAACCACCGGGTAAAAAACCCGCGCAGCGCCTTTCCGGCGATAAGCGCAGGCCACGGCGGCGCCGCTCCGCGGGCAATCGCTGCGCGAGCTACCCCAATGCCCTGCCCGCCCGCTCCGTTCAGACCACCGCGATGGCCGCCATCAGCCCGGTCTCCATGTGGTCGACCACATGGCAGTGGAACATCCACATCCCCGGATTGTCGGCGACCAGGGCGATCTTCGCCGTCTCGTTCTTGCCCAGCAGGTAGGTGTCGGTGAACCAGGGCGCCTCGATGCGCCGGCGGTTCGAGGCGAGCACCTTGAAGGTCATGCCATGCAGGTGGATCGGGTGCTGGTACTGGCTGACGTTGCGCAGCTCGAAGACATAGCTGCGCCCCTGCCGCAGGGTGGCGATCGGCCGCTCGGCGCAGCTCTTGTCGTCGATGTCCCAGGCCTGGCCGTTGATCTGCCAGAAGCTGTGCGCCGCGCCCTGCGCCAGGTTGGCCGACACCACGCCGGCCCACTCGAAGTTGAAGCGCAGGGTCTCGGCGGCGGCCAGGTCCGGCTCGGCCACCGGGTTGGCCGGCAGCGCCGGCGGCCAGTCGCCGGCCAGCGCGTCCTGGCTGGCCACGCTCTTCAGGGTCGCCAGACGCAGCGGGCCGTTGCGCAGCGCCAGCTCGGCGCCGGCCTCCGGCACCCGCAGGGCCAGCTCGATGCGCATCCCCGGCCCCAGCCAGTAGTCCCGGCCCAGCGGACGCGGAGTCACCGGGTTGCCGTCCAGGGCATAGATACGCGCCTCGGCGCCGGGCAGGTTGAGGCGGTAGGTCAGGGTGTTGTCGAGATTGAGGATGCGCAGGCGGACGATCTGTCCGGCCGGCAGCTCGACGCTCGGCGCATGCACGCCGTTGACCGTCGACAGCCGCCCCGGCGTGCCGCCGCGCGCCGCCTCGCGCGGCACGCTGAAGTCGGTGAAGGCGCCCGCGCCGTCCACATGCCAGCTTTTCAGGCTCAGCGTGCGCTCGTGGCGAAAGCCCGTCGGCTCGCGCTCCTCGACGATCAGCGGGCCGACCAGGCCGCGGCCGAGCTGTGCGCCGCTGGCGGTGTGCGGGTGATACCAGAAGCTGCCGGCGTCGGGCACGCGGAACACGTAGTCGAAGTACTCGCCGGGCAGCACCGGCAGCTGCGAGACATAGGGCACGCCGTCCATCTCCAGCGGCAGGCGGATGCCGTGCCAGTGGATGGTGCTCGGCTCGGGCAGCCGGTTGACGAAGCGCACCCGCAGCAGCTCGCCCTGACGGGCGCGCAGCTCCAGCCCCGGCGCCTGGCCGCCGTAGGCCCAGACGCGGGTGGCGTGGCCGGGCATCAGTTCGACGTCCAGCGGCGCGGCGATCAGTTCGTAGTCGTGGCTGGCGGTATCGCCCGGCCGGCCCAGCCAGTAGCGGGCGCCGCCGGCGCCGAGGCCGACCACGGTCAGGCCGGCCAGCCCGGCGAGGATCTGTCTGCGGGTGAAGCTCATCCCGTCGCGCTCCTGGATCACGGTTGGAAGATGACAGATCTTCTCATCTGCGCGACGGCAAGGCGAGCCGGATCTGCGGGTCAGAGCGTCGCAGCCAGCGCGGTGAGGGCATGCAGCAGCAGGCCGACGCAGCCGCCGACCAAGGTGCCGTTGATGCGGATGAACTGCAGGTCGCGGCCGACCTGGCGCTCCAGCAGCTCGACCAGTTCGCGGTCGTCCCAGGCCTCGACGCGGGCGGCGATGTAGCGGCCGATGGCCTCGCGGTAGCGCTCCAGCAGCGGCGGCACGCCTTCGCGCAGGCGGCGGTCGATCCAGCCGCGCAGCTCGGCGTCGGCCGCCAGCTCGCTGCCGAGGCGCTGCAGCAGCCCAGCCAGACGGCCGCGCAGGCGCGAGTCGGCGCCGCGCGCGAGGTCGTTGCCCAGATCGTCGAGCAGCGCCTGCCAGAGATCGTCCAGGTAGCCGGCCAGCGCCGGATGGGCGAGCAGCTCGGCGCGCAGCGTCTCGCCCTTGAGGCGGTAGCGCGGGTCGCTGCGCAGGCGCTGCACCAGCTCGTCCAGGCAGGCGGCGAACTGTCCGCGCAGCTCGTGGCGGGGATCGCCGGCCACCTCGCCGAGCAGCACGGAGAGCCGCGCTACCACGCGCTCGGCCGACCAGCGGCCGGCCTTGTCGTCGAGCCCCAGCTCCTTGCCGAACAGCCGCACGCGCAGCCCGCCGAACTCGGCGGACAGCGCTGTGGCCAGGCGCCGCTGGGTCGCCTCGTCGCGCAGCAGACGGTCGGCCCAGCGCAGCAGCTCGTCGAGCGCCGCCTGATGGCGGCCGTCGCGGACCAGCGCGGCCAGGGCGTCGCCGGCCAGACAGGCCAGGTCCAGCCGGGCCAGGCGCGCCAGCAGGGTATGGCGGATGAACTGCTGCACCGCCTCCTCGCGCAGCGCGCGCAGGAGGAAGTCGACCACGGCGCCGCCGCCCTCGGCCAGCGCGCGGGCGTTGTGCGGCTGGCACAGCCAGGCGGCCAGGCGCTCGGCGGCATCGAAGTGCTGGAGTTTGGCCATGATCTGAGGGGTGGCGAGGAAGTGGGTACAGATGAAATCGGAGAGGTTGCCACCGAGCCGCGCCTTCTTGCGCGGGATGATCGCGGTGTGCGGAATCGGCAGCCCCAGCGGATGACGGAACAGGGCGGTGACGGCGAACCAGTCGGCGATCGCGCCGACCATGGCCGCCTCGGCGAATGCCGCCAGATAGCCCCAGGCCGGATGCGCCGCGCCCATCCAGGTGGCCAGACAGTACAGCAGCGCCGCCAGCAGCAACAACCCCAGGGCGAGGATTTTCATTCGCGCCAGCGGCGCACGGGCGGGCGACATGGCGGCACTCCCAGCAGAGGCCGCCGCCGGGCGATGGCGACGGCGCACGGACGACTGCATCCAGCATACTCCGGACGGCACAGGGGCAGCCGAAGCTGCCCCTGTGTTCGCTGCATCAATCCGGCGAGCGGATCATTCCCACTCGATGGTCGCCGGCGGCTTGCTCGACACGTCGTAGGTGACGCGGGAGATGCCCTCGATCTCGTTGATGATGCGGTTGGAGACCTTCTCCAGCAGCTCGTAGGGCAGGTGCGCCCAGCGCGCGGTCATGAAGTCGATGGTTTCCACCGCGCGCAGGGCCACGACCCAGGCGTAGCGGCGGCCGTCGCCGACCACGCCGACCGATTTCACCGGCTGGAACACCACGAAGGCCTGGCTGGTCTTGTGGTACCAGTCGAAGTTGCGCAGCTCCTCGATGAAGATGTGGTCGGCGCGACGCAGCAGGTCGGCGTACTCCTTCTTCACCTCGCCGAGGATGCGCACGCCCAGGCCCGGACCGGGGAACGGGTGGCGGTAGACCATGTCGTAGGGCAGGCCGAGTTCGAGGCCGATTTTGCGCACCTCGTCCTTGAACAGCTCGCGCAGCGGCTCGACCAGCTGGAACTGCATGTCCTCGGGCAGGCCGCCGACGTTGTGGTGGCTCTTGATCACGTGGGCCTTGCCGGTCTTGGCGCCGGCCGACTCGATCACGTCCGGGTAGATGGTGCCCTGGGCGAGGAAGTCGATGCCTTCGAGCTTCTTGGCCTCCTCGTCGAACACCTCGATGAAGCTGCGACCGATGATCTTGCGCTTCTCTTCCGGGTCGCTGACCCCGGCCAGACGGGAGAGGAACTTGTCCTCGGCGTTGGCGCGGATCACCTTGACGCCCATGTTCTCGGCGAACATGGCCATCACCTGGTCGCCCTCGTGCAGGCGCAGCAGGCCGTTGTCGACGAACACGCAGGTCAGCTGCTCGCCGATGGCGCGGTGCAACAGCGCCGCGACCACCGAGGAGTCGACGCCGCCGGACAGGCCGAGCAGCACCTTGCGCTCGCCGACCTGGGCGCGCACCTGGGCGATGGCGTCCTCGACGATGTTGGCCGGGGTCCACAGCGCGGCGCAGCCGCAGATGTCGAGGATGAAGCGCGACAGGATGCGCCCGCCCTGCTTGGTGTGGGTCACTTCCGGGTGGAACTGCACGCCGTAGTAGCAGCGGTTGTCGTCGGCCATCGCGGCGATCGGGCAGCTCGGGGTGCTGGCGACGATGTGGAAGCCGGCCGGCAGGTCGGTGACCTTGTCGCCGTGGCTCATCCACACGTCGAGGCTGAGCAGACCGTCGTCGTCCATGTGGTCTTCGATGCCGTCGAGCAGGCGGCTCTTGCCGACCAGGTCGACGCGGGCATAGCCGAACTCGCGCAGGTCCGAGCCCTGCACCTTGCCGCCGAGCTGCTCGGCCATGGTCTGCATGCCGTAGCAGATGCCGAACACCGGCACGCCGAGGTCGAACACCGCCTGCGGCGCGCGCGGGCTGTTGGCCTCGTGCACCGACTCCGGACCGCCGGCGAGGATGATGCCGCGCGGATCGAAGGCGCGCAGCGCCTCGTCGTCCATGTCGAACGGGTGGATCTCGCAGTACACGCCGATCTCGCGCACGCGGCGGGCGATCAGCTGGGTGTACTGGGAGCCGAAGTCGAGGATCAGGATCCGGTGAGCGTGAATGTCTTGATGGGCCATGGCCGTCTCTCGTAGCGGAATGCACAAACGACATGGGGCTGCATCAGACAGCCCCATGTCGCCAGTTCAGAAACTCGGGAATCAACCTACGCGGTAGTTCGGAGCTTCCTTGGTGATCTGCACGTCATGCACGTGCGACTCGGCCATGCCGGCGCCGGTGATGCGCACGAACTGCGGCTTGCTGCGCATCTCGTCGACCGTGGCGCAGCCGGTGTAGCCCATGGAAGCGCGCAGGCCGCCCATCAGCTGGTGGACGATGGCGGCCAGGGCGCCCTTGTACGGCACGCGACCTTCGATGCCTTCGGGCACCAGCTTCTCGGCACCGGCCGAGGAGTCCTGGAAGTAGCGATCCGAGGAGCCCTGGGACTGCGCCATGGCGCCCAGCGAACCCATGCCGCGGTAAGACTTGTAGGAACGGCCCTGGAACAGCTCGACCTCGCCCGGCGCCTCTTCGGTGCCGGCGAACATCGAGCCCATCATCACCGCGTTGGCGCCGGCGGCGATGGCCTTGGCCAGGTCGCCGGAGAAGCGGATGCCGCCGTCGGCGATCATCGGCACGCCGGAAGCGGCCAGGGCGGCGGAGACGTTGGCGATGGCGCTGATCTGCGGCACGCCGACACCGGCGACGATGCGGGTGGTGCAGATCGAGCCCGGGCCGATACCGACCTTGACCGCGTCGGCGCCGGCCTCGACCAGCGCCAGGGCGGCCTCGGCGGTGGCGATGTTGCCGCCGATCACCTGCACGGCGGGGAAGTTCTGCTTGACCCAGCGCACGCGGTCGATCACGCCCTTGGAGTGGCCGTGGGCGGTGTCGACCACCACCACGTCGACGCCGGCGGCGGCCAGCGCGGCGATGCGCTCGGCGGTGTCGGCGCCGGTGCCGACGGCGGCGCCGACGCGCAGGCGACCTAGGTCGTCCTTGGACGCCAGCGGGTAGGTCTTGGCCTTCTCGATGTCACGGAAGGTCACCAGGCCGCGCAGGTGGAAGTCCTTGTCGACCACCAGCATCTTCTCGACGCGGTGCTCGTAGAGCTTGGCCTTGATCTCTTCCAGGCCGGTGCCTTCCAGCACGGTGACCAGCTTGTCCTTGGGCGTCATGATCGCCGCGACGCTGTCGCCGGTGTTGGGGGTGAAGCGCAGGTCGCGGCCGGTGACGATACCCACCAGCTGGTTGCCGGACACCACCGGGAAGCCGGAGAAGCCCAGCTCGGCGGCCTTGCGCAGCAGCTCGCTGATCTTGGTTTCCGGGGTGACGGTTTCCGGATCGCGGACGATGGCGGTCTCGTGGCGCTTGACCTTGCGCACCTCGGCAGCCTGCTGCTCGATGGTCATGTTCTTGTGGATGATGCCGATGCCGCCTTCCTGGGCCATGGCGATGGCCAGACGGGCCTCGGTCACGGTATCCATCGCTGCGGAAACCAGCGGAATGTTCAGCTCGATGCCACGGGTCAGGCGGGTCTTGAGGGAAACATCCTTGGGCAGAACCTCGGAATAACCGGGGATCAGGAGAACGTCGTCGAAGGTCAGAGCTTCTTGGCTGATACGCAGCATGGCGGGGGCTCCCGGACGGGAAAAATGGAAGCGCGGCATTATACCCGCCACGGCCGCCGCGCTCAACGCGCCGATCCGCGTCCACGGCGGCGGATCGTCCGGCGTTCGAGCGGCGCCAGCCAGTCAGCCGAGCGGCGCCCCGCCTCATCACCGGGCCGGGCCGCGCGCCGGGCGCTCAGTAATCCACCTTGCCGCGCCCGGCCTTGATCGCCCCGCGCTGGCTCTTGCCCTCCAGGCGGCGCAGCTTCGACCCCCGCGTCGGCTTAGTCGGCCGCCGTGCCTTCTCCACCCGGGTCACGCTGCGGATCATCTCGACCAGGCGCGCCAGCGCATCGGCGCGGTTCTGCTCCTGGGTGCGGTACTGCTGGGCCTTGATCACGATCACCCCCTCGGAGCTGATCCGGCTGTCGCGCAGCGCCAGCAGGCGCTCCTTGTAGAACGCCGGCAGGCTGGAGGCCGGGATGTCGAAGCGCAGGTGCACCGCGCTGAACACCTTGTTGACGTTCTGTCCGCCGGCGCCCTGGGCGCGGATCGCGTGCAGCTCGATCTCGTGATCGGGCAGATGGACGGCATTGGAGATTTCCAGCATGGCGGGCTCGCAGGATGTAGGCGGTGGCGCAGGATACCCGCTGCGCCGCAGGGCTGCAGACGGCGCGCTCAGCGCATCGCCGAGCCCAGCAGGATTTCCTCGCCGGCCAGCATGAAACGTCCGTAGCCACGGTGATGCAGGGTGCGCGGCGCGATCACCGCTGGATCGTGCCAGGCGCGCAGCACCTCGAGCACGAAGAAGTCGTAGCGGCCGACCAGTTGCCGGTCCGCTACCCGGCATTCGAGATTGGCATAGCACTCCTCCACCCGCGGCACCGCCACCCGAGTGGACGGCACCGCGCTGAGGCCGAAGGCGGCGAACTTGTCGACGGCATCGCCGTGCGTATTGCCGCAGCCGACCAGCGCCCGGGCCAGGCCGGCTTCCGGCACGTTGAGCACGCATTCGCCGGTGGCATCGAGGGCGGCGAAGGAGCAGTTGGCGGCGCTGACCACGCAGCCGACCAGGGGCGGCTCGAAATCCAGCATGCAGTGCCAGGACAGCGCCATCAGATTGGCCCGTCCCGCCTGCGCGGTGGACAACAGCAGCACCGGACCGGGTTCGAGGATAGCGTAGACTTCGGCCAGTGGCAGTTCGGTCTTCATCGGCAGCTCCCGGAGGCGAACGCAGCGATGCACCACTCAACCATAGCGGCCCCGTCGCCGGGCCGCACGACACCGCCCGGCGCCCCGCTCGCCTGGCTGCTCTACCGCATAGACGACAACGGCAACGAGGTGACAATGCGGCGCTTCGCCCGCCGCGCAGACGCGGAAGCCGCCATGCGCATCTTTGAGGCGCGCGGACACAAGCAGGCTTATCTGGTGCGCGCAGAACGGGACCAGGCACCCTGAGCACAGCGGCGCCAGAGCGGGCGCGCCGGCTTGCATCGTCCGGTGATCGCGCCTAGCGTGTGGCTTCCCGCCCACTCCGCCGAGGAGCCGCCATGCACCGCATTCTCGCCCGCAAGAGCCCGGAGACCTTCAAGACCCTGCCGCTGCATGTCGAGGCGAACGAACGGGGCCTGAGCTACCAGACGGTGGGCACGCCGCTGAACTTCGCCCAGGTGCTCGAGCGGCGCCGGCCGCTGGCGCTCGACGACCACCAGCGCTTCGTCCTGGAGCTGGCCAACCTGGGGGTTTCGGTGCGCCTGACCCTCGACTGGCAGGGCCGCGACTACTGGCTGCTGGTGCGCCAGCGCCGCGCGGATCGCGGCGACTGCGTCCTCAAGCTGATTTCCGGCTATGTGCCGGCCCACGAACTGCACCTGCCGCTGCACACGGCGCTGCAGGAAGTCGCCGAGGAATGCCTGGTGCGGATCGGCGACCGCTGGCTGGGCGGGCGCTATGGCCAGCACTGGCTGACACAACCCTATGCCACGGCGCTCGACTATCACGAGGAGGCCCATTTCCACCTGACGCCGCTGAGCGGCGCCGCGCGCCCGGTGCTGGCCGGCCACCTGCCGCTGCTGGAACGCCCGCAGGCCTACGTGCACCTGCCCACCGCCTCGCTGCAGCTGGTCTACGACATGCGCCTGAGCCTGCCCGACGACTGCCGGGAAGTCAGCCTGCTGCATGCCGACGAGGCGCTGGAGGAGCAGCACCTAGTGGCCCGCCTGGACACCGCCAGTCCGGAGCTGTACCTGCTGCCGGTCGAGCCGGCCGAGGATGGGCTGTTCACCCTGCAGGACGGCCGCCTGCATGCCTGCCCGAGCGACGGGCTATGGCTGTCGGAAGGTTTCGCAGCGCAGGAGGGCTGGGTGGTGACGGAGGAGCGGGTGAGGCTTGCCGAATGGGCGGACGCCCGGCGGAAGACGGGCTGCAAACGCTACGCCCGGAACGCAGCAGGCCGACCCTCGGGGTCGGCCCACACGGAAGATTACGGACGCTGACGGGTCAGCACCGCCGAACCCCAGGACAGGCCGACGCCGAAGCCGCTCATCACCAGGTTCTTCCAGTCGCTGTTGAAGGCATAGCGCTCCATCAGCAGCGGGATGGTCGAGGAAACGGTGTTGCCGATGCCGAACAGGTCCTTGATCACCCGTTCGCCGTTCTCGCCCAGCTTCTTGGCCAGGGCGTCGACGATCACCCCGCTGCCCTGGTGCAGGCAGTAGGCATCGACGCTGTCGAGGCTCAGCCCGGCCTCGGCCAGCACCGACTCCATGTGCGGCACGATCTTGTGGCTGGCGAAGTTGAACACCTGACGGCCATTCATGTGGAAATGCCCGTCCTTGACCACCAGATGCTCGGCGCCGCCGCCGTCAGTGCCGAAGCGCGCCGGGCCCATGGCCCAGACCGGATCCTCGCCGATCCAGGTGGCGGTGGCCGCATCGCCGAACAGCAGGGTGGTCACCCGGTCCTGGCGGTTCATGATCTTCGAGTAGGGGTCAGCGGTGATCAGCAGGCCATTGCGGTAGCCCATGGTTTCCATGAAACCCTTGATCACGTAGAGGCCGTAGACGAAACCGGAGCAGCCGAGGGAAACGTCGAAACAGGCCACGTCGCTGCGCAGGCCGATCTTGTGCTGGACGATCGCCGAGGTATGCGGCAGACCCTCGCCATCGCCGTTCTGGGTCACCACTACCAGTGCATCGATGTCTTCGAGACGCAGCTCGGGCGTTTTATCCAGCAGATTCTGCACAGCCTGGGCCGCCAGATCCGAGGTCTCCTCGTTGGCGCCCTTGACCGACAGGGTGGCCGTGCCGATCTTGGCGTGTACGAAAGCCTCGTCACGGTCAAAATATGCCGCCTGGGCAATATTGTTGATCCTCCCTGACGGAATGTAGCTGGCGATACTTTTTATTCCTATATTCATGTGCCTGACCCTGAAATCGAACACCGTGCCCGGCCAGCGGACACCCTACAGCCTCAATTGACTGCCCCGGCAATGCGGCAGTCACATTTGCCGACATGCCGTCCATGGAGTGGCATGGACCCGCTTGATTATGACGCGTCGCCCCTGCAGACGCGACCGCTAGCGGGCATGCAGCCCTTCACCCGGCGGCACTCAGCTTTTACGCACCATATGCAGCGGAGCCCGTACCTGTCGCTCCTGCTGCAGCAGCCGCAATAGCAGCACAACGCGCTCCACCCCGTCCATACACACAAAGATCGCTTCCAGACCATCCAGAGCGCCGCCCTCCAGCCGCACCGCATCACCCGGACTCAGGGCACTGGCCACAGAGACGCTCGTCTCGCGTGCCTGCAACTGCCGGATCAACGAATCGGCCACCGGCAACGGCACTCCGCCGAAAGACACGATGCGCGCCACACCCCGCGTAGAACGCAGCGGCATCCAGTTGTCCTGGCTGCTCATACGGATGAACAGGTAGCCGGGAAACAACGACTCTTCGACCACCTGGCGCTGTCCCTTCAGCAAGCGCTCGCGCTTGTGTTGCGGGCGATAGCAACACACGCCCTGGCGCTCCAGATGCTCCTGCGCACGGGCATCCTGGCGCGGCTTGCACTGCACCAGATACCAGTTGCTCTCAGCCTCGCTGTCCATCGCCACTCCTCACGCCTCAGTGCGTATCGCGAATCTTCTCGACGATGGCCGTGGTGGAGCAGCTGTCGACGAAGCTCAGCACCCGCACTTCGCCGCCATAGGCCTGCACGATGTCGGCGCCGACCACGCCGTCCAGACCGTAGTCGCCGCCCTTGACCAGTACATCCGGCCGCACCTTGCGGAGCAGCGTTTCGGGGGTATCCTCGCTGAAGCTGACCACCCAGTCCACCGCGCCGAGGCCGGCGAGCACCGCCATGCGCCGGTCGACGCTGTTGATCGGCCGGCCCGGGCCCTTGAGGCGGGTTACCGAAGCGTCGTCGTTGATCGCCACCACCAAGCGGTCGCCGAGGGCGCGGGCCTGCTCCAGGTAGGCGACGTGGCCGGCGTGGAGGATGTCGAAGCAGCCGTTGGTGAAGACGATGCGCTCGCCGTGGGCCCGCGCGTCGTCGAGGGCCGGCAGCAACTGGTCGAGGCTCATCACCCCGCGCCCGGCTCCCTGCTCGCGCTGCACCGCGCGGCGCAGCTCGGGGGCGCTGACGGTGGCGGTACCGAGCTTGCCGACCACGATGCTGGCGGCCAGGTTGGCCAAGGCCACGGCCTGCGGCAGCTCCGCGCCGGCGGCCAGCGCACCGGCCAGGGTGGAGATCACCGTGTCGCCGGCGCCGGTCACGTCGAACACCTCGCGGGCGCGGGCCGGCAGGTGCAGGGCCGGATGGCCCTGACGCAGCAGGGTCATGCCGTGCTCGCCGCGGGTCACCAGCAGCGCACCCAGCTCCAGTTCGGCGAGTAGCTCGAGGCCCTTGGCGACCAGCTCGGCCTCGTCGGCGCAGCGGCCGACCACCGCTTCGAACTCGGCAAGGTTGGGGGTGATCAGGCTGGCGCCGCGGTAGATGGAGAAGTCGCGCCCCTTGGGATCGGCCAGCACCGGGACGCCGCGCGCGCGGGCGGCGGCGATCAGCGCCGCGTGGTTCAGCAGTGCGCCCTTGCCGTAGTCGGAGAGGATCAGCACCTTGACCCGCTCCAGCAGGCCTTCCACCTCGGCGAGCAGCGCCGCCTGGTCGGTGGCGAAGGGCTCCTCGAAGTCCAGGCGCAGCAGTTGCTGGTGACGGCTCATCACCCGCAGCTTGACGATGGTCGGCTGATTTTCCAGGCGCTGGAAACGGGCGTCGACGCCGGCGGCCTGCAGGCGCTCGGCGAGGCTGTCGGCGGCCTCGTCGCGGCCGGTGACGCCGACCAGCCAGGCCGGCGCGCCGAGGGCGGCGATGTTCAGCGCAACGTTGGCGGCGCCGCCCGGGCGGTCCTCGATCTGCTCGACCTTGACCACCGGCACCGGCGCCTCCGGCGAGATGCGGTTGGTCGCCCCGTGCCAGTAGCGGTCGAGCATGACATCACCGACCACCAGCACGGGGGCCTGATCGAAACGGGGCATGGACAGCTGCATGGAGGGCTCCGGGGCGCGAGAAAAAACGGCGGCGATCATAACATGGGGGTCTGCCGGAACGGCGTCCCCGCCATGCGAGCCGGGACGGCCAGCGGCGGACGGGCTATATCCCCGCGCGCGCCTTGGCTCCGACCGCTGCGTGACCTGACAGCGGCCGCACCCAGAACAGTTCATGCCGACGCACCGCCTTGCGGAAGAACTCGTCCTCGCCGGTCGCCGGCCAGCGGCGTCCGGCCAGTACCCGCTGGATAGCGCGGCGCAGGCGCTTCTTCGCCGGCAGGCGACCCTGCAGGTCGTGCTGCATGGCCAACGCCATGGCCTTGTCCAGACGGACGGCGGCGTCCAGGGTCGGGCTCCACAGCCCGTCGGCGGGCAGCGCCTCGATGGCCGGCGGCAGGGCGATGCCGCCCTCGGCCGGACCCATCGGCCAGCGATCGTTGTCGTGCAGGTGGTTGGCGTAGAGCAGCAGGGTACTGGGCTTCCAGGCGCTGCGGGCGACGGCTTCGTGCAGCGCGCGGGTGGCGGCGACGTGGTCGGCGTGCGGGTCCAGTTCGGGGTGCGGGGTGACCAGCACCTCGGGGCGGAAGTGTTCGAGCAGCGCGACCAGATCGGCGACCAGATTGTGCCAGTTCGGCTGGCCGTCGGCATCGCCGGGCAGGGGCAGCGGATTGTGCCGCCGTGCGCTGCGGATATCCGTCTCGCCGGATTCGCGCGAGCCGAACGGCTGCGCCGGCTCGGCGGCCATCGCCGGCAGTTGCAGGCAGTAGTAGCCGAGCTGCACGCAGCGCTGCTGCCCTACCCCGCCCCACAGCGGCACGGCCAGGCTGTCCCAGCTGCGCAGACGGCCCTTGAGGCGCGCGGCGGCGGTCGCGTCGAGCCCCAGGCGCCGGTAACCGTCGGCTTCGATCTCGCCCTGGGTCAGGGTGACGATGCTCGCCTCGGCAGCCCGGCTGTACAGGCCGAAGGCGGCCAGTTCGGCGTCGTCGGCGTGCGGGGCGACGACCATCAGGCGCTGCTGCGCATAGTCGGGGTTTTCCAGCACCAGCAGGGCACCGCTGGCCGCCAGCCGGCAGAAGCGCCCGCGCAGGCGCAGCTCGCCGCGCTCCAGCGCCTCGCGCTGACCGGACAGGTTGAGGTAGCGCAACCCGGCCACGCCACGCTCGAAGTCCTGGCGATCCGCGCCGATCCACACCTGCGGGTCGCACAGCCGGCCGAGCAGCGTGGCCTCGATGCGCAGTTCGAGGATCAGCGTCTCGCCGGGCGGCAGCGGCTCGTCGAGGCGTAGACGACCATCGCTCTCCAAGGTCGCCGCCAGACGCGGCGTGCCGGGCGGGAAGTGGTAGCGATAGTCGTCGCCGGGTGCGTAGAACAGGTGGTCGGCAAACCAGGCCTCGTGGGCGATCCAGCCGAGCAGCAGGAGCAGCGGCACCAGCCACCAGGCCAGCAGCACGCCGGCCAGTGCCAGTACGACCAGGGCGACCAGCAGGGCGATGCGCTTGTGCCGGCGGTGGCGCTTGAGCAGTTGCTGCTTGCGGGCGGTCATGCGTTTCTCTTCCCTGTCTTCACACCTGATAGACCGGCACCCGGTGGCACCAGCGGTCCTTGTATTCACGGTCGGCGCGGCCGAACGAGTAGCGCAGCGGCTTGCCCAGCGCGCGGGCCTCGGCCCAGGCCGCCTGGGTGTTGACGAAGCTCAGCACGCTGCCAGGGCTGAAGGCGCGCTGCTGCGGATCGACCCCGCCGTTGATGTACTCCAGCGACACCCAGCGCGGCGCCTCGACCCGGTAGAGGATCTGGATGGCCACCGGCGTGCCGTCGAGATAGATCAGCGAACCGGTCATGAACTCGCGCAGCAGGGCGAACACTTCGGCGAGATGGCCCTTGCCCGGCACCGCGAAGCCCCAGCGTCGCTCGAACAGCTCGGTGTAGATCGCCGCCTGCTCGGCCGGCGACAGCTCGAGCATCGGCCGGATCACCCCGCCGGCCTCTTCCAGCAGGCGCTGCTCGCGGCGCTGGTTGTAGCGGAACTTCTTGCCGTACTCCTCCGGCTCGCGGGCCAGCGCCAGGCCTTCCGGCTGCTCGCGCAGGCTGGCGAAACCCGAAGCATTCAGCACCGAAACGTAGCGCGCCCGGTGGCGCAACGGCGCCTGCGCGCCCTCGGCCGCCGGCAGGATCAGCTCAGCGTTGCCCAGGTCGAACAGCCCGCGCTTGCCGGCGCGCTTGAGTGCGTCCTTGCTGAGCGCGATGTACCGCCCCCAGGTGGGAATCGCCGCGAGCAGCTCGCCGCCACGCTCCCAGCCCAGATAACGCACCGGCATCTCCGCCAGCCCGGCCAGCCGCGCCAGCACCTCGGGATGGGTGGCGACGCTGCCGCCGAAGCGCTGCCAGGCGGCGGCATAGTCGGCGGCAGTGATCTCGCACCAGCCGCGCTCGCGGAAACAGCGCAGACGGTCGAGGATCACAGCGTGGCCTCCTGGCCTTCGTCCAGGCCCATGGCGTGCAGGCGCGCATAGTGGCCGTTGCGCCCCAGCAGCTCGGCGTGGGTACCGCGTTCGACGATGCGCCCCTGGTCCATCACCAGGATCAGGTCGGCCTTCTCGATGGTCGACAGGCGGTG
The DNA here is from genome assembly GCF_900105885.1 of Pseudomonas guangdongensis. Lineage (NCBI taxonomy): Bacteria > Pseudomonadati > Pseudomonadota > Gammaproteobacteria > Pseudomonadales > Pseudomonadaceae > Geopseudomonas > Geopseudomonas guangdongensis. Next base: position 1,733,262 of record NZ_LT629780.1, on the reverse strand, counting down.
GGCGATCACCAGGGTGGTGCGGCCCTGCATGACCCGATCCAGCGCGGCCTGGATGTGCCGCTCGGACTCGGTATCCAGCGCCGAGGTGGCCTCGTCGAGAATCAGCAGCGGCGCGTCCTTGAGCAGCGCACGAGCAATCGCCAAGCGCTGGCGCTGGCCGCCGGAAAGCAGCACGCCGTTCTCGCCGACCTCGGTATCCAGGCCCTGCGGCAGCTTGTCGATGAACTCCTTGGCATAGGCATCGGCGACCGCCCGCTCGATGGCCTCGCGCGGCGCGCCGGCCAGATCGCCGTAGGCTATGTTGCTGGCCACGCTGTCGTTGAACAGGGTGACCTGCTGGGTGACCAGGGCGATGTGCCGGCGCAGGTTGTGCAACTTGAAGTCCTCGATTTCCACCCCGTCGAGGAGGATCTGCCCCTGGTCGTGGTGATAGAAACGCGGAATCAGGTTGGCCAGGGTCGACTTGCCGCTGCCGGAGCGGCCGACCAGCGCGACCATCTGTCCCGGCTCGACGCTGAAGCTGATGTCGTGGAGCACCGGCTTGTCGGTGTCCGGGTAGGCGAAGCTGAGATGCTTCACCTCCAGACGGCCGTCGATGCGCTCGCGCTCGACCGTGCCGGCATCGGTTTCCGGGGTCTCGTCGAGCTGCTCGAAGATACTGTCGGCGGCGGCCAGACCTTTCTGGATGTTGGCGCTGACTTCGGAAAGCTGGCGGATCGGCTTGGGCAGCAGGCCGGCGGCGGTGATGTAGGCCACAAGATCGCCGGCGGTGGCGTCGCCGCGCAGGAGCAGAACCAGGAACATCAGCACGGCCATGGCAATGTAGATCAGCAGTTGCAGGGTCGGCGTATACACCGCGCCGGTCTTGACCATGCGCAACTGCTTGTCGGTATTGCTCTGGCTGGCGCCGAAGAAACGCTGCTGCTCGTAGCGCTCGCCGCCGAAGCTGCGCACCACGCGATACCCCTGAATGGTTTCCGAGGCGACATGGGTGACATCGCCCATCGCCACCTGGATCTTCTTGCTCTGCTTGCGGAATTTCTTGCTGGCGCTGCTCACCACCAGGGCGATGACCGGCAGGATCGCCAGCATCACCAGGGTCAGCATCCAGTTCATCCACAGCAAGTAGGCGAACAGGAAGATCACCGTCAGCCCCTCGCGGATCACCACCTTGATCGCATCGGTGGCGGCGCCGGTGACCATGGTCACGTTGAAGGTGATCCGCGAGATCAGGTGACCGGAGTTGTGCTGGTCGTAGTAGCGATTGGGCAGCGTCAGCAGGCTGTTGAACAGTTGCACGCGCAGGTCATGCACCAGGCCGAGCGAAACGCGGGCCAGGTAGTAGTTGCCGAGGAACGAGCCGAAGCCCTGCCAGGTGGCGATCAGCACGATCAGCAGGGGCACCGCGTGCAGCAGCGGCAACTCGGCCAGCCAGGGCACGCCGGGGAACAGGGCGGCATCGGGATTGCTCAACCCGTCGACGAAGTACTTGAGGATTCCCGCCAGCATCGGCTGGGTCGAGGCGAAGATCACATAGCCGACGATGCTGACCAGGAAATAGCCGATGTAGGGCTTCACATAGGCCAGCAGGCGGAAATAGATCTTGAGGCTGGATGCAGCCTCCTGCCCGGGGGTTTCTGTCATGACGGCTCTCGCCCGAAAAAGGGGACAGCAATCTTAACACTCCTCCCGCCATGGCAGCGCCCCACCGAGATCAGGCATCATATGCCGCCTTGCGATCATTGAGGCGCCCGATACGTGCTGACGTTTACCCCCTTGCCCACGGCGATGCTGAGCGAGATGACCGAAGGTGCCCGGATCCTTGAGCAGGACAGCTTCGGCCCCAAGGTCTACCGGCTGCGCGACGGCAACATGCTCAAGCTGTTCCGCCGCAAGCGCCTGCTCTCCTCGGCATTGCTGCGCCCGCACTCCCAGCGTTTCTGCTCTAATGCCGACGCTCTTCAGGCCCGCGGCATACCGACCCTGCAGCCACTGGCGCTATATCGACTGGATGACCCGGCATGGACCGCAGTGCTCTACCAGCCGCTGCCGGGCGAGACCCTTTCCCAACTGTTGCGCGACGACGCCAGCTTCTGGCAGACCTTGCTGCCACAACTCGCGTCCTTCATCGGCCTCTTGCACGCAAGCGGTGTGTATTTCCGCTCGCTGCACCTCGGCAATATCGTTCGTACTCCGGACGGCCTGCTCGGCCTGATCGACATCGCCGATCTACAACTGCGCCGGCCGCCGCTCAGCCAACGCCTGATCCGCCGCAACCGCGAACACTTCGACAAGTACCTGCGCAAGGAAGGCTTCGCCTTCGACAGCACCCAGCTGTGGGACTACGGCAAGCCGGCACGGGTAGAACGCTCCTGAGGATCGCTCTGCCCCACCGGTACTGATCCTCTACATGGCAGTCCCGTACCTATTGATGATTAGCGCCATCGGCAACAGCACCAACAGCCAGAGCTCGTCCGGGTTGCCCACCAGCTTGCTGCCATCGAAGTTCAGCACGATCAGCGCAACCAAAAGGTACAGCCCCCAGGGATCGCGCTGCCGCCAGGCGCGCTGGAGGACGATTGCCATCAGTGCTAGGAAGACCAGCAGAGAAACTAGGCCGCTGTAGAGGCCGAGTGCCAGGAAGATATTGTGGGGATGCTGGATATGAGCTCCACCGGAAAGGGTTGTCTCGCTGACATGCTGCATGCCACAGCCCAGCCACAATCCACACTCCAGCCACTCGCCCGCCAGGATGCGCCACAGCTCGAAGCGGCCGGAGTCGGCACGGGCGAACAAGCTGGATACCTCCGGTACTTCGCGTATGGCGAACAGGACCAGTCCACCGAGCAATACGGCAGCGACTCCCAGCCACAACAGATGACGCGCCCGGCGTAGCGTCAGCCATCCAGCGACCAGCACGCCGAGCGCCAGCAGGCCGACCAGTCCAGATCGGCTCTGCAGCACATAAGCCATGCAGAACACCGCCAACGCCACGGCAGCGGCCAGCTCCACCCAGCGCCGCTGCGCTACCCAGGCTGGCAGCGCCAGGGCGAAGCAGCATGCCAGCCACATGCTGGTATAAATCGGTCCGGTCATCCTGCCCGGCAGCCAGAGCACCCGCTCGCCCGGCTCGTAACGTCCAGAGATCCAATAGACGATGGCCGAGCCCAGTACGTAGAACCCCAGAATCCAGAAAAGGCCGCGCGCGAACAATGGGGTCCGCAGCAACTGCGGATCCGCCAGCTGACTGACCAGCAGTACGAACAGGGCCACATAGAGCACATGCTTGAAATACTGCCCATCCGCCGACAGGACACCGATCAGTACGTACCAGGCACACAGTGCCCCCCACAGCCATAGCGCGGGCGACGACTGTACATCACGCCCTTTGTGCGCCAGCAACACCCCCAAGGCCGGCAACGCCAGCAGAACATAGTAGACGTTATTGACCATTTTGCTGGTCGGTAGCAGCAGGAAGCAGGCAATGAAGATCAGCAAGGCCGGCGTGAAATAGCCGAACCGCTCATGCAATCCCTTTAGGCGTTGTACGGCACTCACAGAAACACTCCAAGCAGAAGACCTATCACGAAAGCCAAGACTAGGCGCATGCGCTCGTGCTTCTTGCGCCGCGCCTTCTTGGCGCGCTCCTCGGGCACGCTGACATGCTCGCCGAAGCCGGTATGCAGCACGGCGTCGTTCTCCAGGATCAGCGCATGGCGCTGCTCGTCGGCGTACAGCCGCGACAGGTCCTTCTCGCCGGCGTGCCGGGCATAGGGCGCATGCACCTGGTAGTCGGCCAGACGGCGCAATCCGGGATTGAAGGAGAAGCCCTGCCAGTCCTCCTTGTGCGAGCCGACCCGATAGCAGGGAATGCCCTGGATCACCTGGCGCTCGCCCAGGTAGACGTACGGGCTGTGAATCGCCAGATCGTGGGCGAAACTGCGCAGCCAGACCTGCAGGGCCTGCGGATCGGCTTCCAGCAGCGTCCGCGATTCCTCGATGAAGCCCGGCCGATAGAACGCCCAGTCGTCCTCGCAGTGGAAGATCCACGGCGTCTTGACGTGGGAGTAGGCCAGATCGATAGAGCGCAGTTGCCCCAGCCGGGGCACGTTGACGAAGAAAGTGGTGTGCGCGCGCCAGTGCTCGGGAATGCAGGCCTCCACCGCCTTGTCGCCCGAATCCTCGGTGATGAACACTTCGCGGATCGGCGTGGTATTGAAGGCATCGAAGCTGGCCAGCGTCCGGGTGAGCAGGTCGAAGCGCCCGCAACTGGTCACCACCAGAGTGACGTCACTGTCCTTGGAAAAGATCAAGATTCAAACCTCTCGAAAACCCTGGGGGGTGATGCTCCAGGCATCTTGTGCGGCCAGCGCGGCATCGCCCGACAGCTCATGTTCGCCATGGGCGGGCCAGGCATCGCACTTCCAGCCGATGAAGTGGAAATAGGGGAATTGCCGCGTACCGTCGCGGTCGTTGCGCAACTGCCCACGCTGCCAGATCCAACGCCGCGGAAAATCGAAGCTGCCGTCGAGCCAGGCCACCCGGCCATTCGGCGTACTGAAGGCCTCGACGAACTCGCTGCAGCGCCGCCAGGGGTTGCAGGCGTCGGCCAGTCGCCGCAACGGTGCCGGCCAGCTCTTGTGGCGGATGAATAGCCGGCTGAAGGCGCCCTCGTCGAAGGCGTTGTGCTCGCTGGACGCCAGCTTCGCCTGCCAGCCGGGCACCTGCATGAAGGCCTCGCGCATCCGCGCGTTGTTGCGCAGCAGGCACAGATGGCCGGAGACGCGCCGCTCATGGGTGGAGAGCAGATCAAAACGCTGCAGCCGTTCGGCGCTGAAATAGCCGCGCAGATCGCCATACACCAGATCGATATCGCTGAAGCCCCAGAAATCGAAGCCCTCCAGCTCGTCGGCATGCACATGCCCCAGCGCCGGCTTCAGGTCGCAGAGCTTGTAGGGGCTCTGCGGCCGGAAGTCGATGCCCAGCCGCGCGGACACCAGAGCGCAGTAGTCGGCAAAGCTCATGGCCCGAAAGCGCACGTTGTCCGGCGCATCGGGCGGTGTGCCGCAGTCGGTGAAGAACAGCCACTGCACATCCGGGTTGAAACGACAGCTCTGCAGGAAGAACGGCATCCAGAACGGCCAGCGGCCGAAATAGGGGACCAGAAACAGCAGGCGCGGCGCGGTCATCCTCAGACTCCCAGGCGATTGCGCAGCCGGCTGAACCAGCCGGGCGCCGGGGCGGGCCGCAAGGGTGCCTGCATGGCCTGCACGATCTGGGCGCCGATGCGCGCGAAGCTGTAGCGCGACTCGGCCAGCGCCCGGCCGCTGGCGGCGATCCGCGCCGCCCAGGCCGGATCGCCGCGCAGTTGCGCCAGCTTGCCGCGCAGTTCGTCGACCGTCCGGTACAGCACCAGGTTCTCCATGTCGACGAAGCCCAGCGCGCGGTTCTCCTCCTCGCCCTGATCGTAGGCCAGCAGTACGCAGCCGCAGGCCATGGCCTCGAAGTTCTTGATCATGTACTCGCCCATGCCGACGTCGGCGCTGACGAAGAAGCGGATACGGTTGAGGGCATTGAGGTAGTCTTCGCCGGACTTGGTGCGGGTCGCCACTAGGTTCTCCACCTGCGCCAGCTCGTCCAGCAGCGCCTTGCGCCCGCTGTAGGCGACGCTCTTGGTGCTGCCGACGAAGCCCAGTTCGATATCGCGCTCGCGCTCCAGATCGCGTAGCAAGGCCTGGTCGTAGCCCTTGGGCACGAAGACGGCATCCACACCCTCCTCGCGCAAGCGCCGGGTCACCACCTGACCGGAGCCGATCACCCGCGCCCAGGGCAGCTTGCGATAGTGCGCGCTGAACCTGCCGGTGTACTTGCAGGGGATGTAGTTCTGGTAGGCATCATGTTCGAGGATCACCAGATTCGGCACGCTGCGGATGAAATCCACCTGGCGGATTTCCTGCTTGAAGCGCAGGAAGAACAGGATGCGGTCGTAGCGGGCCACATCTACATGATCGCGGAAATAACGGCGCAGGTTGGCCTGCTCTTCGCGCCCCAGCCAGCGGATGTCGCACTCGCAGTGGTGCTGGATGCCTTCGTAGAGGCGATCAAGGATCGCCCGCTGTTCGGCCTGAACCAGGAACAGAACTTTCATTTCATTTCACCCACTCGCTCGGCTTGTACCAGCGGAAGCTCGCGACAGCCTCGGCGGCTGACTTCGACTTGTCTACATGACATCCGTCGGGGCTCCCGCAGGGCGGCAATGGCGCTCAGAAAGGCTTCGGGCTCATTCAGCGGCAGGCTCTGCAGGACATCGACCGGCAGCTCCCACCAGGCGCTCGCCAGCAGCGCCTCGATCACCTGCGGCGGATGCCGATAACGCAGGATGCGTGCCGGCGTCCCGGCGACCACCGCATACGCAGGCACGTCGCGGGTCACCACGGCACGCGCCGCGATCACCGCCCCCGTGCCGACGGTGACGCCCTCCATGATCATCGCCTCGCGGCCGATCCAGACGTCATGTCCGATCTCTACCGGCTTGCCGGGGGCGGCATAGTGCAACGCCGTCCCGGTGTACTGGAAGGGATGCGAGCTGACCCAGTCCAGCGGATGGCCGGCCCTCTCCTGGCCGATCACGACGGCGTTGCCGATCGAGCAGAATCGCCCGATCCGCGCGACATTCAGCAGTTCGGAGGCGCTGCGTACATAGCTCATGGCGCCGACCTGCAAGTGCTCGAAGGCGCCAAGCACTTCGCCGATGGAAGCCCCCTCCTCCAGCACCAGCAGCGCCTTGCCCGGCAAGGCGTGGACATCGACAGCCAACTTGAAGCCGCGCTTGCGCAACCAACGCCTGCACAGAGTGGCCTTCAGCGCCTTGAACACGATAAATGCCCCTGGAAATTCGATTGCGTCATTGGGTGCGCGGCATGGCGCACGTCACTGGCTGCATCGCAGCCGTCTAATCGGTCGGCAGCGATTGGCGGAGCACCATCGGCAACTGCCAGAAGGTGGCCCGTACGCGCTGATCGGAAAAACGCTGCAGCGCCTCGGCCATTTGCGGGCCGTCCTGCGCCACGGCCACAGCCTGCGTCAGCGCGCGCGCCAGGGCCTGCTCGTCGGCCAGCGTGAACAGTCGCCCGACACCCTCGACCACTTCCCTGCCGCCGCCACAATTCGAGCAGATCGCCGGTACTCCGGCGGCCATCGCCTCCAGCAGCACCATGCCGAACGGCTCGTGATCGGAGGTCAGGGCGAACACGTCGAAGGCCTTGAAATAACGACGCCCCTGCGGCACCTGGCCGAGAAAGCGCACCTGCTCGGCGATACCCAGCTCCGCCGCCAGCGCCTTCAGCGACGACTCTAGGCGCCCCCTGCCCATGATCGCCAGCAGGCTGCCGGCCGGCAGCCGCGGCAGCGCCAGGGCAAAGCCACGGATCAGCGTGGCCTGGTCCTTGTCCGGATGCAGGCGGCCGACGTTGCCGACCACCCAGGCGTCCGGCGGCAGGCCGAGGAACTCGCGGGCCGCCTCGCGGGAGACCTGCTCGGCCTGCACCGCGGCCACGTCGATGCGGTTGTAAAGGGTTTCGATGCGCTCGGCCGGCCAGTCCGGCAGGCTGGCGCGCATGTCGTCGCGCACCGCATTGGACACGCCGAGCAGGGCCAGGCGCTTGCCGAAGAAATTGGCGAACAGCTGCCGCGAGCGGCGGCGATAGTCGCCGAAGGCGTGATGCACCCCGATCACCGGCAGCTTCGTGCCCAGCAGCGCCACATAGATCGGCTTGAAGCGGTGGGCGATGCACAGGCGAAAGTCCCGCGAGGCGGCGATCCGGCGGATCTGCGCGATGGCCTTGAGCTTGAGCCCGCGCACCGCGCGGCTGGAGTGATCGAGGAAGATCACCTCATCCGAGGCCGAGCCACGCACCACCTCATCGCTCGGCGCGCCGGTCAGGTAGACGGTGCAGACCTTGTAGGGCGTGCCGACGAAGAGCGCGGCGTACTGCCGCGCGCAATCGAGGAACGGGCCGTCATAGCCGTGGCAGAACTGCAGCACCCAGGGCTGCACGCCATCCGGCGCCTCAGACGTTGTCATACCCGTCCACCCCGTCCTTGACCACCAGAATGTCTTCCATGATCAGGTACTGCAGGTCCGAGCCGTAGAACATGTTCAGCGCGTCAGTGGGCGAGCAGACCATCGGCTCGCCGCGGCGGTTGAGCGAGGTGTTCAGCGACACGCCGTTGCCGGTGAGCTTCTCCAGTTCGAGCATCAGGTCGTACCAGCGCGGGTTGTGGCGGCGCTCCAGCACCTGGGCGCGCGAGGTGCCGTCCTCGTGGACCACTTCCGGCACGCGGTCCTTCCACTCCTCGTTCACTTCGAAGGTGAAGGTCATGAACGGGCTCGGGTGGTCGACCTTGAGCATCTGCGGGGCGACGGTGTCCAGCATCGACGGGCAGAACGGCCTCCAGCGCTCGCGGAACTTGATCTGCTCGTTGATGCGGTCGGCGACGCCCGGCACGCTCGGACAGCCGATGATCGAACGCCCGCCGAGGGCGCGCGGGCCGAACTCCATGCGGCCCTGGAACCAGGCCACCGGGTTGCCGTCGGCCATGATCCGGGCGATGCGTGCCGGCGCGTCGTCGATCTTGCGCCACTTCGGCGCATTCGGGTGGCGGGCGCAGGCGGCGATCACGTCCTCGTTGGAGTAGGCCGGGCCGAGGTAGACGTGCTCCATCTTCTCCACCGGCACGCCGCGCTTGACCGACACGTAGGCGGCGGCGCCCACCGCGGTACCGGCATCGCCCGAGGCCGGCTGCACGAACAGCTCCTTGACCTCGTCGCGGGCGATGATCTTCTGGTTGAGCTTGACGTTCAGTGCGCAGCCGCCGGCGAAGGCGATCTTGCCGGTTTCGCGGATGATGTCGCCGAGGTAGTAATCCATCATCTCCAGCGCCAGCTTTTCGAACAGAGCCTGCATGCTGGCAGCGTAGTGGATGTACGGGTCGTCGGCGATGTCGCCTTCACGCTTCGGGCCCAGCCACTCGATCAGCTTGGGCGAGAAGTAGTAGCCCTTGCCGTTTTCCTTGTAGCGGCGGAAGCCGATGACGTTGGCGTACTCGGTGTTGATCACCAGCTCGCCGTTCTCGAACTTGGCCAGCCGCGAGAAGTCGTACTTGGCCGCGTCGCCGTAGGGCGCCATGCCCATCACCTTGAACTCGCCGTCGAGCATCTCGAAGCCGAGGTACTCGGTGAGCGCGCCGTACAGGCCGCCGAGGGAGTCCGGATCGTAGAATTCCTTGATCTTGTGGATCTTGCCGTTCTCGCCCCAGCCGAAGAAGGTGGTGGCGTACTCGCCCTTGCCGTCGATGCCCATGATCGCGGTCTTCTCGCTGAAGCCGGAGCAGTGGTAGGCGCTGGAGGCGTGGGCCAGATGGTGCTCGACCGGCTCGATCTTGACCTTCTTCAGGTCGAAACCGAGCTGCTGCAGGCACCACTGGATGCGCTTCTTGTAGCGGTAGTAGCGGCGGTTGCCGAACAGGATGGCGTCCAGCGCCCGGTCCGGGGCGTAGGCGTAGCGCTTGGCGTAGTGCCAGCGCGCCTTGTCGAACAGGCTGATCGGCGCGAAGGGAATCGCCACCACGTCGACGTCGCTCGGCTTGATGCCGGCCTGCTCCAGGCAGAACTTGGCCGACTCGTAGGGCATGCGGTTCTTGGCGTGCTTGTCGCGCACGAAGCGCTCTTCTTCGACGGCGGCGATCAGCTTGCCGTCGATGTAGAGGGCCGCGGACGGGTCATGGCTGAGGGCGCCGGAAAGGCCGAGGACGGTCAATGCCACAGATGTATCCCTCTATCTATTCGGGCAGGTGCCGGGCACCTGCGGTAAACGTTGGTCGAGCAACCGGTACAGGGCCGAATCGGCCGGCCAGTTGCGCAGAAAGCGTGCGCGGTCTTTGGCATAGGCCCGGGCGAAGCGCCGCGGGCAACGGTGCTGGCGCATGGCGTCGAGGTCGATCAGCGCCCAGCGGCCGTCCTGCCAGAAGATGTTGTGGCCCTTCAGGTCGCCATGGCTGATCCGCTCGCGCAGCAGCGTGGCGAACAGCCGGTCCAGGGCGACCAGCTCGGCTTCCGCCGGCAGCCGGCCGTCCAGTGCCGCAAAGCGCGCGATTATATCCTGCCCCTGCAGGTATTCGGTAACCAGCCAGGCGCGCCCGCGCAGGCCGAGGCGGCGCTCCTCGCGCACCGCCAGCGGCAGCGGCGTGGCGATGCCGAGGAAGTCCAGACGGTTGCCCTCGACCCAGCTGTGCCAGGCGCGACTCGGTCGCCAGCAGCGCTTGAGCCAGTGCAGGGGGTTCTTGATGTTGTAGCGCTTGACCAGCAGCGGGCGGCCGTCCAGCTCGATGCGCGCCACGGTGGCGGCGCCGCCGGTCTTGAACAGGTGGCCGCGTTCGATGTGGCGATCCGGATCGTCGAGCAGCGCATCCAGTTCGGCGCCTTCGCTGCGGCGCAGGGCACACAGGCCACGGGCGTCGCGCTCGACGCGAAACAGCGAGCAGTCGCGGCCGAGCTTGTTCAGGTAGTCGCGCAGGCGCCAGCGGCGCACTTGGGCGATGGGCCGGCGCAGGTCGGCGGCCTGCAGCGCGAGGGCCGGATTGCCGCGGCGGTAGTCGGCCAGCAGCGCATCGAGGTGGGCGTCCAGCTCGGCCGGCAACTGGGCGAAGAACACCCCGAGGTTGTCTCGCGCCTGCGCGTGCGGCAGTGGCTGGCCGGGCGTGGCGGCGCGGATGCCGCCGGCGTCGATCAGCTGCAGGCGCCCGGCATGGCGCAGCAGGTTGTCCAGGTGCAGGTCGTCCTGCCACAGGCCGCGGGCGTGCAGGCGGCCGATGGCCTGCAGGGCCTCGCCGAGCAGCGCGGCCTGGGCGGCGGACAGCGGCGGCTGCTCGGACAGCGCCTGCCAGGCGGCGCCTAGGCTTTCGGCGCCGTCGAGAAACTCGAACAGCAGCCAGCCGCCCTCCCCGCTCAGTCCCTCGGCGAGCAGCGCCGGGCTGTCCAGTCGTTGCTCGCCGAGCAATCGCGCGCCCTCGCGCTCGCGGGCGTGCTGGCGCGCCGCCCTGGCGCCGACCAGCAGCTTGGCCAGCACCCGCCGGCCCTGCCATTCGGCCTCGCCGACGTAGCGCTGGCCGGGCAGCACGCGTAACAGGCTGAGCAGGCGCAGGCGGCCTTCCGGCAGCTCGATGTCCAGCGGCAGCGCCGGGCTGCGGCCGGCGCCGCACAGTTCGGCCAGTTTCATCGGCGGTTCGCCTTGTCGCTGTGGCGCGCGGCCAGGCGCGCGCTCCACTGGTCGAGACGCTCGAACTCGTCGAGGTAGAAGCCGAGCAGCACGCGCAGGTCCTTGTCGCCCCAGCTGCGCGCGCTGCGCCGCAGCAGGGTTTCCAGGTCCTTGATGCGGTCGCGCTGCGCCAGCCAGAACGGCCGGGTCTTCTCCAGGTCGATCAGGCAGGCGCGGAAGCCGTCGGCCTCGCGGCGCAGGAAGATGTGTTTGGGATACAGGCAGCCGTGCATCTGCCGGGCGCCGTGCAGGCGGCGGATCAGCTCGCCGCAGGCGCGCAGGATGGCGCGCTGCTCGACGCCGGGCAGGCTCGCCCAGTCGTCCAGCCAGTCGTTCAGGTCGCGCCAGCCGTCCAGCGCATGGGTCAGCAGGATGGCGCAGCGGTCGCCGTCGAGGCGCCGTTCGGCGTAGAAGGCGGCGCTCAAGGCGGGAATCTTCAGTGCCTGGTAGCGCTGGATGTTGCGCAGCTCGCGGGCGAAGGTCGGCTCGCCCAGCGGATGGCACAGGCTGCGGGTCAGGTGGTTGCGCTGACGCTTGAGGTAGTAGGCGCGATCTTCCAGCTCCAGACGACAGACGCTGCTCCAGCCGCCGCGCTCGGTGTTCGGCTCGTCGACCGCCGGCAGCTCCAGCGCCCAGAGCGCGGCGAAGTTGTCCAGGCCATGGCGGGCCAGTAGCAGACGGTCTTCGCCGGCGATGAAGTCCTTCATTCCCTTCCCTCGAAGTAGCCGACGATCTGCCGGATGCGTCGCTTGTCGGCGTCGTTCAGCCGCGCGCGGCCGCGGTATTGCAGGTAGAAGCGCAGCCGCTGGCTGCGGCTCAGCACGTACTTGGCGACCTTGTCCAGGCAGGCCAGGTCCTTGACGATGCGCCGGCGCAGCAGCGGCCCCCACCAGAAGCTGCCGGACGGGCAGTCGATGAGGAACACCCGGCCCTCCTCGTCGACCAGCAGGTTGCGCCACTTCAGGTCGTTGTGGGTGAAGTGGTGGTCGTGCATGCGCCGGGTCGCCATGGCGATCTGCGCGCTGACCTGGCGCACCCAGGCGCCGTCGCGCAGGCGCGGATCGCCACGCTGGGCCAGCTCGGCCAGATCGAGGGTTCCCGGCAGTTCGCGGGTGATCATCGCGCCGCGCGCGAACACCCCGCCGCGCCGCTCCAGCCCCCAGGCGACGATGGGCGCGGTGGGAATGCCCCACTTGGCGAAGTGGCGCAGGTTCTGCCATTCGGCCTTGACCCGTGGCCGGCCCAGCCAGCGGCGCAGGCCCTTGCCGCCGCCGCTGTAGCGCTTGACGTAATAACGCACGCCCGCACGCTCGATGCGGATCAGCTCGGAGAGCGGATCGGAGGTGATGCGCTCGCCCTGCAGGGCGAACACCGCCGCCAGACTGCCGAAGTCGGCGTGCAGCGCGGCATAGCCGGGGTCGAGTGTCCAGGCCGCCATCAGAGCGCATCCCCGTAGCGCTGCTTGCGCGCGTAGAGCTTCGCCGCCTTGCGCTCCAGCCAGCCGAGCAGGCGCGCCTCGTCGCGCAGCGTGTCGCGCAGCGGACGGCGGAAGTAGTCCTTGAGAAAACGCAGCAGGTCGCGACGGGTCAGGCCGATGTCCAGCGCCGAGAAGTACAGCGCGGCCAGGTCCTTGTCGCGCCAGCGGCGCGGCACACGCTCGCGGGTCTGGGCGCGGTGCAGGTCGATCAGCGACAGGCGGAAGTCGTCGGCGCTCACCGCCTTGTCCGTATGCAACAAGAAGTGGCAGATGTAGCAATCGCGGTGGTTGACCCCGGCGCGATGCATGGCGCCGACCATCTCGGCGACGCGGCGGATCAGCGCGCGCTTGAGGCGCGGCGCCGGCGGGTTGCTGCGCCAGTCGAGGCTGAAGTCTTCGAGGCTGACGGTGGGCGCCAGCTCCTCGGTGACGATGAAGGAGTGCTGCGCGGCGGGGTTCAGGCCGCGCTCGCCGAAGGCCACCGCGGTCATGGTCGGCACGCCGGCCTCGGTGAGGCGGCGGATCGCCGTCCACTCCTGGCCGGCGCCGAGCACCGGGGCCTTGGCGGTGAGCAGGTTCTTGACGATCTCGCCCCAGCCGATGCCGCGATGGATCTTGACGAAGTAGCCACGCCCGGCGACCTCGGTGCGCAGGGTGCGGCGCCCCTCCAGCTCGCGGTAGACCTGGCCGTCGAGCTTTTCCACTTCGGCGAAGGCGTCCTTGCCCTGCCAGAGGGTCTTGAAGGGTTCGGCGAGGATCAGTTGCATGTCCCTTCCCCGAGGATCACGTCGGCGGCCTTCTGCGGCATGGAGTAGAGGTCCGCCGTATCGGCATAGGCCAGGCCGTTGGCGCCCCAGCGCGCGCGCGCCGCGGCGTCGGCGAGCATCTCGGCCAGGTACCGGTTGAGGCGCTCCTGCTCGAACGGGCTGGGCAGCACCCGGCCGCAGTCGGCATCGCCGATGTAGTGGGCGTAGCCGCACACGTCGCTGACCAGCACCGGCAGGCCGGAGACCAGCGCCTCGAGCAGCACGGTGCCGGTGTTCTCGTTGTAGGCCGGGTGGATCAGCAGGTCGGCGCCGAGCAGGAAACGCGGGATGTCGCTGCGCCCCTTGAGGATCTGCACCTGCTCGGACAGGCCGAGGGCCTTGACCTGCAGCAGGAACGGCCTGGGGTCGTCCTGGCCGATGGCGATCAGCCGGGTGCGTTTTTTAAGCTCGCGCGGCAGCGCGGCGAGCGCCTTGAGGCTGCGGTCCAGACCCTTGGTCTTGAACCCCGAGCCGATCTGCACCAGCAGCAGATCGTCGTCGCCCAGCGCGAACTCCTGACGGAACTCGGCGCGGATCGCGGCGGCGTTGGCCGGCGCGCGGCGATCCTGGGCGATGCCCGGCGGCAGCAGGTGGAAGCGTCCGGCCGGGGTGGCGTAGTGCTTGACGAACAGCGGCTGCTGCACCTCGGAAATCATCAGGATCTGGGTCTTCGCCTCGGGGGCGAACACCGCGCGCTCGTAGGCGGCGAAGTGCTTGTAGCGCTTGCTGAAGCGGTACAGCGGATTGCGCAGGGTCTGCGCCTTGTCCTCGAAACAGCCGTCGGCGGCGTAGTAGACGTCCAGGCCCGGCATCTTGTTGAAGCCGACCACCCGGTCGACCGGGTCGCGGGCCAGATCGGCGGCCAGCCAGGCGCTGAACTTCTCGTTGCGCCGGTGGTTGGACCAGGAGCGGATCCTGGCCACCCGCACGTCGAAGCCGGCGGGCACCTCGCCCTCCCAGATCGGCGTGTAGACACGGATGGCGTGGCCGCGGCGCTGGCATTCCAGGGCGATGCGCAGGAAGTCGCGCTGCAGCCCGCCATAGGGGAAGTACTTGTAGAGCACGAAGGCCAGTTGCATCAGGCGATTCTCGAAGGCAGCAGGGCCGCCAGTTCGGCGGCGACCCGCGCCGGATTCAGGCGGGTGAAGCACAGCGGCTGTTCCGTGGTCAGGTCGAAGCGCTGGCGGTCCTCGTCGGAGGGCACGTAGGCGCAGTGCTTCTTCAGGCAGGGCGCGCAGGGGAAATCGCTGGCCAGGTGCAGCTGGCCGTGCCCGTAGGCGCCGGTGTAGCCCGGGTTGGTCGGGCCGTAGAGGGACACGGTGGGCACGTCGAGCGCCGCGGCCAGGTGGCCGAGGCCGGTGTCCACCGCCACGCAGGCGCTGGCGCCGGCCAGTTCGGCGGCGATGCCGGCCAGATTGAGCTTCGGCAGCACCCGCACGCCGGCCAGACCGGCGGCGATGCGTTCGGCGCGGGCCTTTTCCTCGGCATTGCCCCACGGCAGGCGCAGCGCCCAGCCTTGGGCGCAGAGCCGCTCGGCCAGCTCGCGCCAGTAGCGCTCCGGCCAGTGCTTGGTGACCCAGGTGGTGCCGTGCAGCAGCAGCAGGTAGGGCGTCTCGGGGCTGCGCCCGGCCAGCAGGCACTGGCGATCCAGTGCGTAGTCGCCGCCGCCCTCGGGCAGCGCATAGCCGAGGGCCTGGGCGAACAGCTGGCGCACCCGCTCGACCGCGTGCATGCCCCAGGGCACCGCGAAGCCGAGATCGTAGAAGCGGCTGGCCAGCGGCTCGCGGGCGCTGGCGCGGTCCAGGCCGGCCACCGGGCCGCGGGCGTAGCGGGTCAGCCAGGCGCTCTTCAACAAGCCCTGGGCGTCGATCACCAGATCGTACTCGTGGGCGGCGACGGCGCGCTTGAAGGTGCGCCACTCGCCGCTGCGCCAGGTCTGCCAGGGCCGCTTGCGCCAGCGGCGCAGGGCCACCGGGATGACCTGCTCGACCGCCGGATGCCAGGCGGGAATCTCCGCGAAGCCTTCCTCGACCACCCAGTCGAAGCGGATCTCGGGAATCGCCCGCGCGGCGTCGGTGAGCGCCGGCAGGCTGTGGATGACATCGCCCAGCGACGAGGTCTTGATCAGCAGGACGCGCACTCAGTCCACCTGCGGCAAGGGATCGGCCAGCGGCTCGCCGGCCAGGCGCTGCAGGGCGTCCAGCACCGGCTGCGGCGACAGGTCGCGCAGGCAGTTGTAATGGCCGAAGCGGCAGGTGCGCTCGAAGCACGGGCTGCACTCCAGGCCCAGGCGGACGATTTCCACCTGCTCGGCCAGGGGCGGCGTGAACTGCGGCGAGGTGGAGCCGTACACCGCCACCAGCGGGCGGTTCAGCGCGGCAGCCACGTGCATCAGCCCCGAATCGTTGGACACCACCGCATCGGCGCAGGACAGCAGGTCGATGGCCTCGGCCAGGCTGGTCGCGCCGGCCAGGTTGACCGCTTCCTCCTTGAGGCCGGGGATCAGCTCGTCGCGGATCGCCTCGCCGACCGGGTGGTCGTTCTTCGAGCCGAACAGCCAGACCTGCCAGCCGGCGCGGATCTTGGCGTCGGCCACCGCGGCGTAGTGGCTGGCCGGCCAGCGCTTGGCCTCGCCGAACTCGGCGCCGGGACACAGCGCCAGCACCGGGCGGTCCAGCTCCAGGCCGAACTTGGCCAGCGCCGCAGAGCGGCTGGCCGGGTCGATGGCCAGTTGCGGGCGCGGATAGGGTTGCGGCAACGCGGCGCCGGGCGCGAAGGCCAGGGCCATGAAGCGCTCGATCATCAGCGGGTAGCGCGCCTTGTCCAGCGTGCGGATGTCGTTGAGCAGCACGTAGCGCATCTCGCCGCGCCAGCCGGTGCGCGTCGGGATGCCGGCGAAGAACGGCACCAGCGCGGATTTCAGCGAGTTGGGCAGGAGGATCGCCTGGTCGTACTGGCCGGCCAGCGACTGGCCGATCCTGCGGCGCCCGGCGAGGTCGAGCACGCCATGGCCGAACGGGAAGCTCAGCGCAGCGCGCACCTCGGGCATGCGTTCGAGGATCGGCCGGCTCCACTCCGGGGCCAGCACGTCGATCTGGCAACCGGGGTGGCGCTGCCTGAGACACTGGAACAGCGTCTGCGCCATCACCATGTCGCCTACCCAGCTGGGGCCGATGATCAGGATATTCATAGAAGAGCCGGAAGCAGGAAATCGTAGGGTGGGTCAGCTGCGCCAGCAGCGTAACCCACCAGGGATGCCGCAGGCATCCGCCGGCGGGTCCACCGCTGGCCGGCCCGATGGGCCGGATGGTGGGTTACGCCGCGCAGCGGCCAACCCACCCTACGCGCGCATGCCGCTTACTTGACCAGGGTGCGCCACTCGGCGTGGGCCTGGGTCTGGCCGGTGACCAGGTCGAAGTAGGCTTTCTGCAGCTTCTCGGTGACCGGGCCGCGGCGGCCGGCGCCGATCTGGCGGCCGTCCAGTTCGCGGATCGGGGTCACTTCGGCGGCGGTACCGGTGAAGAAGGCCTCGTCGGCGATGTATACCTCGTCGCGGGTGATGCGCTTCTCGACGATCTCCACGCCCTGCTCGCGGGCCAGGGTCAGCACGGTATTGCGGGTGATGCCGTTCAGGCAGGCGGTGACCTCGGGGGTGTAGATCACGCCGTCCTTGACGATGAAGATGTTCTCGCCCGAACCCTCGGCCACGTAGCCTTCCGGATCCAGCAGCAGGGCCTCGTCGGCGCCGGCGGAGACGGCTTCCTGCAGGGCCAGCATCGAGTTGATGTAGTGACCGCTGGCCTTGGCGCGGGTCATCGAGATGTTCACGTGGTGACGGGTGAACGAGCTGGTGCGGATCTTGATGCCGGTTTCCAGCGCTTCCTCGCCCATGTAGGCGCCCCAATGCCAGGCGGCGATGACCACGTGGACCTTCAGGTTGTCGGCGCGGATGCCCATGCCTTCGGAGCCGTAGAAGGCCAGCGGACGAATGTAGGCGCTGTCCAGGTTGTTCTCGCGCACCGCGGCGCGGGTGGCCTCGTTGATCTCGTCCTTGGTGAACGGGATCTTCATGCCCATGATGTGCGCGGAGTCGAACAGACGATCGGTGTGCGCCTGCAGACGGAAGATGGCGGTGCCATCGGGGGTCTTGTAGGCGCGCACGCCCTCGAACACGCCCATGCCGTAGTGCAGGGAGTGGGTCAGCACATGGGTGTTGGCTTCGCGCCAGGGCACCAGTTTGCCGTCATACCAGATAACGCCATCACGATCGGCCATCGACATTTTTTGCCAGCTCCTTCAAGAATTCGGGTTTGCCATCAACAGGCCCGGGGCGGACAGCGCGCTGCCCGCCGTGTCAGTCTTCCTGTCGCAATGGGACTAGGCGAGCCCCAGCTCGCGCCAGATCCGCATCACGCCGCGGCGTTCCTCGTGGAAGTGATCGCCACTGACCTGCCCGGCCTGTTTTTGCAGGGCGAGGCGGTGGGCGGCTGCACGATAGGCCTTGTAGGCCTCCTGCAGGAGACGGACGTCGGAGCTCGCGATCAGGCCAGCCCGCTCCAGCCCTTCCAGAATGCGGATGTTGTCGGTGAACCGCAGCAGTTCCGGATACTGCCGCGACCAGGCCAGAACGGCATATTGCACCATAAATTCGATATCGACGATACCACCGGCATCGTGCTTGAGATCGAAGGCCGCGGCGGCCTCGAAGGCCTCTGCGGCGGTACCGCCGGCGGTGGCGCGGGTCGCCAGATTGTCGCGCATCTTGGCGCGCATCTCGCTCACTTCGGTGCGCAGCGCCGCCTCGTCGCGCTCGCGGCCGAGCACCGCGGCGCGGATCGCCTCGAAGCGCTCGCCGACCGTCTCCGAGCCGGCCAGCACCCGAGCGCGCACCAGCGCCTGGTGCTCCCAGGTCCAGGCCTCGCCCTGCTGGTAGCGTTCGAAGGCCGCCAGCGAACTGGCCAGGAGGCCCGCCGCGCCGGACGGGCGCAGGCGCATGTCGACCTCGTAGAGCGCGCCGGAGGCGGTCTGTGCGGTGAGCAGGTGGATGATCCGCTGGCCCAGGCGGGTGTACAGCTGGGCGCTGTCGATCGGCTTGGCGCCGTCGGTTTCGGTCTGCGGATCGCCGTTGTGGATGAACACCAGGTCCAGGTCGGAGCCATGCCCCAGCTCGATGCCGCCGAGCTTGCCGTAGCCGACGATGACGAACTCCGGCTCGCGGGCCAGGCTGCCGTCCTCGCACAGCGGGAAGCCGTGCTTCTGGGTGACCTGGCGCCAGCCCAGCTGCAGCACCTGCTCAAGGATCGCCTCGGCCAGCCAGGTCAGGTAGTCGGACACCTTCATCAGCGGCAGGCTGCCGGCGATCTCCGAAGCCGCCACGCGCAGGCCGTGGGCCAGCTTGAAGTGGCGCAGCGCTTCCATCTGCTGCTCCAGGTCGTCCTCGGGAATGCGCGTCAGACGCTCGCGCAGCTCGGCGGCCAGCTCGCTCTTGCCCGGCGGGCTGAACAGCCGGCCCTCATTGAGCAGCTCGTCGAGCAGCAGCGGGAAGCGCGCGATCTGCTCGGCGATCCACGGGCTGGCGGCGCACAGGGTCAGCAGGCGGCCGAGGGCGCCGGGGTTTTCCGAGAGCAGCACCAGATAGGCGGAACGCCGCGCCACCGCCTCGACCAGCGGCAGCACCCGTTCGAGCATCAGATCGGGGTTGTCGCGCTCGGCCATCGCCGCCAGCAGGCGCGGCATGAAGGCGTCGAGCCGCTCGCGACCCAGGCGCTGCATGGCGCGCAGCGGCGAGCTGTGCTGCAGGCCCTCGATACGCTGCCAGGCGCTGAGCGAGTCGACGAAGCCGGCCTCGTGCAGCTGGTGCTGCGCGGCCTCGGCCTCCAGGGCGCCCTGCCACAGCGGCAACCATTCGTCGCCGACGCCCTGGCGGCCCTCGCCGACTTCGTCCTCGGGGTCGGCGATCACCTGGCGGAAGTGCCAGTCGACGCGCCCGCGCCAGTGGGCTAGGCGGTCGAGCAGCGCGTTCCAGCCGTCGAAGCCCATGATGAAGGCGACCCGCGCGCGCTCCAGCTCGCCATCGGGGAGCATCTGCGTCTGGCGGTCGGCGATGGCCTGCAGGGCATGCTCCAGGTAGCGCAGGAAGCAGTAGCCCTCCTTCAGCTCGTCGACCACCGGGGCCGGCAGGTAGCCCTGCCCGGCCAGGGTATCGAGCACCTTGAGCAGCGGTCGCTGCTGCAGGCTGAGGTCGCGCCCGCCGTGGATCAGCTGGAAGGCCTGGGCGATGAACTCTACCTCGCGGATGCCGCCGGCGCCGAGCTTGATGTTCTCGGTCATGCCCTTGCGGCGCACCTCCTGCTGGATCAGCTGCTTCATGCTGCGCAGCGCCTCGATGGCCGAGAAGTCCAGGTAGCGGCGATAGACGAACGGCCGCAGCATCTGCTGCAGCTGCGCGCCGGCGGCCTGGTCGCCGCCGACCACCCGCGCCTTGATCATCGCGTAGCGTTCCCAGTCGCGGCCCTGGTCCTGGTAGTACTGTTCCAGAGCGTTGAAGCTGTAGACCAGCGGGCCGCTGGAGCCGTAGGGGCGCAGGCGCATGTCGACGCGGAACACGAAGCCGTCGATGGTGATGGCATCCAGCGCCTTGATCAGCTTCTGGCCCAGACGGGTGAAGAACTCCTGGTTGTCCAGCGACCGGCGCGCGCCCTCGGTCTCACCGCCTTCGGGATAGGCGAAGATCAGGTCGAT
The DNA here is from genome assembly GCF_900105885.1 of Pseudomonas guangdongensis. Taxonomy (NCBI): domain Bacteria; kingdom Pseudomonadati; phylum Pseudomonadota; class Gammaproteobacteria; order Pseudomonadales; family Pseudomonadaceae; genus Geopseudomonas; species Geopseudomonas guangdongensis. The sequence continues at coordinate 1,712,923 of NZ_LT629780.1, read as the reverse complement.
ATCCGAGGACAGATTCAGCTCATGGGCGCCCAGCTTGCCCATGCCCAGCACCACCAGATGCTGCGCCGCGCCGCTGCGCCGGCCGACCGGCGTACCGGACTGCGCGCACTGCTGGGCGTACAGCCAGCGATAGGCCAGGTCGATGCTGGCGTCGGCCAGGTCGGAGAGATCGCTGCAGGTCTCGGCCAGATCGGCCTGACGGGTCACGTCGCGCCAGATGATCCGCGTCTGCTGGCGGTTGCGGTAGCGGCGCAGGCGCCGCGCCAGGTCGTCCTCGCCGGCGCAGCCGTCCAGCGCCGCGGCCAGCTGGGCGCGCAGCTCGCCGGGCGCCAGACGCCGCTCCAGCTCGCCGCTGGCGGCCAGTTCGAGGAGCATCGCGCTATCGCGCACGGCCTGCTCGACGACGAAGTCGCTGGCGGCGAACACTCGCCGCAGGGCGTCGCGACGCTCCTCCGGCCAGGCCGCGAAGGCCGCTTGACCGGCGTCATCGAGGCGCCCGAGGAAAGACGGCAGGCTGTGTTCGAGCAGCGCCTGCAGCTCGGCAGGCGGGGAGATCAGGGAGGGACGGCTCATCTGATTTGCGCGAGAAACCCCGTACTTCGAGTACGGAGAGGGATAGCGCGGCGCTCACAGAGCACCCCTGTTCTCGCTGCCTCCTTTATTGGGTAGCTGCTATCTTCACAGAGAGTTGGTTATTTTGTGAATCATGATGAAACGCGCCTACCAATACCGCTTCTACCCGACGCCCGAGCAGGCTGACCTGCTGGCGCGGACGTTCGGTTGCGTGCGCTTCGTCTACAACACGGTACTGCGCTGGCGTACCGATGCGCTCTTCAACGAGCGGCAGAAGATCGATTACACCCAAGCCAATGCCCGCCTGACGGCGATCAAGAAGCTGCCGGAATTGGCCTTCCTGAACGAAGTCTCGTGCGTGCCGCTGCAGCAGTGTCTTCGCCATCAGCAGGCCGCGTTCAAGCACTTCTTCGAGGGGCGCGCGCAATACCCGGCCTTCAAGAAAAAGCGCTACCGGCAATCGGCTGAGTTCACCACCTCGGCTTTCAGGTACCGCGACGGCCAGTTGTTTCTGGCCAAGTGCGCCGAGCCCCTGGCGATCCGCTGGAGCCGTCCGCTGCCGTCCGCCCCCTCCACCGTCACCGTGTCGCAGGACGCAGCAGGTCGCTACTTCGCGTCCTGCCTGTGCGAGTTCATGCCCGAAACCCTGCCCGTCACACCGAAAACTCTCGGCATCGACCTGGGCCTGAAAGACCTGTTCGTCACCAGCGAGGGCGAACGGATCGGCAATCCCCGCCATACCGCGAAATACGCCGCCCGCCTGGCTTTGGCCCAGCGCCGTTTGAGCAGAAAGAAACTGGGCTCGGCCAACCGTGCCAAGGCCCGGCAGAAAGTGGCCCGTATTCACGCGAAAATCTCCGATTGCCGGATGGACGGCTTGCACAAGCTGTCCCGCAGACTGATCAACGAGAACCAAGTGGTCTGCGTCGAATCACTCGCTGTGAAGAACCTGATACGCAACCCGGCCCTGAGCAAGGCCATTGCCGATGCCGGCTGGGGCGAGCTGGTGCGCCAGTTGGCGTACAAGGGCGAATGGACCGGGCGACAGGTGGTCGCCATCGACCGCTGGTATCCCAGCTCCAAACGCTGCTCCACTTGTGGACACACGCTGAACGCTCTGCCGCTCAACATCCGCCGCTGGGCCTGCCCGGCATGCGGGTGCGAGCATGACCGCGACGTGAACGCTGCGGTCAACATCAAAGCCGCCGGGCTGGCGGTGTTAGCCCTTGGAGAGAACGTAAGTGGCATCGGTCAAGTACCGCTGTCCTGATCTCGGTGAATTGGGAATCTCCCTCCTTCAGGAAGGGGAGCAGTCAACGGGTCTATCCTTATGCTGCACACGCGGCGCCCGGCCTCGCCGGCCATCGACACCTGTAGTTTTGCTACGAAAGCCTTGTCCGGGGGTGCTGCTTTTGCCGTCGATATGTAGTAAAACTACAAACACCCGGGAGACACCCGGCGCGGCCGGCGCTGCAACAGCGCGGGCCCGACAAGCACAAAATTCGCTGCGACCGCCCACAAGACCGGTCGCGATATCCGGCAACCGATTCTGGAAGCCTTTCCGCCCTGGAGCAAGCCATGCAAGATCTCGATCCCGTCGAAACCCAGGAATGGCTGGACGCCCTGGAGTCCGTCCTCGATCGTGAAGGTGAGAGCCGCGCCCACTACCTGCTGACCCGCATGGGCGAGCAGGCTTCGCGCACCGGCACGCAGCTGCCGTACGCCATCACCACGCCCTACCGCAACACCATTCCGGTGACCCATGAAGCCCGCATGCCGGGCGACCTGTTCATGGAGCGACGGATCCGCTCGCTGATCCGCTGGAACGCACTGGCGACCGTGATGCGCGCCAACAAGAAGGACCCGGACCTGGGCGGTCACATCTCCACCTTCGCCTCCAGCGCGACCCTCTACGACATCGGCTTCAACTACTTCTTCAAGGCGCCGACCGAGGAACACGGCGGCGACCTGGTGTACTTCCAGGGCCACGCCTCCCCCGGCGTCTACGCCCGCGCCTTCCTCGAAGGGCGGATCACCGAGGATCAGCTGAACAACTTCCGCCAGGAGGTGGACGGCAACGGCCTGTCCTCCTACCCGCACCCCTGGCTGATGCCCGACTTCTGGCAGTTCCCCACCGTGTCGATGGGTCTGGGCCCGATCCAGGCGATCTACCAGGCGCGCTTCATGAAGTACCTGGAGCACCGCGGCTTCATCCCCGCCGGCAAGCAGAAGGTCTGGTGCTTCCTCGGCGACGGCGAGACCGACGAGCCGGAATCCCTCGGCGCCATCTCCCTGGCCGGCCGCGAGAAGCTCGACAACCTGATCTTCGTGATCAACTGCAACCTGCAGCGTCTCGACGGCCCGGTGCGCGGCAACGGCAAGATCATCCAGGAACTGGAAGGCAACTTCCGCGGCGCCGACTGGAACGTGATCAAGGTGATCTGGGGCCGCCTGTGGGACCCGCTGTTCGCCAAGGACACCCAGGGCCTGCTGCAGAAGCGCATGGACGAGGTGGTCGACGGCGAGTACCAGAACTACAAGGCCAACAACGGCGCCTTCGTCCGCGAGCACTTCTTCGGTGCCCGCCCGGAGCTGGCCGAGATGGTCAAGGACCTCTCCGACGAGGAAATCTGGAAGCTCAACCGCGGCGGCCACGACCCGTTCAAGGTCTACGCGGCCTATCACGCGGCGGTCAACCACACCGGCCAGCCGACCGTGATCCTCGCCAAGACCATCAAGGGCTACGGCACCGGCGCAGGCCAGGCGCAGAACATCACCCACAACGTCAAGAAGGTCGACCTGGAAAGCCTCAAGGCCTTCCGCGACAGCTTCGGCATCCCGATCCCGGACGACAAGCTCGAAGAACTGCCGTTCTACAAGCCCGAGCCTGACAGCCCGGAAATGAAGTACATGCTCAAGAGCCGCGAGAAGCTCGGCGGCTTCGTGCCGCAGCGCCGCAGCAAGAGCTTCAGCATCCCGACACCGCCGCTGGAAACCCTCAAGGCGATCCTCGACGGCACCGGCGAGCGCGAAATCTCCACCACCATGGCCTTCGTGCGCATCCTCTCGCAGCTGGTCAAGGACAAGGATCTCGGCTCGCGCATCGTGCCGATCATCCCCGACGAGGCGCGCACCTTCGGCATGGAAGGCATGTTCCGCCAGCTCGGCATCTACTCCTCGGTCGGCCAGCTGTACCAGCCGGTGGACAAGGACCAGGTGATGTTCTACCGCGAGGACAAGAAGGGCCAGATCCTCGAGGAAGGCATCAACGAGGCCGGCGCCATGTCCAGCTGGATCGCCGCGGCGACCGCCTACAGCAACCACAACCAGCCGATGCTGCCGTTCTACGTGTTCTACTCGATGTTCGGCTTCCAGCGCATCGGCGACCTGGCCTGGGCGGCCGGCGACAGCCGTGCGCGCGGCTTCCTGATCGGCGGCACCGCCGGGCGGACCACCCTCAACGGCGAAGGCCTGCAGCACGAGGACGGCCACAGCCACATCCTGGCCTCGACCATCCCCAACTGCCGCACCTACGACCCGACCTACGCCTACGAGATGGCGGTGATCATCCGCGAAGGCATCCGCCAGATGACCGAAGAACAGCAGAACGTGTTCTTCTACCTGACCGCGATGAACGAGGCCTACGCCCAGCCGGCGATGCCCGAGGGCGTCGAGGACGGCATCATCAAGGGCATGTACCTGCTGGAAGAGGACAAGCGCGACGCTGCCTGCCACGTCCAGCTGATGGGCTCCGGCGCCATCCTGCGCGAAGTGCGCGAGGCGGCGAAGATCCTCCGCGAGGACTACGGCATCGCCGCCGACGTATGGAGCGTGACCAGCTTCAACGAGCTGCGCCGCGAAGGCCTGGCCGTGGAGCGCCGCAATCGCCTGCACCCGGAGCGCGAGCCGGAGCTGTCCTACGTCGAGCAGTGCCTGAACGGCCGCAAGGGTCCGGTGGTCGCCTCCACCGACTACATGAAGCTGTTCGCCGACCAGATCCGCCAGTGGGTCCCGGTCAAGGAATACAAGGTGCTCGGCACCGACGGCTTCGGCCGCAGCGACAGCCGCAAGAAACTGCGCCACTTCTTCGAGGTGGACCGCTACTGGGTGGTGCTGACCGCGCTGGAGGCCCTGGCCGACCGCGGCGAGATCGAGCGCACGGTGATCGCCGAGGCGATCGCCAAGTTCGGCATCGACACCAATAAAGCCAACCCGCTGGACTGCTGAGGAGAGTGGCGATGAGTGAGTTGATTCGCGTACCCGATATCGGCAACGGCGAAGGTGAAGTGATCGAGATCCTCGTGCAGGTCGGCGAGCGCATCGAGGCCGACCAGAGCCTGGTGACCCTGGAGTCGGACAAGGCCAGCATGGAAATCCCGGCGCCGCGCGCCGGGGTGGTGAAGAGCATCCTCGTCAAGCTCGGCGACCGCCTCAAGGAAGGTCAGGAGCTGATCGAGCTGGAGGCCGAGGGCGCCAGCGCCCAGGCCGCGCCGGTCGCCGCCGAGGCACCGGCACCGGCTGCAGCCGCACCGACGCCCGCTCCGACGCCGAGCCCCGCGCCGGCCGCGAGCGCCGACAGCCTGCAGGAAGTGCATGTGCCGGACATCGGCTCTAGCGGCAAGGCGCGCATCATCGAGGTGCTGGTCAAGGCCGGCGATGCGGTCGAGGCCGACCAGTCGCTGCTGGTACTGGAGTCGGACAAGGCAAGCATGGAGATCCCCTGCCCGCAGGCCGGCGTGGTCGACAGCCTGGCCATCAAGCTCAACGACGAGGTCGGCACCGGCGAGCTGATCCTGACCCTGAAGGTCAGCGGCGCGGCTGCCGCGGCCGCCGCCCCGGCGCCCAGCGCTGCGGCTCCGGCTGCAGCCCCGGCGAGCGCACCGGCCTCCGCTCCGGCGGCGGTGCAGACCCCGGCCGCCGGCGACCCGCCGCTCAGCGCCATCGCGCCGCTGGTCGAGGCGCCCAAGCGTCCGGCCGGCAAGGTCCACGCCGGCCCCGCGGTGCGCATGCTGGCCCGCGAGTTTGGTGTCGATCTGGCAGAAGTGCCGGCTACCGGGCCGAAAGGCCGGGTGCTCAAGGAGGACGTGCAGGCCTACGTCAAGACCATGATGCACAAGGCCAAGGCCGCACCGGAGGCTGGCGTCTCCGGCGGCGCCGGCATCCCGCCGATCCCGACCGTCGACTTCAGCCGGTTCGGCGAGGTGGAAGAGGTGGCGATGACCCGCCTGATGCAGGTCGGCGCCGCCAACCTGCACCGCAGCTGGCTCAACGTGCCCCACGTCACCCAGTTCGAGTCGGCCGACATCAGCGAGCTGGAGGACTTCCGCAAGGCCCAGCAGAAGGTCGCCGAGAAGGCCGGCGTCAAGCTGACCGTGCTGCCGTTCCTGCTCAAGGCCTGCGCCCATGTGCTGCGCGAGCTGCCGGACTTCAACAGCTCCCTGGCCCCCAGCGGCAAGGCGCTGATCCGCAAGAAGTACGTGCACATCGGCTTCGCCGTGGACACCCCGGACGGCCTGCTGGTGCCGGTGATCAAGAACGTCGACCAGAAGAGCCTGCTGCAACTGGCTGCCGAGGCCGCCGAGCTGGCGGAGAAGGCGCGCAGCAAGAAGCTGTCGGCCGACGACATGCAGGGCGCCTGCTTCACCATCTCCAGCCTCGGGCACATCGGCGGCACCGGCTTCACGCCGATCGTCAACGCGCCGGAGGTGGCGATCCTCGGCGTGTCCAAGGCGACCATGCAGCCGGTGTGGGATGGCGCGGCGTTCCAGCCGCGGCTGATGCTGCCGCTGTCGCTGTCCTACGATCACCGGGTGATCAACGGCGCCGCGGCGGCGCGCTTCACCCGCCGCCTGGCCGACCTGCTGGCGGAGATCCGTTCGCTGCTGCTGTAACGGCGCCGGACGTTTCCACCGCCCATAAGAAACACTGCCAAGCGTTATGTGGAGTTACAAGGTACATAGTTTGTGAATGATTGAGTAACTTCAAGTATCTGTGGACTGTTAACAATCATATTTGCCCCGACATTGTTCGGGGCATTTTTTTGGTTAATCGCATGGTGGCTCACCCTGAATGGTAGCCGTCAGCAGCGTTTCACCAGGGCGGGACTCGACCCGCAGTTGCCCGCCCATGCGCTCGATACGCACGCGCATGCTGCTCATGCCGACTCCGGTGCCCGCTGCAAGTACGGCATCCACCTCGAATCCCCGACCATCGTCACATACCCATATGCTCAGGCCATTCTCCCCCTCGGCACGCACCCCCACGTCCAGCCGTGTGGCGCCCGCATGCTTTAGCACATTGGTTAGCGCCTCTTCGAGAAATCGCGTCAGGGCCAACAGCTGCGGCGGCGTGAAAGCCCCCGGCCAGTGCTCCGGCAGACTCCACTGCGACTCGATACCCAGATCGTCGAACAGGTCGATGAACCGCCGCCGCAGCGGCGCCAGCCACTCCTGCGGCGATTGCCAGGCGGGCACCGCGCACGAGCCGTCGATGACGTCACGCAGGTCACTACGCAACGTCTTCAGCACGGACAGAAACTGATCATCTTTCAGCCCCTCGCCATGCTCCATGCGGATAATCGAACGCATCAGCGAACTACCCAGGCCGTCATGCAGATCATGAGTCAGGCGCAGGCGTTCATTAAGGCGAATATTTTCGGCTTCCAGCTGGTGCTCGCGCTGCAGCGTCTGGGTCAGTTCCGCCCGTGTGCTTTCCACGCTTGCCTGCAGCTCATCGTTGAAGGACTCGATGCGCTGCAGGCTGTTGGTGAAACGCATGGCCAGGACCAGAAACATCACCGAGGACAAGACGGGGGCCGACAGCGCGGCATACACCCCTGCAACATCAAGCACGCCAATGAAGGCCAGAAACTCATAGATCGACAACGCCGCCATAAGCGCCCCGAATACCATCAGACGGGGTTGTCGCCTGCGGTACGTATGCCAAATGAGCTGCATGGCGAGAACAAACAAGACCAGCCTGAGCGAAAAGGCGGACATTATCTGCAGCAGCCCAATCTGCGCCTTCGGCACCAGCACTACGGCCACGCAGAACGGGATCACGCCAGCCCAGATAGCCCTTTCCAGGCGCGCAAAGCGCATACCGCCGAGCGACCAAATGAACATGCAGAACGCTGGACAATAGAGCGCCAATGCCAGCAGGCTTAGGCGATCCCAAACCTCACCGTTGGTGAATGGCCAGGCTGTGGTCACCAGCATATTGCCAAGGCCAACCGACCACAGCACCGAAGCCAGCGCGAACCAACCGAAGGCACGTTCCTGGCGGCGGGACAGCCAGAACGTCAGAAACAGCACACCCAACACCAGGGAAATCAGCAGGCTGACGAAAATGAGCTCACGCTGCTGCAATAGCTGCTGACGGTACTCCGGCCAGACCTGCGCGGATACACCCAGGCGCACCGTGCCCAGACCCGGCGCGGCATGCTCCGAGCCCACCAGGCGAACCCACAGAGTATTGGCCTCCTGCTGCCGGGATAACGGCAGCAGCCAGTAGCGTGGCAGATTCCAGCTGCGCGACAACGGCTCGGCCAGGCTCGCGTCACGCCAGATCAGATCGTCGTTGAGCCACACCTCGCCCGCCATAACCATGCGATCGATGTTCAGCGCCAGCGGCTCACCAGCACAGTCGGCTTGCCAGTCCAGCCGATACCACACCGGCCCCAGAAAGCCGGGCCAGTGGCGCTGCCACAGATCCGGAAGGGTTACTGTCTGCCAGCCTGCGAGCGGGCGTACACCATCGCCGCCCCGCTCGGGAGCCACCATTACGCGGGTAATGGTCGCCTGGCAGTTCGCCTGTGCGGGACTCGGAAACCAAGGTAACAGGAGCAGCAGCAGGGTCAGGGCAATAAGCCGCGCTGCCGAGCCTCGCTTAGCGCGCGAGTACGTGAAGAGACGGCTAGCTTGCGGTAAATCCGTTTGATATGGCATTCGACGGTATAGCGGGAAATGGCCAACTGTTCGGCGATTTCCCGGTTGCTCAAGCCGCGGGAAACCCATTCGAGAATCTCGCTCTCGCGGGCACTGAGTGCTTCGATGTCGCTTGTGTCGCTGGGCGTTTGCAACGGCACCGTCGGCAGCAAGGCCAGAATGCGCCGCGCGATAAACGGGTCGATTGGCGCACCGCCGCGCAACACGCTACGAATCGACAGGCTGACTTCCAGGTCGTCGCGCTCCTTGAGCAGGTAGCCCGTGGCGCCGGCCCTCAACGCACCAAGGATTGCATCTTCGGTGCTCCAGGCTGAAATCACCAGGATCCACAGCGCTGGGTCCTGCGTGCGCAACTCCTGGATCAATTCGATGCCATTGCCGTCCGGCAACCCCAGGTCCACCAGCACCATCGCCACCGGTTGCTGGCTAACATGCGCGCGCGCCTCGGCCAGGTTTACCGAAAAACTCACCGCCTCCTGTGCGTAACCGATTTCACCGAGTACCCGCGCTAGCCGCTGACGCATCAGCGGGTCGTCCTCAACCACCAGTACCGGTGCAGGTAGCAGAGCATTATCGGAGGTATGGCTGGCAGTCAACATCAGCGAGCGAAACTCGGAAAGCTAAATGAAGGCCGGATTCTGGCACCAATGCCGGCATTCGACCATCACTGGAATCAGGTATGGCCAGGCCTCCATCACAGCGCCATGAGCAGATCGTGTCCCGGGAAGTGGTGTAACTGCCATGTCTCTGGCAGTCGAGTCTGCGGGGGCTCAGCTGATCACAGCGGATAGCCGAGCGGGTTGATTGTCACTGAGCGATTGCAGTCCCTCAAGCTGCATGTAGCGGCGTTGCAGGCTCCATTCGTCGTTCTGCTCCAGCAGCATCGCTCCGACCAAGCGGATGATGGCAGCGTCGTTGGGGAAGATGCCTACCACGTCGGTACGGCGCTTGATCTCGGCGTTCAGGCGCTCCAACGGGTTGGTGCTGTGGATCTGCTGCCGGTGCGCCTTGGGGAAGCCCATGTGAGCCAGCACCTCGTCTTCGCAGCCATCCATCAGCTTGGCAATCTTCGGGAATCGCTCGCGCAGCTGATCAGCCACAGCACGCCACTGTCGACGGGCCTCATCCTCGCAATCCTGGGCGAACACCGTGCGCAGTAGCGCGGCTACCATGGTGCGCTGGCCTTTGCCGACATGCGCCAGGGCGTTGCGTATGAAGTGCACCCGGCAGCGCTGCCAGGTTGCTTTCAGAACCTTGGCCACCGCCGCCTTGAGCCCTTCGTGGGCATCGGAGATGACCAGTTTCACCCCGCGCAGGCCACGACGCATCAGGCTGCGCAGGAAGTCGGTCCAGAACGGCTCGGCTTCCGAAGGCCCGACCCGCATGCCCAGTACCTCGCGCACGCCATCGGTGTTCACGGCCACAGCGATTGTCACCGCGACCGAGACGATGCGCCCGGCCTCGCGCACCTTGACGTAGGTGGCATCAACCCATAGGTAGGGCCAGTCTCCCTCGATGGGGCGGTCCAGGAAGGCATGGACGCGCTCGTCGATCTCGCAGGCCAGGCGTGACACCTGACTTTTCGAGATTCCGCTCATGCCCATGGCCTGTACCAGTTCGTCGACCGAGCGGGTCGAGACGCCTTGCACGTAGGCCTCCTGGATCACCGCGGCCAGGGCCTTCTCGGCCGTACGCCGGGGCTCCAGGAAGGGTGGGAAATAGCTGCCCTGGCGCAGCTTGGGAATGCGTAGTTCGACGTCGCCGGCACGGGTCTGCCACAGGCGATCCCGGTAACCATTGCGGCTGTTGCTGCGATCCTCGCTCTTGACGCCGTAGCCGGCACCGCAGCGTGTCTCGACATCGAGCTCCATCAGGCGCTGAGCGACGAACTGGATCATGTGCCTGAGCAGGTCGGCATCCGGACCTTTCTCGGCGAGTTCGTCCAGTGCGATAGTGTGCTTGGTCATCGTGGTTTCTCCGGTGATGGTTAGGTCGGCAAACTCAACCTAGCCGGAAACCACGGTGACCATCCTTTCTCACGCCTGACGGCGCTTCTGGCGGATCTCAGTTACACCACTCGTTGGGACACGATCCATGAGCACGCTTTCACCGCTGATTCAGCGGGTCAGGACTCTACCCGTTGGTATGGCCACAGCTCGTGCTCGCGGCAGTAAAAAGTCACCGAAATTACCTAGTTTCAGTGATAGCCAATCGCCAACACCTCCCGCCTAATACCTTTTTATTATCAGGCCTGCGTGTCCAATACCCGGTTCACCCCCTATCGCGCCACATCTGGGCAGACAGGCCGGTCTTCATTGTTAAAGGGATGACACCATGAACCGCACCTATGCCCTCGTCTGGAACCCAAGCCTCAGCGCCTGGAGCGTTACCGATGAGCATGCTCGCCGACGTGGCAAAGGAGCGGGCGCTGTCCTTGCGACGGCCCTTCTGCTGCCAGCTGTGGCGTGCGCAGCCGACCTGCCAACGGGGGGCCAGGTGGTGTCCGGCCAGGGACAAATAGGTACGCCCAGCGCCAACCAGATGGTCATCGACCAGTCCAGCAACAAGCTCGCCATCGACTGGCAAAGCTTCGATATTGCTGCCGGCAACAAGGTCACCTTCAACCAGCCGGGCAGCGATGCCATTGCCCTCAACCGCGTGCTTGGTGCCGACGGTTCGAAGATCATGGGCCAGCTCGATGCCAATGGCCGGGTCTTTATCGTCAACCCCAACGGCGTGCTGTTCGGCCAAGGCGCGCAGGTCAATGTCGGCGGCCTGGTAGCCTCCACGCTGGACATCAGCAACAGCGACTTCGAAGCGGGTAACTACCGGTTCAAGGGCGATGGCAGCAATGCCAGCGTCATCAACAACGGCCAGATCACTGCAGCCGACGGCGGCAGCGTCGCCCTGCTCGGCGGTACCGTCAGCAACAACGGCGTGATCGTCGCCAACCAGGGCACGGTAGCCCTGGCCGCGGGCAACGCGATGACCCTGGATTTTGCCGGCGATGGCCTGCTCAACGTGCAGGTCGATGAGGCACAGGTCGATGCCCTGGTGGAAAACCGCCAGTTGATCCGCGCCGACGGCGGCCAGGTGCTGCTGACCGCCAATGCCGGCGAGGCGCTGCTCAAGACGGTGGTCAACAACACCGGCGTGATCGAAGCCCGCACCCTCGGTGAAAAGGACGGCAAGATCGTCCTGCTCGGCGACTTCGACGGAGGCACCATAGAGGTGGCCGGCACCCTGGATGCCAGCGCGCCCGATGGCGGCGACGGCGGTTTTATCGAGACCAGCGGTGCCCACGTCAAAGTGGCGGAGAGCGCCAAGGTCACCACCAAAGCGGCGAACGGCAAGACCGGTGAATGGCTGATCGATCCCACCGACTTCACCGTCAGCGCGGGCAAGGCGCCTCTGAGCGACAGTGGCATCGGCGCCGACACCCTCAGCAATAACCTCAATAGCACCAGCGTCACCCTGCAGACGGTGGCCGCCGGCGAAGACCAGGGCGATATCCACGTCAACGCCGCGCTGATCTGGAACCAGGACACCACCCTCACCCTGAGCGCCCACAACGACATCCACATTAACGCCAGCATCACCGCCGAGCACGCAAACGGCAAACTGGCGCTGTACTACGGCCAGCGCGACGGCGATGAACATGGCTTCATCAGCGCGGACTACTTCATCAACGCTCCCGTCAACCTGCAAAGCGGGCAGAACTTCAGCACCAAAAAGGGCCTGGACGGCAGCATCTATGGTGGCGTCGTCACCTACACCGTGGTCAACGATGCCGCTGCGCTGCAAGCCATGCGGAACGATCTGGCCGGCAACTATGCCGTGGGTAGCGATATCGATCTGAGCGGCATCGCCAACTGGCAGCCGGTGGGGGATGGCAGTAGGGATGAAAACAACAATCTCCGCAGTTTCACCGGAATATTCGACGGCCTAGGTCATACCCTCAGCAATCTGACCATCAACCGTGGCGATCAGGACTATGTGGGGCTGTTTGGCCGGGCCGACGCCGGCCGGATCCGCGATGTCGGGCTGGTGGGCGTCAGCGTCTCGGGCAAAAGTTACGTCGGCGGGCTGGCCGGATACCGAGGGAACGGCACCATCAGCCACGTCTACGTCACCGGCAGCGTCTCGGGCACCGGCGACAACGTCGGCGGGTTGCTTGGGATGAACTACAGCACCATCAAAAACGCCTATGCCAACGCCAGCGTCTCGGGCAAAAGCTCCGTCGGCGGGCTGGTCGGGGACGGCATGGCCTCCATCAGCAACGCCTATGCCACCGGCAGCGTCACGGGCACCGGCGACCACGTCGGCGGGCTGGTCGGCCTCTCCCGCGTCTCTATCAGTAACGCCTATGCCAGCGCCAGCGTTTCGGGCAACAACAATGTCGGCGGGCTGGTTGGGAACAACGCCTCCTCTGGCAGAATCAGCAACGCCTATGCCACCGGCAGCGTTTCGGGCAACGACAAGGTTGGCGGGCTGGTCGGGCATCTCAGCGGCAGCACCAACACCTTCATCACGAACGCCTATGCCACCGGCAGTGTCTCAGGCACGAGCTCTGTCGGCGGGCTGGTCGGGCTCAAGGACAGCATCTATAGCGGCGTCAGCAACGCCTATTGGGACACCCAAACCACCGGCCAGGCCAGCAGCGCAGCTGGCCTGGGCAGAACAACCGCACAGCTGCAGCAGGCGAGCACCTTCTCCGGCTGGGATTTTGGCAGCACCTGGCGCATGCCCACCGACACGGGCGGCTACGTCTTCCACCGCCTACCCACGCTGCAAGGCGTAACGCCCAAGACGGGCTACCAGTATTTCGACGCCGGCGCCGGCACGGCGGACAACCCCTGGGTACTGGCCAGCTGGCAGCAGTTGCAGAACATCAACCACATCCTTGGTGACACCGCGGGCAAGCACTTCGTGCTGACGGTCGACCTGGATCAGAACAGCGTGGGCTATCACAGCACAGCCAGCGCCACGGCCAACGCCGGCGCGGGCTGGCAGCCGATTGGTTATGGCGCCGACCTCTTCGCCGGCACGTTCGACGGGCTGGATCACACCATCAGCGGTCTGACCATCAACCGTGGCGGCACGAATGCTGTGGGCCTGTTTGGCAAGACTGGTAACGGCAGCGTGATCCGCAATATCGGGCTGGTGGGCGGCAGCGTCTCGGGCGCCGACAATGTCGGCGCGCTGGTGGGGCTCAACGAACGCGGCAGCATCAGCAACGCCTATGCCACCACCAGTGTCTCAGGCGCGAACTCCGTCGGCGGGCTGGTTGGGGCCAACGCCGAGGGCAGCATCAGCAACGCCTATGCCACCGGCAGTGTCTCAGGCGCGGGCGCCGTCGGCGGGCTGGTGGGAACAAACGAGTCCAGCACTCTTCGCAACGTGTATGCCGCCGGCAGCGTGTTTGGGGACGGGGACGGGGTCGGCGGGTTGGTTGGGCGCAACGTTAACGGCAGCATCTACAACGCCTATGTCACCGGCAATGTTGAGGGTGGCAGCGACGTCGGCGGGTTGGTTGGGTATCACTCCGAAGGCTTTATCGACGACGCCTATGTCACGGGCAACGTTGCGGGCAGCAGCAACGTCGGCGGGCTGGTTGGCTCCAGCGCGCGCGTCACTATCAGCAACGCCTATGCCACGGGTAGCGTGTCGGGTGTATTCGATGGGCTGTACGGCAGCGGAGTGAGCGTCGGCGGGCTGGTCGGGAATAACTACGGCGGCATCATCAGCAACGCCTATGCCACCGGCAGCGTTTCTGGCACCAGCCGCGTCGGCGGGCTGGTTGGGTACAACCGCGGCGAAAGCATAAGCAACGCCTATGCCACCGGCAGCGTCTCCGGCACCAACAATGATGTCGGCGGGCTGGTTGGGCACCACGAAGGCGACAGCATCAGCAATACCTATGCTACGGGCAGCGTTTCGGGCACGAGTAACGTCGGCGGGCTGGTCGGCAACGACTTCGGCTTTGGCCAGATCACCGCCAGCTTCTACGCAACCACCGATGCGCAAGGCAGCAGCATCAACAATGGCGGTGCGGCAACCGGTGCATTCGCGGGGAACGGTATCGGCGCCGGCAAGACCCGGGAAGAGCTCACCCAGGCGCGTACCTTCGCAGGCTGGAACATTGCCGGTACAGGCGGTACGAACGCCGTCTGGCGTATCTACGAAGGCTACACAGGCCCGCTGCTGCGTAGCTTCCTGCAGCAGGTCACCGTCTCGGCGAGTGCGGGCGGCATCACCGGCAAAACCTACGACGGCAACGTCGCCAGCGGCACGACTAGCTACACCACCAGCCTCTCCGGCGCGACATTGGATGGCAGCCTGACCTATGTCACCCACAGCAAAAACGCGGGCGACTACAGCCAAGCCAACGGCACACTGCTCTTGGGCGGCTTGTATTCCGGCCAACAGGGCTATGACATCAGCTACGCGAACACAAATGCCAGTCTGACCATCCAGCGGGCCAACCTGAACGTCAACGGCATCACCGCCAGCAACAAGACCTACGACGGCACCACGGTCGCGACCCTGAACGGCACCGCCAGCGTCAGCGCCTTCGGCAGCGATGTGGTCACGCTCGGCGGCACCGGCATCGGCGCCTTCGCCGACAAGAACGCCGGCACCGGCAAGGCGGTGAGCGTCAGCGGCTACACCCTGAGCGGCGCCGACGCCGGCAACTACCTGCTCGTCCAGCCCGCCGGGCTGACGGCCTCGATCCAGCGGGCCAGCCTGAACGTCAACGGCATCACCGCCAGCAACAAGACCTACGACGGCACCACGGTCGCGACCCTGAACGGCACCGCCAGCGTCAGCGCCTTCGGCAGCGATGTGGTCACGCTCGGCGGCACCGGCATCGGCGCCTTCGCCGACAAGAACGCCGGCACCGGCAAGGCGGTGAGCGTCAGCGGCTACACCCTGAGCGGCGCCGACGCCGGCAACTACCTGCTCGTCCAGCCCGCCGGGCTGACGGCCTCGATCCAGCGGGCCAGCCTGAACGTCAACGGCATCACCGCCAGCAACAAGACCTACGACGGCACCACGGTCGCGACCCTGAACGGCACCGCCAGCGTCAGCGCCTTCGGCAGCGATGTGGTCACGCTCGGCGGCACCGGCATCGGCGCCTTCGCCGACAAGAACGCCGGCACCGGCAAGGCGGTGAGCGTCAGCGGCTACACCCTGAGCGGCGCCGACGCCGGCAACTACCTGCTCGTCCAGCCCGCCGGGCTGACGGCCTCGATCCAGCGGGCCAGCCTGAACGTCAACGGCATCACCGCCAGCGACAAGACCTACGACGGCACCACGGTCGCGACCCTGAACGGCACCGCCAGCGTCAGCGCCTTCGGCAGTGATGTGGTCACGATCGGCGGCACCGGCATCGGCGCCTTCGCCGACAAGAACGCCGGCACCGGCAAGGCGGTGAGCGTCAGCGGCTACACCCTGAGCGGCGCCGACGCCGGCAACTACCTGCTCGTCCAGCCCGCCGGGCTGACGGCCTCGATCCAGCGGGCCAGCCTGAACGTCAACGGCATCACCGCCAGCGACAAGACCTACGACGGCACCACGGTCGCGACCCTGAACGGCACCGCCAGCGTCAGCGCCTTCGGCAGTGATGTGGTCACGATCGGCGGCACCGGCATCGGCGCCTTCGCCGACAAGAACGCCGGCACCGGCAAGGCGGTGAGCGTCAGCGGCTACACCCTGAGCGGCGCCGACGCCGGCAACTACCTGCTCGTCCAGCCCGCCGGGCTGACGGCCTCGATCCAGCGGGCCAGCCTGAACGTCAACGGCATCACCGCCAGCGACAAGACCTACGACGGCACCACGGTCGCGACCCTGAACGGCACCGCCAGCGTCAGCGCCTTCGGCAGCGATGTGGTCACGCTCGGCGGCACCGGCATCGGCGCCTTCGCCGACAAGAACGCCGGCACCGGCAAGGCGGTGAGCGTCAGCGGCTACACCCTGAGCGGCGCCGACGCCGGCAACTACCTGCTCGTCCAGCCCGCCGGGCTGACGGCCTCGATCCAGCGGGCCAGCCTGAACGTCAACGGCATCACCGCCAGCGACAAGACCTACGACGGCACCACGGTCGCGACCCTGAACGGCACCGCCAGCGTCAGCGCCTTCGGCAGTGATGTGGTCACGATCGGCGGCACCGGCATCGGCGCCTTCGCCGACAAGAACGCCGGCACCGGCAAGGCGGTGAACGTCAGCGGCTACACCCTGAGCGGCGCCGACGCCGGCAACTACCTGCTCGTCCAGCCCGCCGGGCTGACGGCCTCGATCCAGCGGGCCAGCCTGAACGTCAACGGCATCACCGCCAGCGACAAGACCTACGACGGCACCACGGTCGCGACCCTGAACGGCACCGCCAGCGTCAGCGCCTTCGGCAGCGATGTGGTCACGCTCGGCGGCACCGGCATCGGCGCCTTCGCCGACAAGAACGCCGGCACCGGCAAGGCGGTGAGCGTCAGCGGCTACACCCTGAGCGGCGCCGACGCCGGCAACTACCTGCTCGTCCAGCCCGCCGGGCTGACGGCCTCGATCCAGCGGGCCAGCCTGAACGTCACGGTCAATAACGCCAGCAAAACCTACGATGGCAGGGCCTTCAGTGCCAGCAAGGAAGTAAGCTTCAGCGGTTTTGTCAACGGCGAAACGGAGTCGGTACTCGGCGGCACGCTCAGCTACAGTGGCACCGCCCAAGGGGCGGTTAATGCAGGCATCTATGGCCTGAGCGCTAGCGGCCTGACTGCCGACAACTACAACCTAAGCTATACCGCCGGCAGCCTAACTATCGGCAAGGCTGCCCTTACCATCGCAGCCTTGGACGCCAGTAAGACCTTTGGTCAAAGCATCGATCTGAGCGGTTACAGCGTCAGGGGGCTGGTTGGTAGCGATAGTGTTGCTTCGGTTACTCTCAGTAGTGTCGGGAAACCTGCAACAGCTGCTGTCGGCAACTACGCCATTGTCGCTAGTAACGCGCTCGGCGCGTCCCTAGCCAACTATGACATCCACTATGTGGATGGAACGCTTCAAGTTGCTACTGCGCCGATGGCCGAACAGCCCTTAGGCGACAGAAATACGTCCTATATCAGCGTACTGGCCTCGAACAGCCAAGCCGTTTCAAGCAAGACCAGCCAGCAGGCACAAGATTTTGAAGCCCTGACTAACGACCAACGCGATGAGGAACTGAACCTGCACACCATCCTCATGCCAGAAGGACTCTGATCTATGCGTTTCGCTCACACATTGCTCGGCGGTGCCGTATCACTGCTGTCGCTGCCTGTGATGGCGACTATCTTGCCGGATGCTGGACAGTCGCAGCAGGTGATTGATCAACGCCCGCTGCAACTGCCCGGCAAGCAGCGGCTGGAGCTGAACCTGCCCGATGCGCCCTCGACCGAGATGAACAAGAGCGGGCCAAGCCTGGCGATCAACAGTTTTACCCTGCAGGGCAACAGCGCCCTCGCCAGCGAAGAGCTGCTGCCCCTGCTAGCCGACCTGCAAGGCCGCACGGTTTCTCTCGGCGAACTGCAGGCCGGCGCCAATCGCATCACTCGCCTGTATCGCGAACGCGGCTATCCCCTGGCCCGGGCCTATATTCCGGCCCAGGAAATCGATGGCGGTGTGGTGCAGATCGCCGTAATGGAAGGTCGCTACGGCGAAGTCGGTCTGAACAATCAGTCGCGGGTGTCGGGCGCAGCCCTGGCGCCGCTTGCCGCTCTCAAGCCTGGTGATGCCGTGCGCTCCGCAGCGCTGGAACGCAGCCTATTGCTGCTCGCCGACACGCCTGGGGTAGAGGTGAAGTCCACCCTCAAACCAGGCGCCTCGGTCGGTGCCACCGACCTGTTGGTGGACGTGCAGCCCGGCCCCTTGCTATCCGGCTCGGTGGATGCCGACAACTACGGCAACCGCTTCACCGGCGAATACCGGCTGGGCGGCACGCTCAACGTCAATAGTCCGCTGGGGCTGGGGGATCGCCTGTCACTGCGTGCCATGGCTTCGGACGAAGACCAGCAGTACGGCCGCATTGGCTACCAGTTGCCAATCGGCAACTGGGCCACCCAGGTAGGGGTTGCCTATTCGGACATGGATTACCAGCTGGAAAAGGATTTCGACGATCTCAAGGCGCACGGCAATGCGCGTATCGCCAGTCTCTATACGATCCAGCCGCTGGTACGCAGTCGGGACTTTTCCCTGTATGCGCAATTGCAGTTCGATGACAAGCGCCTGAAGGATGACATCGACCTGTTCGACAGCAAGAGCGACAAGCGCTCGCGCATGGTCATCGCCAGCCTCACCGGCAACAGCCGCGACGACCTGTTCGGCGGTGGCGTGAACAGCTTCGCCCTGTCCTGGAGTCAGGGTAGCCTGAACATCGATGGCGAACTCAACCAGGCCATCGACGATCTGACTGCGGGCACCCAGGGCCGCTTCCATAAGCTCAACCCGAGCCTGGTGCGCCTGCAGCGCCTGAGCGAGCGTTTCAGCCTGTACGGCCAACTGCAGGGCCAGTGGGCCGACGGCAACCTGGATAGCTCGGAGAAAATCAGCCTCGGCGGTGCCTATGGTGTGCGCGCCTACCCCCAGGGTGAGGCATCCGGCGACCAGGGCTGGCTGGCCAACCTCGAACTTCGCTACGCGCTGAGCGATGCCTGGCAGCTGAGCACCTTCATCGACCATGGGCAGGTACGGCTAAACAAGGACACCTGGAGCAGTGGCGAGAACCACCGCAGCCTGTCGGGTACCGGCGTCGGCGCCCGGTGGGCCGCATACGGCTGGCAGATCAACACTGTAGCCGCCTGGAAGCTAGGTAATGACGACGCGCAAAGCGACGTCGAGCGTAGCCCAAGGGTGTGGGCGCAGATGGTACGGTTTTTCTAAGCATCGGTTGACCCGCATTCGGGGCGGCTTCCTGCAGGGTGGACGGCACTTTACCCGTCCACCACTGCACGCTCGCAATGGTGGACAAGAAGAGCGCTGTCCATCCGACAATGGCCTGCGCCAGGTATCGGCCCGTTTGGCTTGCAAAGCAAGAACCTGAAACCATACCCTGCCTCGCCACTGTGCGCTCGTATACCCCGAGCCTGTCCCGACGATTACCCAGGTATGCCTTGTATGCGATTGGCTTGTCGCCTGTTGTTCGCATTGTCTGCACTTGCAGGTTCCTGCCTAGCCAACGCAGCGGCGCAGTTGCTGCCCTTTCAGGAAATCCCCGACCTGCCATCGCGCAGCAGCCTGACGCTGGGCAACACCACCTATGATCCGCCCGATGATCTGAGTGCGATGCCGTTCATCAGTGGTGGCCTGGCAGTGGACAACTTCGGCGGCCATGACGACCAAGCCCGATTCTCTAGCGCCATCAACCTGCATGGCCTGCTTGACCAGAACGACCTGCTGAGTCTGCGCAGCATGGGCTCGGCCGAGGAAGGTCATTACCACTGGGCTGCCTATCATCTGGACGTCGGCCCCTGGTCGAGCCGACTGGGCGTTATCCTCTCGGACCTGTCCTACGAGCTGGGCGATGAGCTCGAAATACTTGCCGCCAAGGGCAAGACCCGCACTGCCAGTGCATTCATCATCCAACCGCTCCTTCAATACGAGGTGTTCAACCTCAAAGCCCGGCTGCAGTTCGACGACAAACGCCTGCAGGATGAAATTGGACTGCTCGGCGTACACAGTGAAAAACGATCCCGCGTGCTCAGCTACGGCCTCTCCGGCACTGTCCGAGACGACTTGCTGAACGGAGCCGAGACTAGCCTTTCACTGCGCTGGAGCGAGGGCAGCCTGAATATCGATGGCTCGCCCTATTCGCTAGTGGGCAAGGCCGATGCGGGCCGTTTCAGTGTGCTGCGCGCCGACCTTGCGCGCCTGCAGCAACTGGGAGGGCGCCTGGCCCTGTACGTTCGCGCCCAGGGCCAGTGGAGCGATGACAATCTGGACGACTCGGAAAAACTCTATGTCGGCGGTGTGTTCGGTGCGCGCGCCATGCATCAGACCGCAGCATTCGGCGACAAGGGCTGGCTAGCCAGCGTCGAACTGCGCTACGCCCTGACCACTACCTGGCGACTGGTCGCATTCGCCGATCACGGCGTCGCGCGCCTCAATACACCTAGCTGGACCACCGACACCTCGCCCCGTCGTCTCTCCGCGTCAGGCTTTGGGGCGGGATGGTCGGATCGCACCTGGAACCTCAGCGCGCTGGCAGGCTGGAAAGTCGGCGACCATCCGGCGCAGAACGACATAGAGCGCCAACCCCGCATTTGGACACAGCTGGCTTACTCTTTCTGAACCTCCTTGGCGTAAGCGTTTAGCCAAGTCACTTTCCGCACTTAGTGGGGATTCGGGGCGATTAATTCGGCGGATCTCCTTCAGCTAGCCGAACATCCGCTCGATGATGTCGCGCTGCCGGTATTTCGGGCGGTCGAACAGCCTTGGTCATCCCGGCTTGGGCTTGCGTTTTATGGCTCGCAGCGGAATCACAGGCGGCATCCGGTAACGGTCGCAGTACTGGCGCAAGTGCTCGGCATCGTAGCCCTTGTCTGCCAGCAACCACCTAATCTTGGTCAGATGCAAAAAATGCCATACCCCGAGGTGGGATACGGCATTCTGGTCAAGATTATGAGTGGTCAGAGACTACGCATAACCTCGGCGGGGTTTCTTGTGTTCCGGCAATCAGCAGAACGGCTCAGGCCGCTTGCTGCAGCTCGCCGATCAGCAGGCCCAGCGCCCGGGTCAGCTCGGCCACCCCGGTCAGATCGCGGCTCAGGGTCAGCAGCGGCGTCGCATCGCGCGGATCGAGCACATGGCAGAGCGCGCCCTGCTCGGGATAGAGATAACCCAGCTGGCGGGGCAGCCCGGCCAGCGGCAGGGTCCGCTCGCTCAGGCTCAGCCGGCCGTCGGCATGGCGCAGCTCGCCGCGCACCTTGAGGGCGTCGCCGAGCAGCTCCAGCTGGAACAGCGGCACCGCCTCGCGCGCCGCGCGGCCCTGGGTGCAGGGTGCGTAGCTCTCCAGCAGGCGGTTGCAGTGTTCGAGCAGGGCGCGCTGCGCGCTCTTGCCGGGGTATAGGCGCTTGAGCTCGCTCAGGTAGCGGGCGCGCTCGGCGCCGTCGAGCGCCAGGCTGTGGCTGGCTTCGCCGCTGTCGCCCTGACGGGCGCTGGCGGGAACGTTTTCGCCGGCGGCATTGGCCGGCAGGCTGGCGCCGAGCAGGGCCAGCAGCAGCCCGCGGCGCAGGCGTTGCAGAAGTCCGGATCGCATGAAGGCGTGTCCTTGGTGGTGAAAACTGCCGCCAGCATAATCCAGCCGGCAGCGGCGGCGAACCACCGGCAACAGGATGTGACAAGGTTGCGGGACGCCGCCCTGGCGGGCATCTTGAAAGGCCGTATCCACATCACAGTCCAGGAGGCCGCCATGGTCCTGCGCTCCGCAATCCTCGTCCACAAGCAGGCGCTGCCCGGCGCCGACCAGGCCCTGCCCGGCCGCGACAGCCCGATGCCGGTGCCCGAGACGCACTGCGTCAACGGCCAGCCCCTGCAACCGCCCTTCCCCGCCGGCTGCGAGGAGCTGCTGCTCGGTATGGGCTGCTTCTGGGGCGCCGAACGGCGTCTGTGGCAGCAGCCGGGGGTCAGGGTCACCGCGGCCGGCTACGCCGGAGGCATCACGCCCAACCCCACCTACGACGAGGTGTGCTCGGGGCTGACCGGGCATACCGAGGTGGTGCGGGTGGTCTTCGACCCGCGGGAAACCTCGCTGGAGGCGCTGCTGCGGGTGTTCTGGGAAGCCCACGACCCGACCCAGGGGATGCGCCAGGGCAACGACATCGGCACCCAGTACCGCTCGGCGATCTACTGCACCACGGCCGCACAACTGGCCCGGGCACAGGCCAGCGCCGCCGCCTACGCCGCCGCGCTGGCGGACGCCGGCTACGGCCCGCTCACCACCGAGATCCGCCAGGACGTGCCCTTCTACTACGCCGAGGCCTACCACCAGCAGTACCTGGCCAAGAACCCCGGCGGCTACTGCGGCCTGCGCGGCACCGGGGTGTGCCTGCCGGAGTGAGCGGCGAGGGGCGCGCCGTGGGCACCGCGCGCACCACGGCCGCGCGCTAGCGCTTGGTCCGCCCGGCGCACTCCCGGCGGTCTCAGCCGCCCGCCTGCTCCTCGATCAGCCAGTCCAGCCGCCAGCCGCCCTGGCTCTGTGCCAGGCGCTCGGCCAGGTAGGGCAGCAGCTCGCGCAGCTCGTCTTCCAGCGGCCACGGCGGATTGGCGATCAGCAGGCCCGAGCCGTTGAGGCCAGCCGGGTTGTCGGTGGGATGCACCCACAGCTCGGCGCGCAGCAGCTTGGGCGCGCCGCTCTTCTGCGCCTCCTGGTAGAACCGCTTGAGCTGGCGCTGATCCTTGATCGGATACCAGATCGCCACCACCGTCTGGCGCATCCGCGCGATGGCGGTGGCCAGCGCCTCGGTGCAGCGCTGCAGCTCGTCGGCCTGCTCGAAGGGCGGGTCGATCAGCAGCAGCGCGCGCTTCTCGGCCACCGGCAGCAGAGCCTTGGCCAGGTGCCAGCCCTCGCCCAGGTGCACGCTGACCCGCCGGTCGCCGGCCATGTTGTCCTTGAGCAGACGGCCGTCCTCGGGGTGCTTCTCGTTGAGCAGCACGCGATCCTGCGCGCGACTCAGGCGGCGGGCGATCTCCGGCGAGCCGGGGTAGTAGCGCAGCCCGCCGTCGGGGTTGAGCGCGGCGATGGTCGCCCGGTAGTCGTCGAGCAGCGCCGGCAGGTCGTCGCGCAACCACAGGCGGCCGATGCCCTCGCGCCATTCGTCGGTCTTGCCGGCCTGCACGCCGCACAGGTCGTAGAAGCCGATGCCGGCATGGCTGTCGAGGTAGGCGAAGGGCTTGTCCTTGCGCGCCAGCAGGGCGAGCAGGCGGCAGAGGACGGCGTGCTTGAGCACATCGGCATGGTTGCCGGCGTGGAAGGCGTGACGGTAGTTCATCGGCGGCGGGTTCCGGCTGCAGCGGCCGGCGCCGCGAGTGCGGCCGGCCAGGAAAACGGGGTGGCGCGCAGTCTAGCAGTTCGCCAGCGTCCTCCGCAGTCGCGGCGCAGAGCGGCCGGAGACAGAAAAATCGTCACAAAAATTCACGGATATTTTTTGACCATTCGATAAATCAACGGGTTAGAATCGCTTGGCATGCACCCTGCATGAAACCGCCTTGCCGTCAACCCCGCACACGGGAGAAGCCTTTGGATCCTGCGGCCGTCAACAGCTTGTTCTTCATCGGTGCCCTGCTGGTGGGCGTCAGCATCCTGGTCAGCTCGTTTTCGGCGCGCATCGGCATCCCCGTCCTGGTGATCTTCCTCGCGGTCGGCATGCTCGCCGGCGTCGACGGCATCGGCGGCATCGTGTTCAACGACTACTCGCTGGCCTACCTGGTCAGCAACCTGGCGCTGGCGGTGATCCTCCTCGACGGCGGCATGCGCACCCGCGCGGCGACCTTCCGCGTCGCGCTGTGGCCGGCGATGTCGCTGGCCACCGTGGGCGTGGTGATCACCGCCGGCCTGACCGGGGTGGCCGCCGCCTGGCTGTTCAACCTCACGCTGCTCGAAGGCCTGCTGATCGGCGCCATCGTCGGCTCCACCGACGCCGCGGTGGTGTTCAACCTACTCAACGGCAAGGGCCTCAACGAACGGGTCGGCTCGACCCTGGAGATCGAGTCGGGCAGCAACGACCCGATGGCCATGTTCCTCACCGTGACCCTGATCGGCGTGCTCGCCTCGGGGCAGAGCCTGACCGCCTGGGACGTGCTGTTCAGCCTGGTGCAGCAGTTCGGCATCGGCATCGCCCTGGGCCTGGCCGGCGGCTGGCTGCTGCTGCAGCTGGTCAATCGCCTGTCGGTGGCCGACGGCCTCTACCCGCTGCTGGCGGTCAGCGGCGGGATCATGATCTACGCGCTGTCCGGGGAGATCGGCGGCAGCGGCATCCTCGCCGTCTACACCTGCGGCCTGATGCTCGGCAACCGGCCGATCCGCAACCGCCACGGCATCCTGCACATGTTCGACGGCCTGGCCTGGCTCAGCCAGATCGGCATGTTCCTGGTCCTCGGCCTGCTGCTCACCCCCCACCAGCTGCTGCCGATCGCCGTGCCGGCGCTGCTGCTGTCGCTGTGGATGATCCTCTTCGCCCGCCCGCTGTCGGTGTTCATCGGCCTGCTGCCGTTCCGCGCCTTCCACTTCCGCGAGCGCCTGTTCATCTCCTGGATCGGCCTGCGCGGCGCGGTGCCGGTGATCCTCGCGGTGTTCCCGCTGGTCGCCGGACTGCCCAATGCCCAGTTGTTCTTCAACGTGGCGTTCTTCATCGTGCTGGTCTCGCTGCTGGTGCAGGGCAGCACCCTCGGCTGGGCGGCGCGCAAGGCGCGCGTCGAGGTGCCGCCGCAGCCAGCGCCGATCTCCCGCGCCGGCCTGCAGATCCACCCGACCAGCCAGTGGGAGATGTTCGTCTACAAGCTGCGCGCCGACCGCTGGTGCGTGGGCGCCCAGCTGCGCCAGCTGAAGATGCCCGAGGGCACCCGTATCGCCGCGCTGTTCCGGCGCAAGGAACTGCTGCACCCCAGCGGCAGCACCCGCCTGGAGGTCGGCGACATCCTCTGCGTGATCGGCCACGAGCACGACCTGCCGGCCCTCGGCAAGCTGTTCAGCGAGGAGCCGCAGCGCGACCTGCGCTTCTTCGGCGACTTCATCCTCGAAGGCGACGCCCAGCTCGGCGCGGTGGCCGCGCTCTACGGCCTCAAGCTCGACGCCCAGGACGCCGAGCTGCAGCTGGCCCAGCTGATGGCCCGCGAGATCGGCGGCGAGCCGGTGGTCGGCGACCAGATCGAGTGGGCGGGACAGCTCTGGACCGTGGCGCAGATGGACGGCAAACGCATCCGCAAGGTCGGGGTGAAGTTCCCCGAGGGACGCAGCGGCCCGCAACTGCTGTTCTGAGCCGGCAGGCCCGTCCGGCGCTTTTGCTTCGACGCACGACGGGCGGCTTGCCGCTGGCCGCCCGTCCCCAGTAGGCTTTGCGCTCATTCGCCAGCCCGTCCCCCGCCATGCGCCAGCCACGCCCGTTGTACGCCCCTCTCCTGCTCGCCTTCCTGCTGCTGTTCACCACCCTCGCCCAGGCGGCCAACGACCTGCCCAGCGCCGACAGCGTGCGCGAGAGCCTCGCCGCCCTCGAAGCGCGCAAGCTGCCCGAGGCCGAACACAAGAGCCTGCAGGACAGCCTGCAGAAGACCCTCGCCAACCTGGAGCGCCTGCGCGACAGCGACGCGCGGCTGGCCGCCCTCAAGCAGCAGCTGGCCAGCGCGCCGCAGCAGACCGAACGGGCCCAGCACGAGTTGGCCCAGCTGCAGCCGGTCAACCCCGAGCACCTGCTGCAGCGTTACCGCGAGCGCCCCGTCGCAGCGCTGGAGGCGCTGCTCGCCGAGCGCCTGCCGCAGCTCAACGACTGGCAGGAGCAGCTGGCCCAGGCCACCAACGCGCTGATCGAGGCGCAGACCCGCCCCGAGCGCGCCCAGGCCGAGATCAGCGCCAACCAGACCCGCAGCCAGGCGATCCGCGACATCCTCAAGGCCGGCCGCGACAAGAGCGGACCGCTGAGCGCCGAGCAGCAGACCATGCTGCAGACCGAACTGGCCGCCCTGGAAGCGGTGTCGCGCCTGCGCAGCCAGGAACTGGCCGGCAACAGCCTGCTGCAGGACCTCTCGACCAGCCGCCGCGCCCTGCTCACCCAGCGCATCGCCCAGCTGGAAGCGGACATCCTCGCCCTGCAGAACACCCTCAACGACAAGCGTCGCGAGGAGTCGGCGGAAA
The DNA here is from genome assembly GCF_900105885.1 of Pseudomonas guangdongensis. NCBI lineage: Bacteria > Pseudomonadati > Pseudomonadota > Gammaproteobacteria > Pseudomonadales > Pseudomonadaceae > Geopseudomonas > Geopseudomonas guangdongensis. The sequence continues at coordinate 1,686,544 of NZ_LT629780.1, read as the reverse complement.
CCGTCGCGCAACTGGCCCGCGACAGCCAGGACAACCGCCGCGGCAGTCTGCTGGCCACCCAGGCCGACCTCAACCTGGCGCTCAGCGACTACCTGCTCAAGGCCACCGACCGCGCCAACGAGCTGACCCGCCGCAACCTCGAAACCAAGCAGCAGCTCGACAGCCTGCAGCAGACCGCCCAGGCCCTCGACGAGCAGATCGCCGTGCTCAAGGGCAGCCTGCTGCTGACCCGCATCCTCTATCAGCAGAAGAACGCCCTGCCCAAGGTCAGCGTCTACGGCAAGCTGGCCGACGAGATCGCCGACCTGCGCCTCTACCAGTTCGAACTCAACCAGCGCCGCGCCGAGATCGCCAACCCCGGCCTGTACGTCGACAGCCTGCTGGCCAGCCAGCCCAGCGACAGCGTCACCGACGAGCTGCGCGCGGAACTGGACCAGCTGGTGCGCGGGCGTCTGGAGCTGCTCGAACGCCTCAACGGCGAGCTGGGCAACCTGCTCACCCAGGCCATCACCCTGCAGCTCAACCAGAAGCAGCTGCTCGACACCAGCGCCAGCCTCAGCCGCACCCTCGACGAGCAGATGTTCTGGGTGGCCAGCAACAAGCCCCTCGACCTGGCCTGGCTCAAGGAGGCGCCTGGACGCCTGCAGCGCCAGCTCGACGCCCTGCCGGTGGCCGACAGCGCCCGTGCCATCGGCCACGGTCTGATCGGCCAGCCGCTGCTGCTGGTGCCGCTGCTGGCCCTGCTCGGCGCCCTGCTCGCCGGACGCGGCTGGCTGCGCCGCCAGCTCGCGGCCCTCGACCGCAACGTCAACCACCCGCGCAGCGACAGCCAGCTGATCACCCCGCTGGCGCTGTTCTGCCACTTCCTGCTGGTGCTGCCGGTCCCGCTGATCGTCGCCGCCTGCGGCCTGCTGCTGATCCAGGACCCGCAGCAGGCCACCACGGTGTTCGGCGAATCGCTGCTCAAGCTGGCCCAGGCCATGCTGGTGTTCGGCGTCAGCTACCGCCTGCTGGCCCGCGGCGGCGTCGCCGAGCAGCACTTCCAGTGGCCGGCCGCCCAGGTGCAGACCCTGCAGCGCCAGGTGCGCAAGCTCGGCCTGGTGGTGATGCCGATGGTGCTGGTGGTGAGCATCGCCCAGCGCCAGCTGTCGGGACTGGCCGACGACGTGCTGGGCATCCTCATCGTGCTGGTCGGCTTCCTGCTGATGGGCGCCATCCTGCTGCGCATCATGCTCAGCCAGCCGCCATTCTTCGGCTCGCGGATCCTGCACTTCGTCGCCGCGCTGCTGCTGGTCGGCCTGCCGCTGGCCCACCTGCTGCTGGTCGGCTCGGGCTACTACTACACCGCCCTCAAGCTCACCGACCGGCTGCTCGACACCCTCTACCTGATCGCCATCTGGGTGGTGGTGCAGTCCACGGTGATCCGCGGCCTGGGCGTCGCCGCGCGGCGCCTGGCCTTCCAGCGCGCCCTGGAGCGCCAGCAGAGCCAGCCGCGCGAAGGCGCCGAGGGCGGCGAGGTGATCGAGGAGCCGACCCTGGCCCTGGAGCAGATCAACCAGCAGTCGCTGCGCCTGGTGCGCCTGGGCCTGCTGCTCGGCTTCATCGGTCTGTTCTACCTGGTCTGGGCCGACCTGCTGGCGGTGTTCACCTACCTCGACAGCGTGACTCTCTACGAATACACCAGCGTCAGCGGCGAGCAGGTCAGCAACGTGCCGCTGAGCCTCGGCGACCTGCTCGGCGCCCTGGCGATCCTCGTCGTGACCCTGATGCTGGCGCGCAACCTGCCGGGCCTGCTGGAAATCCTCGTGCTGTCGCGCCTGCGTCTGGCCCAGGGCAGCGCCTATGCCACCACCACCCTGCTGTCCTACGCCATCGTAGCCTTCGGCTTGGTCAGCACCCTGTCGACCCTCGGCCTGAGCTGGGACAAGCTGCAGTGGCTGGTCGCCGCGCTGTCGGTGGGCATCGGCTTCGGCATGCAGGAGATCTTCGCCAACTTCATCTCCGGCCTGATCCTGCTGTTCGAGCGGCCGATCCGCATCGGCGACGTGGTGACCATCGGCAACCTGTCCGGCTCGGTAAGCAAGATCCGCATCCGCGCCACCACCATCATCGATTTCGACCGCAAGGAAATCATCGTCCCGAACAAGACCTTCATCACCAGCCAGCTGATCAACTGGTCGCTGAGCGACACCGTGACCCGGGTGACCCTGCGGATCGGCGTGGCCTACGGCTCGGACCTGGAGCTGGTGCGCAAGCTGCTGCTGCAGATCGCCCGCGACAACCCGCGGGTGCTCAAGGAACCGGACCCGCAGGTGCTGTTCCTCACCTTCAGCGAAAGCACCCTCGACCACGAGCTGCGCATCCACGTGCGCGAGCTGGGCGACCGCAACCCGGCGATCGACGAGATCAACCGCGAGATCGACCGCCAGTTCCGCGAGCAGGGCATCGACATCGCCTTCCGCCAGCTCGACGTCTACGTGAAGAACCTCCACGGCCAGGAAGCCCGGCTGGTCGCCGACCAGCCGCTCAAGCCGAGCGACGCCTGACTGGACGGCCTGCGGCAATTCCCAGCAGAATGCTCGGGAATTGCCGGAGACCCCCGTGAAGACCCTCGACCAGCTCGCCTTCGACAACCGCTTCGCCCGCCTCGGCGACACCTTCTCCACCGCCGTGCTGCCCCAGCCCGTCGAGCGACCCCGGCTGGTGGTGGCCAGCCCGGCGGCCCTGGCGCTGCTCGACCTCGACCCGCGCGAGAGCGAGCGCGCCGAGTTCGTCGCCCTGTTCGCCGGCCAGTCGCTGTGGCAGGACGCCGAGCCGCGGGCGATGGTCTACTCCGGCCACCAGTTCGGCGTCTACAACCCGCAGCTCGGCGACGGCCGCGGCCTGCTGCTCGGCGAGGTGCTCAACGCCCGCGGCGAACACTGGGACCTGCACCTCAAGGGCGCCGGCTACACCCCCTACTCGCGCATGGGCGACGGCCGCGCGGTGCTGCGCAGCTCGATCCGCGAGTTCCTCGCCAGCGAGCACCTCGCCGCGCTGGGCATCCCCACCACCCGCGCGCTGTGCGTGATCGCCTCCGACACCCCGGTGTACCGCGAGCGCCCGGAAAAGGCTGCCACCCTGCTGCGCCTCGCGCCCAGCCACCTGCGCTTCGGCCACTTCGAGTTCTTCTACTACACCCGCCAGCACGAGGCCCTGCGCCAGCTCGCCGAGCATGCCCTGGACTGCCACTTCCCGGCCTGCCGCGACGCCGCCGAGCCGGTCGCGGCGCTGTTCGCCGAGGTGGTCGAGCGCACCGCGCAGACCGTCGCTCTGTGGCAGGCCTACGGCTTCTGCCACGGGGTGATGAACACCGACAACATGTCGCTGCTCGGCCTGACCTTCGACTTCGGCCCCTACGGCTTCCTCGACGACTTCGACGCCGGCCACGTCTGCAACCACTCCGACGACGGCGGTCGCTACCGCTTCGAGAACCAGGTGCCGATCGCCCACTGGAACCTCTCCGCGCTGGCCCAGGCGCTCACTCCGCTGGCTCCGGTCGAGGCGCTGCGCGAGGCCCTCGGCCACTTCCTGCCCCACTATCGGCAGCACTGGCTGGCGCGCATGCGCCAGCGTCTCGGCCTGCGCCGCGCCGAGGACGGCGACGAGGCCCTGCTGCAACGCCTGCTGGCGCTGATGCAGATGGGCGGCGTGGATTACCCGCAGTTCTTTCGCCGCCTCGGCGAAACCCCGGCCGCCGAGGCGCTGGGCGCGCTGCGCGAGGCATTCGTCGATCTGGCCGGCTTCGACGCCTGGGGCCGCGACTATCTGGCGCGCGTCGAGCGCGACGGCGCGGACGACGAGGCGCAGCGCCGGGCGCGCATGCACGCGGTCAACCCGCGCTACGTCCTGCGCAACTACCTGGCCCAACAGGCCATCGAGGCGGCGGAAAAGGACGACTACGCGGCGGTGCGCGAGCTGCACGCGGTGCTGTCGCGGCCCTTCGACGAGCAGCCGGACATGGCCCGCTACGCCGAGCGCCCGCCGGCATGGGGCAAGCACCTGGCGATCAGCTGCTCGTCCTGAGGGTGCGGCGCAGGGCCGCCGGCAGCCCCCCGGCCGGCCCGTTTTCTTAATACCCGGAGGCATATAAACCTGCTCAAACATTCTTGGACTGTCTAAGCGAATCGCCCTATTGTTGAGGCCCCGCCGGCCCCCCACAGGGCGTCCGGCCGATACCTCACACGAGATTCGCCCCAAGGATGTCCATGCTTCCGGACTCGCTGTCGCTCTGGTTCGTCGCCGCCCTGCTGGTCTGGGTTCTGTATGCGTTCATCCGCGAGAAGTGGAGCCCGGACATCGTCGTCGCCATCGCCGTGGCCGCCCTGCTGGTCACCGGCCTGCTGCTGCCGGCCGAGGTGCTCGGCGTGCTGTCCAACTCGGCGCCGGTGACCATCGCCTGCATGTTCGTGCTGTCCGCCGCGCTGGAGCGCACCGGCTGCATCGACGCCCTCGGCAACTGGCTGGGCGATCTGGTCGGCACCAGTCCGACGCGGGTGCTGGCCGGCCTGACCGTCACCGCCCTGGTAATCTCCGCCTTCCTCAACAACACCCCGGTGGTGGCGATCCTCACTCCGGTGGCCATCGCCCTGGCCAAGCGCGCCGGCACCCTCCCCTCCAAGCTGCTGATCCCGCTGTCCTACGCCACCATCCTCGGCGGCACTCTGACCATGATCGGCACCTCGACCAACATCCTGGTCGACGGCGTGGCGCGCAAGGCCGGCCTCGAACCCTTCGGCATGTTCGAGATCACCGGCGCCGGCCTGATCCTCGCTGCCGCCGGCATGGCCTACCTGCTGACCATCGGCAAACACCTGCTGCCGGCGCGCGACACCCTGTCGCGCCAGCTGCGCCCGGACCTGGAGCGCACGTTCATGAGCGAGCTGCTGGTGCCGGCCGGCTCGGCGGTGATCGGCAAGACCATCGGCGAGGCCAACCTCAACGGCGGCAGCGGCCTGCAGGTGCTGCAGATCAGCCGCGACGGCGAGCAGATCAGCCGGCCGACTCACGACTTCGTGCTGCACGCCGGCGACCTGCTGGTGCTGCACGGCCAGGTGCGCGACGTCGTCGACCTGCGCGAGAGCGGCCACCTGGCCTTCAATCGCGGCGACGCCTTCGAGACGGTGAGCAGCCAGAACGTGGTGCTCGCCGAGGCCATCGTCGGCCGCAACTCGCGCTACAGCCACCGGCCGATGCGCGACCTCGACCTCGGCGCGCGCTACGGCATCAACGTGCTGGCGGTGCATCGCCAGGACGAGAATGTGCAGGGCAACCTCGACGACTTCCAGCTGCAGTTCGGCGACGTGATGCTGGTGGAGGGCACCCCGGCGCAGATCAAGCGTTTCGCCGACAACGGCGAGCTGATCAGCCTCAACGCCGTGCAGGAGCGCGCCTACCGCCGCGACAAGGCGCCGATCGCCATCCTCGCCACCGCCGCGGTGATGCTGCTGGCCGCCCTCGGCGTGATGCCCATCGAGGGCCTGGCGATCATCGGCGCCGCGGTGGTGCTGGCCACCCGCTGCCTGGACGTCGAGGACGCCTACAAGGCGGTGGACTGGAAGATCCTCAGCCTGATATTCGGCATGCTGGCGGTGAGCATCGCCATGGACAAGGTCGGCCTGGTACGGCTGATCGTCGAGAACGTGATGGGCCTGCTGCCTTGGGCCGGGCCGCTACTGCTGCTGTCGTTCATCTACCTGTTCACCTCGATCCTCACCGAAGTGCTGTCCAACAACGCGGTGGCGGTGCTGGTCACCCCCATCGCCATCGGCATGGCCCAGCACCTGGGCGTCGATCCGCGCGCCTTCGTCGTCGCGGTGATGTTCGCCGCCAGCGCCAGCTTCGCCACGCCGATCGGCTACCAGACCAACACCTTCGTCTACAACGCCGGCGGCTACCGCTTCGGCGACTTCATGAAGGTCGGCATCCCGCTGAACATCCTGCTCTGGCTGGTGGCCACGGCGGTGATCCCGCTGTTCTGGCCGCTGGTGCCGGCGCCGTAAGCCCGGCCCCGGCGCTCCGGGCCGGCTTGCTCCACGTCATTGACCGCGGCCGGCGCCTCTCGGCATGCTGCGCGCTTTCCCTGCCCTCCAAGGACGCGCGCATGAAACTGGAAACCCTGGCCATCCACGCCGGCTACAGCCCCGATCCGACCACCAAGGCGGTGGCGGTGCCGATCTACCAGACCACCTCCTACGCCTTCGACGACACCCAGCACGGCGCCGACCTGTTCGATCTCAAGGTGCCGGGAAACATCTACACGCGCATCATGAACCCCACCAACGACGTGCTGGAGAAGCGCGTCGCGGCCCTGGAGGGCGGCATCGCCGCGCTGGCGGTGGCCTCGGGCATGGCGGCGATCACCTACGCGATCCAGACCCTCGCCGAGGCCGGCGACAACATCGTCTCGGTGGCCAAGCTCTACGGCGGCACCTACAACCTGTTCGCCCACACCCTACCGCGCCAGGGCATCGAGGTGCGCTTCGCTCCGCACGACGACATCGAGTCGCTGGAGGCGCTGATCGACGCCAACACCAAGGCGGTGTTCTGCGAATCCATCGGCAACCCGGCGGGCAACATCGTCGACCTCGAAGCCCTGGCCAAGGCCGCGCACCGCCACGGCGTGCCGCTGATCGTCGACAACACCGTGGCCAGCCCGGCGCTGTGCCGGCCCTTCGAGCACGGCGCCGACATCGTGGTGCATTCGCTGACCAAGTACATGGGCGGCCACGGCACCAGCCTCGGCGGCATCGTGGTGGACGCCGGCAAGTTCCCCTGGGCCGACAACCGCGAGCGCTTCCCACTGCTCAACACCCCGGACGTCTCCTACCACGGGGTCAACTACAGCGAAACCTTCGGCGCCGCGGCCTTCATCGCCCGCTGCCGGGTGGTGCCGCTGCGCAACATGGGTGCGGCGCTGTCGCCGTTCAACGCCTTCCTCATTCTCCAGGGCCTGGAAACCCTCGCCCTGCGCATGGAGCGCCACTGCAGCAACGCCCTGCGGGTCGCCGAGTTCCTCGCCGGCCACGAGCAGGTGGCCTGGGTGAAGTACGCCGGCCTCGCCGAGCATCCCGAGCACGAACTGGCGCAGAAGTACATGGGCGGCGCCCCAGCGTCGATCCTCTCCTTCGGCATCAAGGGCGGCCTGGAAGCCGGCGCGCGCTTCATCGACGCCCTGCAGCTGGTGGTGCGCCTGGTCAACATCGGCGATGCCAAGTCGCTGGCCTGCCACCCGGCGAGCACCACCCACCGCCAGCTCAACGCCGAGGAGCTGGCCCGCGCCGGCGTCAGCCAGGACATGATCCGCCTGTCCATCGGCATCGAGCACATCGACGACATCCTCGCCGACCTCACCCAGGCGCTGGAAGCCTCCCGCGGCTGAGCCACGCGGGGTGCGCCGTCGCGGCGCACCCCGCAGCGCCTTGATATCCCTGGCGCCGCCCCCACTCTGGAGCAATACCCACCCGGAGGCTGCCATGACCGACCAGCTGCTCGTCCCCTGCCCGCACTGCGACGGGCTCAACCGCATTCCCGCCGCGCGCCTCGCCGACGCCCCGCGCTGCGGGCGCTGCAAGCAGGCCGTGCTGCCCGCCGCGCCCTTCGCCGTCCACGCCGGCAACTTCGCCGCCCAGCTCAAGGGCGACCTGCCGCTGCTGCTCGACGTCTGGGCCGACTGGTGCGGGCCGTGCAAGGCCTTCGCCCCGGTGTTCGACCAGGCCGCCCGGCAGCTCGCCGGCTGGGTGCGGCTGGCCAAGCTGGACAGCCAGGCGGAACAGGGGCTGGCCGGCCAGCTCGGCATCCGCTCGATTCCCACCCTGATCCTCTTCAAGGACGGCCGCGAAGTGGCGCGGCAGAGCGGCGCCCTCGCGCTGCCGCAACTCCGCGCCTGGCTGCAGCGCCACGGCCTGTGAGCCGGGCGCGGGCGGGACAGCCCCGGCCGGGCGCGGCATACTGGCGCCCTCCGTCCTGCGTGTGAGACCGCCATGCTCAAGCACATCCTGATCGCCCACGACCTCAGCCCGGAAGCCGACCTGGCCCTGCGCCGCGCGGAGCAGCTGGCCCGCCGGCAGGGCGCGCGCCTGAGTCTGGTGCATGTGCTGGGCGAGGGCGCCGACGAGGCTGCCGCCCGCACCCGGCTGGCCGCCGCGGCGCCCCATGCCGAGCTGCGTCTGGCGCGCGGCCGCGCGGCGATGGAGATCCCCGCGCTGGCCGGCTGGCTGCAGGCCGACCTGCTGGTGCTCGGCGACCATCACCGCGACTCGCCGCAGGGCTTTTCCGGCACCACCCTGGAGCAGATCCTGCAACGCTGTCCGACCCCGGTGCTGCTCGCGGTACGGGCCGACCCCGCGCCCTGGCAGCGCGCACTGGTGCCGCTGGACTTCTCGCCCTGCGCCAGCCGCGCCCTGCAACGGGCGGCGACGCTGCTCGAACCCGAAGCCCAGCTGCACGTCGCCCATGTCCACGAAGTCGCCGCCCTGCACGCCGGCGACGACCCCGAGGAACTGGCCTTCCAGCGCGAGCTGTTCGAACGCCTGCTGGAGGAGGAGCACGCGCGCCTAGACGCCGAGGCTCCGCCGCTGCGCCCGGCCTGGCGCGCCGGCGAGCGCGACCAGTGTCTGCAGCAACTGATCGACGAACTGCAGCCGCACCTGCTGGCCCTCGGCAGCCACAGCCGCGGCGCCCTGGCCGACGCGCTGCTCGGCAGCCTAGCGCTGCAGATGCTGCGCCAGCCGCCGTGCGACGTACTGCTGGTGCGCTGAGCCGCCCGAGGCGGCGCCTCAGCCTTCGAGGTGGGCGTGCAGCTCGACGAACTGCCGGGTCAGCTTGTGGCGCGGATCGAGATGGATCAGCGGCCGGCAGGCCTGGTGCGACTCGCGCATCTTCACCGAACTTCCCAGATACACCGGCAGCACCGGCAGGCCTTCGGCGATCAGTTCGTCGAGGATCTGCTGCGGCAGCGCGGCGCGCGGCTGGAACTGGTTGACCACGATGCCCTCGACCTCGAGGTCCTCGTTGTGGTCCTCCTTCAGCTCCTCCAGCTCGGCCAGCAGGCCGTACAGCGCCTGACGCGAGAAACTGTCGCAGTCGAAGGGAATCAGCACGCGATCGGCACCGATCAGCGCGGAAACCGTGTAAAAGTTCAGCGCCGGCGGGGTATCCAGGTAGATCCGCTCGTAGTCCTCGGCCAGCTCGTCGAGCAGTTTGCGCAGCTTGTTGATCTTGTGCTTGGCCTCCAGCTTGGGCTGCAGGTCGGCCAGTTCGGGGCTGGCGGTGATCAGGTCGAGATTGGCGAACGGCGTGCTCAGCACCCTGACCCTGGGCTTCTTGCCGGCGCTGCCGGCCAGCACCTGGCGGAAGAAGTCGTCGATGCCCACCGGAATGTCCGCGCCGGTCAGCCCGGTGAGGTAGTGGGTGGAGTTGGCCTGGCTGTCCAGATCGATCAGCAGGGTGCGATAGCCCTGCGCCGCGCTCACCGCCGCCAGATTGCAGGCAATGCTCGACTTGCCGACTCCGCCCTTCTGATTGAATACCACGCGCCGCATGCCGCTATCTCCCTGTCGTCCGCTTCATCGAATGTCATGAGCTGCGATTCTGCCACGTTCGCCGGGGCCTGGCAGGCCGTGCGACTCAGAGCAGGAACGGGATGAAGCGCTTGCTGAACTGCATGTACTGCCGATAGTCCTCGCCAAAATGCGCCAGGCATTCCTGCTCATCCTTCAGTGCGGTCAGCCATAGAGCGCCGCTGGCCAGCAGCGCGCAAAGAGCGCCAAGCAATCCGGGCTGCTTGAAGAATATGCCCCAAGCCAGCAACAGCAGCGAGGCGTACAGCGGATGGCGGATGTAGCGGAAGATGCCGACGGTGACCAGCGTCGAGGTCTGCTCGAAGGCGAACAGGCCTTCCTCGCCGCGCTGCGTATCTGGCCGGCCGACCCGGCGCAGCAGGTGCAAGCCGGCGACCAGCACGCCGATGGAAACGAACAACAGCACCCAGGACAGCAGCTGGTGCGGCGCATAGCGGTCGACGAACCACACCGGGCCGTTGAGCACCAGCAGGCCGAGAATCGCCTCCCAGGCGAAGAAGCGGTAGAAACCGTGGCTACGCGGGCGCAGCAGCACGGCGCGCGACAGCCAGGCCAGCCCCAGCGAGCCCAGCACGAAAATCAGTATCTGCATCGGATCGTCCTTCCTTCGCCATTCCCGACCCGCCGCCGCCGCACGGGCCTTCTGTTACACTGCCGCCCCCATTCGCCAGCGCAGCCCGACCATGGATCGATCCCGCCTGCACCACCTGCTGCCGCACCAGGGTTCGGCCCTGTGGCTGGAGCGGATTATCGCGCACGATGCCGGCCAGATCCGCGGCCTGGCCGACTGGTCCTGCCTGGCGCCGTTCGGCGATTCGGCTTCGCCCTGCCTGCTGTTCGAGGCGGCCGCCCAGCTGTGCGCCGCGCATGGTGCCCTATACGGCGGCGACAAATCCATCGGCATGGCGCTGCTCGGCAAGCTCGGCGCGCTAAAGCTGCACGCGGTCCCCGCGCAACGCAGCGGCGCGCTGCTGCTCGAGGCCGAGCAGCAGGCGCTGAGTCCGGCTGGCGCCAGCTACCGCTTCACCATCCACAGCCAGGAGCGCCTGCTGCTCGACGGCAACCTGCTGCTGGTGCTGCAACATGCTTGAGCTGCGCGACCTCGGCTTCAGCTATCCCGGCGCCGCGCGCCCGGCGCTGCAGCACCTCGACCTGCGCCTGCAGGCCGGCCAGTGCCTGGGCCTGCTCGGCAGCAACGGCGCCGGCAAGACCACCCTGCTGTCGCTGATCGCCGGTCTGCGCCAACCGCAGCAGGGCGAAATCCGCTGGAGCGGCGCGCGCTGCATCGGCCTGATCCCGCAGCAGGCGGCGTTCTACGACGGCCTCAGCGTCGCCGAGAACCTCGCGCTGTTCGCCGACCTCTACCGCCTGCGCGGCAGCCCGCGCCGCCAGCGCCTGGAACGCTGCATCGAAGCCTGCCGACTGGGCGAGCTGCAGCCGCGGCGCGCCGGGCTGCTCTCCGGCGGCCAGCAGCGCCGGCTGAACTTCGCCATCGGCCTGCTGCAGCCGGCCAGCCTCTACCTGTTCGACGAAGCCACCGCCGGCGTCGACGCGCAGTCGCGCCGGCTGCTGCTGGACGCCGTGCAGCAACTGACGGCGGAGGGCTGCGCGGCGATCTACACCAGCCACCACCTCGACGAGGTCGAGCGCGTGGCGCAGCGCATCGTCCTGCTCGACGAGGGACACATCCGCCTCGACCTCGACAAACGCGAGCTGCTCGGCGACCAGCACGAACTGCTGCTGGAGTGGCCGGAGGCGCCGCCGCCCGGCCTCGAGCAGCTGTTCGGCGAACTGGACCTGGCATTCAACGCGCTACCCGCCGGGTACCGCCTGGCGCAGCTCGACGCCGCGCAGCTGGCGCGCCTGTGCCAGTTCATCGCCGCCCAGCCGCAGCCACCCAGCCTGCTGCGCTTCGGCCGGCCGTCGCTGGAGCAGCTCTACCTGCACCTGAGCGGAGGCCGGCTGTGAGACTACTCTCTCTGATGCGCAAGGAAGTCCTGCTACTGGGCCGCGACCGCCACGCCCTGGCAGTGCTGCTCCTGATGCCGGCGCTGTTCGTCCTGCTGATGGCCGCCGCCCTCTCCGAAGTCAACCGCGAACGCCTGCCGCCGCTGCAGCTGAGCCTGGAAGTCCCCAGCCCCGGCGCCGAAGCGGAGTTCTTCGCCGCCGCCCTGCGCGCCCAGCTGGGCGACGGCGAGCTCCGCGCCGGCGGCCCGCCGCAGTGGCCGCAGGTGCGCCTGAGCGGCGACTTCGCCGGCGAACTGCTCGACAGCCAGCGCAGCAGCCTGACCCTGGTGTTCCCCGCCAGCAGCGATGCGCTGACCCGCCAGCGGCTGCGCAGCGCCAGCCAGATCGCCCTGGCGCAGACCCGCCTGCTGGTGTTCCTCGAGGACAGCGGCGAACTCGACCCGACCCTGCCGCTGGCCGAGCGCCTGGCGCTGGTGCGCGAGCGCACCCAGAGCAACATCGCCGAGCAGGACCGGCTCAGCGACGGCGAGCTGAGCGCGCGGGCCAACGCCAGCCAGCACAGCGTGCCGGCCTGGCTGATCTTCGGCAGCTTCTTCGTCATGCTGCCGATGGCCAACAGCTTCCAGCGCGAACGGCAGAGCGGCACCCTGCTGCGCCTGCGCTGCCTGCAGCTGGGCATCGGCACCCTGGCGCTGAGCAAGCTGCTGCCCTACCTCGGCATCAATCTGCTGCAGTTCGCCCTGCTGCTCGCCCTCGGCGTCTGGGGCCTGCCGCTGCTCGGCCTGCCGGGGCTGAACCTGCCGGGCAGCGCCCTCGCCTACCTGGCGCTGGCGCTCAGCCTGGCGCTGGCCGCCTGCAGCCTCGGCCTGGCCATCGCCAGCCTGGTGCGCAGCACCGAGCAGGCCGTGTTGCTCAGCGGCGGCATCAACATTATCCTCGCCGCCCTCGGCGGCATCATGGTGCCCAAGAGCGTGATGCCCGCCGCCATGGGCCTGATCGCCGAGCTGTCGCCGATGAGCTGGGCGCTGGATGCCTTCCTCGCCCTGCTGGTCGGCCACGGCTCGCTCGCCGACATCGCCGCCTGGTGCGTCCGCCTGCTGCTGTTCGCCGCGCTGGTCGGCGCTGCCGGCCTGCTTCTCTTCCACCGCCGACTGAACGATACCCAATGGACGACACACTACTGAAGCAACAGCTCAAGCAGTTGCTGATCCGCGAGTGCGACAAGGAAGACGACATCGACTGGCAGAGCATCGCCGACGACGAGCCGCTGTTCGGCCAGGACAGCCGCATCCAGATGGACAGCCTGGACGCCCTGCAGGTGTCGCTGGCCCTGCAGCAGCACTACGGCGTGCGCATCGAGGACTCCAGGCAGGGCCGGCGCATCCTCAACTCGATCGACAGCATCGCCGCCTTCGTCAGGCAGCGCGGGTGACCGCGGTGTACCTGCGCCGCGCCCAGCTGTGCAGCGCGCTGGGCGAAGACCTCGACAGCGCCTGCGCCAGCCTGATCGCCGGCCGCCGGCCGCAACCGGAATGGTTCGAACTGCACGAGTTCGGCCAGCGCCGCCCCTGGCTGCCGGCCTGCGGGCCGGCGCTCGAACTGCTGCCGCGCCTGCAGCGGCTGCTCGACGCCAGTCTCGACGGCCCGGCCCACGACTGTCTGCTGCTGATCGCCTCGACCACCCTGGACATCGCCAGCCTCGAAGGCCAGGTACGAGAGGGCGCCGCGCTGCAGCCCGACCTGGCCACCCCGCTCGACTGGCTGGCGCAGCGCCTGCGCGAGGAGCGCGGTTTCGCCGCCGCCTGCACCCTCAACACCGCCTGCACCAGCGCCGCCAACGCCCTGCTGTATGCCGCCCGGCTGCTCGAACGAGGCCGCTACCGGCGCGCCCTGCTGCTGGCTTTCGAGACCCCCAGCCAGGTCGCCCTGCAGGGCTTCGGCGTGCTCGACCTGACCAGTCCCAGCGCCGCCTACCGGCCGTTCCATCCCGAGCGCGACGGCCTGCTGCTCGGCGAGGCCTACGCCAGCGTGCTGCTCGACCGCGAGCCGGGCGAGCGGCCGCTGGCCCGCCTGCTCGGCGGCTACAGCGCCTGCGACACCAGCAACCTGACCACCACCCGCGAGGACGGCAGCCATATCGAGCGGGTGATGCGCGCCGCGCTGGCGGATGCCGGCTGCGCTGCCGAAGACCTCGACCTGGTCAAGCTGCACGGCACCGCCACCGCGGCCAACGACCGCGCCGAGGCCAACGGCATGCGCCTGACCTTCGGCGCAGCCATGCCGCCGCTGCAGGCGCTCAAGCCCTACCTCGGCCACACCCTCGGCGCCTGCGGGCTGAGCGAGACCCTGCTGCTCGCCGCCGCCCTGCGCCGGGGTGCGCTGCCGGCCTGCCCCTACGCCGACGCGGCGCTGCTGCCGCTGCCGGCGCAGCCGCAGGCACTGGCCGCCGGCAGCCTGCTGCTGGCCAACTACTTCGGCTTCGGCGGCAACAACGCCAGCCTGGTGCTGCAGGGAGTCGACGCATGCGCGTGATCGCCGCCAGCCGGGTCAGCGGCCGCCAGGACGCCAGCGAACGGGAACTGAAGAGCGCGCTGGCGCAGCGCCTGGCCCATCCGCCGCGGCGCCTCGACCGCCTCAGCCTGCAGGCGCTGCTCGCCGCCGCGCCGCTGCGCGGCCGGGTGCAGGCCGACTGCGGCCTGTACCTGGCCGCCGACTACCCGGCGCGCAGCAACATGTTCGCCCTGCTCGACAGCGTCTGCCTGCAGCAGCGCCTGCCCAAGCCCTTCGAGTTCGTCAACAGCGTGAGCAACGCCGCCGGCTTCCACGTCGCCCAGCAGCTCGGCCTGGACGGCCCCAACCTGTTCATCGGCGCCGGCCAGCAGGTCTGGCGGCACCTGCTCGAACTGGCCGAACTCGACCTGGCGGGCGGCCGGGTGTCCCAGGCGCTGCTGCTGCTGTGCCGCGAGGACGGCGGCGCCTTCCACGCCGAGGCGCTGCTGCTCGACAGCAACGGCGCGGCCCCGGAAGGTGGCGACTTCGCCGGCCTGAGCGCCGGCCTGGCCGTCGAGCAGCTGACCCTCGACTGACCCCGGCGCTCAGCGCCCCCGGGCCCAGGCGCCGAGCCGGCGCACCAGCTCGCGCTCCTGCGCGGCGATGCCCTCGAGCTGCTCGGCCAGCGGCGCGAACTCGGGGCGCGCCTGCCGGTCGCGGCACAGGCGCACGCTGGCCGAGGCGAAACGCCGCCAGTCGTCGCCGATGGCGGTCAGATGCACGGCCAGTTCACCGAGCCGGGCATCGCCGAGCAGCGCGCCGGACTCCTGCAAGAAGCTCGCGTACATGAAGCGGAAACCGGCACCGCCGGTGCCGATCTCTTCCTGCATTCGCACGATATGGGTGAGGTACAGGCGGTTGTACTTCATCTGCGCCGGATCCAGCCGGCGCACCTGGCCGGCAAGGTGGCGGATGCCACGGATGCCGATCCACGGCAGCGGCATGCCGTCGAGTATCCGCGTGGTGGACAGCACGCTCTGGCGGACCAGCCGGCTCCAGTCCTGCTCGACCGGCACATCTTCGAGCCAGTACAGCAGTCCACGGGCGGCCAGCGCGCCCTTGGCGAAGCGCGCCTTGTGCAGGTCGGCGGCGGCGCAGCGCACCGGTGCCTCGAACACCGGATCGCTGAGCAGGTAGTCGTCACCCTCGCGGCCGTAGGCCAGCAGGTTGTGGGCGTTGAAGTGGAAGCGCATCTCCGGCGGGAAGTACGGCAGCCAGAACACCGAGCTCTGCAGGCCGACCAGCCGGCCGGCGTCCAGCGCCGCATCCAGTGCCCGGCGCCCCTTGTCCTCGGAGCGGAAACGCTCGATGTGCAGGTGCGCGCCGAGGCGTTTGCTGAGGGTGCGGATGATGTGCTTGGGCGGCATGCGGTAGGCGATCAGCGGCATGCCGCCGAGCTTGACGATCGGCAGGTAGGCGAAGGCCAGCGCCGAGGACAGGCCGAAGGCCATCGGCTCGCTGAGCGGCAGGCCGGCATGACTGACCAGGCTGGCCATCACACCGCTTTCGCAGTGGGCGCCGTGGCGATGCTGGAAATCCTTCATGCGGGCAGCTCCTGCTGGTAGCGAATCAGTGCGTCCAGCTCGACGCCGAAGGCTTCGGCGTAGCGCGCCAGCAGCTTCGCCGGTAGGCGGCGATACACCGCGGGGCGGAAATGCCGGCGCAGGCGCCAGCGCCACAGGCCGACGATCTGTGCCAGCGCCGCCTCGTCGAGGCGGCTGCGATACATCAGCCAGGGTAGCGGCGACCGCCGCCCGGCGCGCCAGTCGGCCAGCGCGGCGGCGGCCTGCTCCTCCAGCTCCTGCACCGCCAGGCGGGTACAGAACGCCTCGGCCTCCCAGCCCTGGCTCGGCGCACCGCAGTAGCGTCCCTGCTCGTCCACCGCGTAGAGCAGCTTGTGGTGGCCGGCATGGGTGCCGCCGTCGTCTTGGGGAACCTCGTCGAGCTTCATCGCCGGCCTCAGACCACGGTCATGTGCAGGAAGGCGCTGGAGAAGCGCCCGCTTTCCGGCACATAGCCAAGGATGCGCTGGCCCTTCTGCAGGCGCCCGCTGTGGAACAGCTCGTCGAGCATGATGAAGAACGACGCCGCGCCGGTGTTGCCCTTGTCGGCCAGGTTGGTGAACCAGCGCTCCTCGGGAATCGCCAGGCCGGCCCGCTGCAGACCGGTAGCCAGGCGCTCGCGGAAGAACCCCGAGGAGTAGTGCGGCAGGAAATGGTCGATCGCCGCGGCGCTCAGGCCGCGGCGCGGCATGATCCGCTGCAGCGCCTCCTCGACGGTCAGCCGCACGATGTTGTCGTTGAGCAGCTTGACGTCCTGCTTGATCGCCATGACCGAGCGCCGCGCGCGGCCGGCGGCGTCGAAGCGGGTCCAGCCGACCAGTTCGTCGCCGTCCTTCTCCGCGCCGGCGTACATGCACGGCGGCATGCGGTCGGCGAACGACAGGATGTCGATCCAGTCCAGGCGCAGACTCGGCCCCTGCGGATTGGGCCGGCCCTCGAGCAGCACCGCGCCGGCGCCGTCGGAGAGCATCCAGCGCAGGAAGTCCTTCTCGAAGGCGATTTCCGGGCGGCGCTCCAGCTCGGCCACCCGGCCCTCCAGCTCGGCCTCGAAGTTGCCAGCGTGCATCAGCCCGGAGGCCAGTTCCGAACCGCAAGCCACCGCGTTGCCGGTCTCGCCGCTGCGCACGCTGAGCCAGGCGTACTTCAGCGCGCTGACGCCGCACAGACAGATGCCAGCTGTGGCCACCACCTCGGCGGGCGGGTGGCCCAGCTCGCCGTGCACCATCACCGCATGGTTGGGCATCAGTTGGTCGGGCGTCGAGGTGCCGGTCGCCAGGCACTGGATGTCGTCGAGGGCGAAACCGTCGCCGAGCAGGCCGCGTACTGCCGCGGCGGTCATCTGCGCATTGCTCATGCTCGGCCGGCCGCTGTGCGGATCGATGGCGTAATGGCGGCTGCGGATGCCGTTGCTGCGCAGCACCAGCTTGCGCGCCCGCGACGGCTTGCCGCCGACCAGGCCGAGACGCGCTTCCATCTCCTCGTTGCCCACCGGCTCGTGGGGCAGACAGGCGCTGATGCGGTTGATGTAGACGGGATTGGGCACGGGATCCTTCCTCTTAGATGGGGGTCACTCGCCGGAAGGTTCGGCGAAGTAGGCCTTTTCGCGCCTGATCCGCGCGCGCGTCAGCGGCGCGAGCAGCTTCTTCAGCAGTGCGGTGACCGGCACCACGCTGACGATCAGGCCGAGCAGAAAGACGATGTAGACGATCAGACCGACGCGCCGACGCTTGCTGTGCTGAGGACCGAGCGCCGCCAGCAGGGTGCCCCAGGCCTTGAAGCTGCGCGCACCGACCTTCTCGCTGGCGATCAGCTTCTCGTCGACGCGCACCGCGCCGAGGCCGCGCAGCATCGGTGCATCGATGGCACCGGGGCGCGCCAGGCGCTCGCCGATGGCCTCACCGAAGCGCTGCGCGGCGACGATCTCGACCTCGTCGATGCCCGCGCGCGGCACCCAGGCATAGGGCTTCTGGCGGCCGGTGAACATCCATAGCGGGGTGGCCAGAAAGCTCGCCGCGGTGCCGCAGGCGTCGGTCAGCACCACGTTGTCGACCAGCCGCGCGCCGAGCGCCGCCAGGCGCGCCTTGACTTTCTCCTGGGCCATCAGCCACATGTTGCGGCAGCCGATCAGCGTCACCACCGGAGTGCCCTGCAGCAGCCGCGCCGCCTCGGGCGTGGCGAGGAAACTGGTGATCGGCCGCGACGGCGAGAGGAACCACACCTGATAGGCAAGGATGACCAGGTCGTAGCGCTTCTCGGCATCCACCGCCAGCGGCTCGAGCGGCTCCGGGTGCATCAGCACGGTTTCCGGGAAGACGCTGAAAAAGGTGAGGAACGGCCAGGGAAAGGGATAAGGTTGCGCCGGGCGCACGGCCAGGAAGTCCACTTGTACATCGCCGCGCTGCAGCAGCGGCGCACACACAGACTGCACCAGGCGCTGCAACTGGCCGGTTTGCGAGAAGTGGATAACGAGAACCTGACGCATAGGGACAATGTGACTGCCAAAAGGGGAGCGATTATGCCACAGCGCTATCGTACAAAAAGAACGTGGGCCGCCTTGCTCACAGGCCTGACCCTGAGCCTGCTCGCCGAACACCATGTCGAGGCAGCAGATATCCTGGTGCAGATCGCCGAGCTTGCCCCCGGCGCCACCCTACACGTGGCACTGCAGGCAGCAGATGCGCCGACCTGGGAGCCAGCACTTCGCGTGGCCAGCGGTACCGGCGTAACGCTGCGACTGGTCGATGTGCCGCCAGGCCAGTATGCCCTCCAGCTGTTCGCCGATCACAATGGCAATGGCCAGCCAGACTTCAGCAGGCGCGGCATCCCTCAGGAACCTGTGGGCTTTTCCGGTAATCCGCCCCTGCTGCGTGGTAAACCGGCGCCGCGCCACTGCAGCTTCGTACATGGCGTAACCGATACCCAACTAAACATCGAGCTGCGCCAGGCGAGACACGCCCCTTCTTTCCGATAAGCCTCCCACCCGGCCCGCAGCTCCATGACAGCCGGCATTTGCCGGCTCCGACAGCGCTCGGCATAATGCCAACACTTTTTCTCAGGCCTCTCTGGTAGCCGCTGGCTGCCGTGCAAGGATGCCATCCCCCGTCAATGGAAGCCCTCGGGCTGGACAGAGTTGCCTTGATCCACTTCAACATCACCCAGTGGCGCGCCTGGGCGCCGGGACTCGCCGACGACAGCGCCTGGGCCGACTGGGCAGCCGCCCCGTACCTGCCAAGCGCCGCAGAGGCCCAGCCGGACGTCTCCTTCCTGCCGGCCATGCAGCGCCGCCGTCTCAGCCCGCTGGCGCGCATGGTGTTCAGCGTCGCCTGGCCGCTGGCCGGGGCGCGCGCGCCGCTGCCGCTGCTGTTCGTCTCGCGCCACGGCGAGACGCCGCGCACCTACGCCATCCTCGCCGACCTGGCGCGCGGCGAGCCGCTGTCGCCGACCCAGTTCAGCCTCTCGGTGCACAACGCGATCATCGGCCTGTGGTCGATCCTGCGCGGCGACACCAGCGAGATGAGCGCGCTGGCCGGCGAGGGCGACGGCCTCGAGCACGCCGCCCTCGAAGCCGCCGCGCTGCTCGCCGAAGGCGCGCCCGCGGTGCTGCTGGTGGTCGCCGAGGAAAGCCCGGCGCCGGCCTACGGGCCGTGGATCGACGACGTGCCCTTCTCCCACGCCCTGGCCCTGCTGCTCGAACCCGGCGACGCCTGGCGACTGAGCCTGGAGGCCGCCAGCGGCGCCGAACCGCACCCGCGGTGGCCGCCGGCCCTCGAACTGCTGCACTGCCTGCATGGCCAGGGCGCAGGATTCCGTCATTCATGGAAGAACCGTGCATGGACCTGGCAGCGCAAGCCCTGAAGCCGCGTCAGGACGCCTACTGGTGGCGCCTGCTGGCCACCGGTCTGTGCTTCGCCTTCTTCGGCGTGGCCAGCCTGCTGGTGCGCCTGACCGTGTTCCCACTGCTCGCCGCGCTGCCCGGCGATGCGGCACACCACCAGCGCCGTGCGCGCCTGGCGATCAACCGGCTGTTCCGCCTGTTCATCGGCTTCATGCGCGGCGTCGGCGTGTTCACCTTCAGCGTCGAGGGCGCCGAGCGACTCGGCCGCCCCGGGCAGATGATCATCGCCAACCACCCCTCGCTGATCGACGTGGTGGTGATGCTCGCCTTCATCCGCGACAGCAACTGCGTGGTCAAGCAGAGCCTCTTGGCCAATCCCTTCACCCGCAAGCCGATGCAGGCGGCGCGCTACATCGGCAACAGCGGCAGCCTGGACATGCTCGAGGAGGCGGCGCGGGTGCTGCAGGAGGGGCAGACGCTGATCGTGTTCCCCGAGGGCACCCGCACCACGCCCGGCCAGCCGCCGCAGTTTCACCGCGGCGCCGCGGCCATCGCCCTGCGCGGCGCACGGGTGCTGACCCCGGTGACCATCAGCGTCAGCCCCACGACCCTGACCAAGGCCGAGCCCTGGTACCGCATTCCGCACCGGCGCTTCCATTTCCAGCTGCGCGTCGGCGCCGATATCGACCCGCAGGCCTTCGCCGCCCTCGGCCCGGCGCCGCTGGCCTCGCGCAAACTCAACGACCATCTGCACCAGCACTTCACAAAGGAACTCGCCCTCGATGAGCACCCTGGAACTTGAACTGAAAAACCTGATCATCGACGCCCTGGGCCTGGAGGACATCACGCCCGAGGACATCGCCGACGATCAGCGCCTGTTCGGCGACGGCCTCGGCCTCGACTCGGTGGACGCCCTGGAGCTGGGCCTGGCCATCCAGAAGCGCTTCGGCATCAAGATCGACGCCGAATCCAAGGACGTGCGCAGCCACTTCGCCAGCGTCGCCAACCTGGCCAGCTACGTCAGCGCCCACCGCGCCGCCTGAGGAGAGACCGTGATGCAGAGCCGCGAAGACGTCTTCAACACCCTGCGCGAGGCGCTGGTCGAGCTGTTCGAGATCGAGCCCGAGCGCATCAGCCTCGACGCCAACCTGTACGAGGACCTGGAGATCGACAGCATCGACGCGGTCGACCTGATCGACCACATCAAGCGCCAGACCGGCAAGAAGATCGCCGCCGAGGAGTTCCGCGCGGTGCGCACCGTCGGCGATGTGGTCGAGGTGGTGGCGCGCCTGGTCGAGGCATGAGTCGACTGATCGGCCTGTGCCTGGCGCTGGCCGGCCTGGGCTACCCGTTCGCCGTCTACTACGGCATCGAACACCTGTCGCCGCGCGTCTTCGCCCTGCTGCTCGGCGCGCTGTGGCTGGCGCGCCTGCTGCTGCGCCCTGCGGCGCCCGGCAGCCGCTGGCAGGCGCTCGCCGCCCTGTTGTTCTGCGCCACGCTGGCGCTGGCCGACAGCGCGCTGCTGCTGCGCTGGTATCCGGTACTGATGAACGCGCTGCTGCTCGCCGTGTTCGGCCTCAGCCTGCGCTACGGTCCGCCGCTGATCGAACGCCTGGCGCGCCTGCGCAGCCCCGAGCTGCCGGCGGCGGCGATTCCCTACACCCGCCGGGTGACCCAGGTGTGGTGCGCCTTCTTCCTCGGCAACGGGCTGGTCGCCGCGCTGCTGACCCTGTGGGCGCCGCTGGCCTGGTGGACGCTGTACAACGGCCTGATCGCCTACCTGCTGATGGGCCTGCTGCTGGGCGGCGAATGGCTGCTGCGGCAACGAAAAATGCGAGAACCTGCATGAGCTGGATCGATCTTCAACGCCTGCTGCTGGATGGCCCGGCAGGCCCCGACTGCCTGGTCACCCGCGCTCCGGAGCTGGGCCGTGCCGCGTTGTGCCGCCAGGCCCTGGCCGTCGCCGGTGGCCTGCAGGCGCGCGGCGTGCGGCGCATCGCCGTGCATCTGGAGGACGCCGCCGAGCTGGCCGTCACCCTGCTCGGCGCCTGGCGCGCCGGGGTCGCCGTGCTGCTGCCGGCCGACCTGCAGACGCACAGCCGCCAGCGCCTGGAAGGCCAGGCCGAGCTGTGGCTGAGCGACCGGCCCGGCGACCTGCGCGTCGCCGACCTGTGCGGCACGCCGCTGGCGCCCGCCGCGCTCGACCCCGCCGCGCCCTGCCTGACCCTCTGCACCTCCGGCTCCAGCGGCGCGCCCAAGCTGATCGACAAGCAGCTGGCGCAGCTGGCCAACGAGGTGCGCGGCCTCGAGCAGCAGTGGGGCGCCGAACTGGGCGGCGCCTGCATGGTCGGCAGCGTGTCGACCCAGCACATCTACGGCCTGCTGTTCCGCGCGCTCTGGCCGCTGTGCGCCGGGCGGCCGTTCCTGCGCCGCCAGCTGGCGTTCCCCGAGGACCTGCAGCAGGCCAGCCTGGCCGAGGACAGTTTCGCCTGGGCGGCCAGCCCGGCGCTGCTCAAGCGCATGGCCGACAACCTCGACTGGCCGGCGCTGCGCCGGGTGCGTCGGGTGTTCTCCTCCGGCGGCCCGCTGCCGGCCGAGGCCGGCCAGTGGCTGGCCGAGCGGCTCGGCCAGTATCCGACGGAAATCTACGGCAGCTCGGAAACCGGCGGCATCGCCTGGCGCCAGGGCGGCCGCCTGTGGCAGCCGTTCGCCGGCACCGAGCTGGGCCAGGACGACCAGGGCGCGCTGAACATCCGTTCGCCGCTGCTGCCGGCCGGCCACTGCGAGCAGACCGCCGACCGCGTGCAGCTGCACGAAGACGGCCGCTTCGAGCTGCTCGGCCGCCTCGACCGCATCGTCAAGCTGGAGGAAAAGCGCATCTCCCTGCCGATGCTCGAGCAGGCGCTGGCCGAGCACCCGTGGGTCGCCGAGGCGCGCCTCGGGCTGATCGAGGACAACCGCGCCTACCTCGGCGCGCTGCTCGCGCTGAGCGCCGAGGGCCTGCACGCACTGCGCAACCAGGGGCGGCGCAGCCTGACCGAGACGCTGCGCCAGCATCTGGCCGGCTACTGCGAGGCGGTCGCCCTGCCGCGCCGCTGGCGGCTGGTGCGCCGGCTGCCGCTGAACAGCCAGGGCAAGCTGCCGCAGGCCGAGCTGCAGGCCCTGCTCGAAGGCCCGCGCCCGCTGCTGCCCGAGCTGCTCGGCCAGCGCGAGGACGCCGGCCAGTGGAGCCTGGAGCTGGAGGTGCCGGTCGATCTGGCGCACTTCAGCGGCCACTTCCCGCAGACCCCGGTGCTGCCCGGCGTGGTGCAGGTCGACTGGGCGCAGCAGCTGGCCCGCCAGGTGCTCGAACTGCCGCCGCTGTTCGCCGGCATGGAGGTGCTCAAGTTCCAGCAGCTGATCCGCCCCGGCGATCGCCTGCAGCTGACCCTGCGCTTCGACGCCGAGCGCGGCAAGCTGCACTTCGCCTTCCGCAACGGCGAGCTGGCCTGCTCGTCGGGCCGCATCCTGCTCGCCGGAGCGACCGATGCATAAGCCCTGCGCGGTGATCCCGGTGTACAACCACGAGCACGCCCTGCCCCAGGTGCTGGCCGCCCTGCGGGATGCCGGCCTGCCCTGCGTGCTGGTCGACGACGCCTCCAGCGCCGCCTGCGCCGCGGTGATGGACGCCCTGGCCATGCAGCCCGACGTGCATCTGCTGCGCCTTCCGGTCAACCAGGGCAAGGGCGGCGCGGTGATGGCCGGGTTGCGCGAGGCGGCGCGCCTGGGCTACAGCCATGCCCTGCAGGTCGACGCCGACGGCCAGCACGACCTCGCCGCCGTCGCGGCGTTCCTCGAACTGTCGCGCCGCGAGCCGCAGGCGCTGGTCTGCGGCTACCCGCAGTACGACGCCAGCGTGCCCAAGGGCCGCCTGTACGCCCGCTACCTGACCCACGTCTGGGTGTGGATCAACAGCCTGTCGCTGCAGATCCGCGACAGCATGTGCGGCTTTCGCGTCTACCCGCTGCCGGCCACCCTGGCGCTGATCGACTCGGTGCGTCTGGGCCGGCGCATGGACTTCGACCCGGAGATCCTTGTGCGCCTGGCCTGGCGCAACCAGCCGATGCGCTGGCTGCCGACCCGCGTGCACTACCCGCTGGACGGCCTGTCGCACTTCCGCCTGTGGCACGACAACGCGCTGATCTCGAAGATGCACGCCAAGCTGTTCTTCGGCATGCTGCTGCGCGCGCCGCTGATCCTCGCCCGCCGGTGGCGCGGATGACCCGCCAGCACTGGGCCGCCGAGCAGGAGCGCGGCAGCTTCCTGCTGATGCGCCTGACCGCCTGGGCGGCGCGCACCCTCGGCCGCCGCGCGCTGACGCCGCTGCTGTACCTGATCGTCGGCTACTTCTTCGTCTTCGGTCGCCGCGCCCGCCACAGCATCCGCGACTACCAGGACCATCTGGCGCGCTGCAGCGGCCGCGCCGAGCTGGCGTCGACGCTGCGCGCGCAGTTCCGCCAGTTCATGGCCTTCGCCGACGCCCTGCTCGACAAGCTCGACGTCTGGGGCGGGCGCCTCGGCCTGGCCGACATCGACATCGACGACCCCACCAACCTGCACGAGCAGCTGCAGGCGCCGCGCGGCCAGCTGCTGGTCGGCGCGCATCTGGGCAACCTCGAGGTGTGCCGGGCGCTGGCCGAGCTCGGCGGCCGGGTGCAGATGAACGTGCTGGTGCACACCCGCCACGCCGAACGCTTCAACCGCCTGCTTGGTGCTGCCGGCGCCAGCCAGCTGCGGCTGATCCAGGTCAGCGAGCTGGACACCGCGATCATGCTGCAACTGGCCGAGCGCCTGGAGCGCGGCGAATGGCTGGCGATCGCCGGCGACCGCATCCCCCTGCACGGCGGGCGCAGCGTCGCGGTCGACTTCCTCGGTGCCCGCGCCCTGCTGCCGCAGGGCCCCTGGCTGCTCGCCGGGCTGCTGCAGTGTCCGGTCAACCTGCTGTTCTGCATCAAGCGCGGCGGGCGCTACCGGGTCAGCTTCGAGCCCTTCGCGCAGAGCATCCGCTGGCAGCGCAGCAACCGCGAGGCGGTGCTCCAGGACTGCGCGCAGCGCTACGCCGAACGCCTGCAGCACTACTGCCTGCAGGCGCCGGAGCAATGGTTCAACTTCTACCCCTTCTGGAATACCCATGACGACCTACCAGCCTGAGCCGGTTATCTTCGGCGAACGTCCGCTGACCATCGAGCATGTCGTGGCCCTGGCGCAGCGCCAGGCGCGCGCCCACCTGCAGGACGACGCTGCCTTCCGCGCGCGCATCGCCCGCGGCGCGCAGTTCCTCGACACCCTGCTGGACCGGGAAGGCGGGATCTACGGCGTCACCACCGGCTACGGCGACTCCTGCGAGCGCGGCGTGCCGCTGGAGCAGGTCGAGGCGCTGCCGCACCACCTGTTCACCTTCCACGGCTGCGGCCTCGGCCGCCTGCTCGACGCGCCGGCCACCCGCGCGGTGCTGGCCACCCGCCTGCAGTCGCTGTGCCACGGCGTCTCCGGGGTGCGCGTCGAGCTGCTCGAGCGCCTGCAGCAGTTCCTCGACCACGACGTGCTGCCGCTGATCCCCGAGGAAGGCTCGGTCGGCGCCAGCGGCGACCTCACCCCGCTGTCCTACGTCGCCGCCGCGCTGGCCGGCGAGCGCGAGGTGCTCTACCGCGGCGAGCAGCGCAGCGCCGCCGAGGTGCACGCCGAGCTGGGCTGGCAGCCGCTGACCCTGCGTCCCAAGGAGGCGCTGGCGCTGATGAACGGCACCGCGGTGATGACCGGCCTGGCCTGCCTGGCCTGGACCCGCGCCGAGTACCTGCTCAGGCTGGCCACGCGCATCACCGCGCTCAACGTGGTGGCGCTGGAGGGCAACCCGGAGCACTTCGACGAGCGCCTGTTCCAGGTCAAGCCGCATCCGGGGCAGATGCAGGTGGCCGCGCGGATCCGCGAAGACCTCGCCATCGACGCGCCGACCGCGCCGCTGCACCGCCTGCAGGACCGCTACTCGCTGCGCTGCGCGCCGCACGTGCTCGGCGTGCTGGCCGACAGCCTGGGCCTGCTGCGCCAGTTCATCGAGACCGAGCTGAACAGCGCCAACGACAACCCGATCATCGACGCCGAGGCCGAGCGCGTGCTGCACGGCGGGCACTTCTACGGCGGGCACATCGCCTTCGCCATGGACAGCCTGAAGAACCTGGTCGGCAACGTCGCCGACCTGCTCGACCGCCAGCTCGCCCTGCTGGTCGACAGCCGCTACAACCACGGCCTGCCGAGCAACCTGTCCGGCGCGCCGGCGGCCACCGCGATGATCAACCACGGCTTCAAGGCGGTGCAGATCGGTGCCAGCGCCTGGACCGCCGAGGCGCTGAAGAACACGATGCCGGCCAGCGTGTTCTCGCGCTCCACCGAGTGCCACAACCAGGACAAGGTGAGCATGGGCACCATCGCCGCGCGCGACGCGCTGCGCAGCCTGGAGCTGGCCGAACAGGTCGCCGCCGCCACCCTGCTGGCCGCCAACCAGGGCGTCTGGCTGCGCCTGCAACAGGGCGCGCGCGCACTGCCGGCGCCGCTGCTGCAGATGCACGCGCAGCTGGCCGCCGACTTCCCGCCGGTGATCGAAGACCGCGCCCTCGACGGCGAACTGCGCCTGTGCCTGAGCCGCATCCGCGCCCGCCACTGGAGGCTGTATGCGTAGTCGCGGCGTGCTGCACACCGAGATCGAACTGCAGGTACCGTTCTTCGACGTCGACAGCATGGAGATCGTCTGGCACGGCCATTACGTCAAGTACTTCGAGGTCGCACGCTGCGCCCTGCTCGACCGCCTCGGGCACAACTATGTGCAGATGCGCGAGGCCGGCTACGGCTGGCCGGTGATCGACCTGCAGCTGCGCTACATCCGCAGCGCGCGCTTCGGCCAGACCATCCGCGTGCGCGCCGAGCTGGTCGAGTGGGAGAACCGCCTGAAGATCCACTACCTGATCAGCGACGCCGAAAGCGGCGAGCGGCTGACCCGCGGCAGCTCGGTGCAGGTGGCGGTGGAGATCGCCACGGGCGAGATGCAGCTGGTCTCGCCGCCGGCGCTGGTCGCCTGCGTGCAGCGGGCGCTCGAGGCATGAGGCGACTGCTGCGCGCGCTGCTCGCCGGCCTGGCGCTGCTGCCGGCGCTGGCCTGCGCCTTCGACCTGGCCGCGCTGCAGCAGCAGCTCGGCGCCCCCGCGGTGGTGCGCGGCCAGTTCGTTCAGGACAAGCACCTGCGCGCCCTGCCCCAGCCGCTGAGCAGCAGCGGCCGCTTCGTCCTCGCCCGCGAGCAGGGCCTGCTCTGGCTGCTCGAGCGGCCGCTGGCCCAGGACTACCGCATCGGCGCCGCCGGCATCGCCCGGCGCACGCCGCAGGGCTGGCAGGCGCAGGGCAGCCAGGCCCACGGCAGCCAGCAGCAGCGCCTGTTCCTCGCCGTGCTGCAGGGCGACAGCGAGGCCCTGCAGCGCGACTTCGCCCTCGACCTGCAGGGCCGGGCCGACGCCTGGCAGCTGCGCCTGACCCCGCGCAGCGCCCTGCTGCAGCAGATCTTCAGCCGCATCGAGATCCGCGGCGGCGCGCTGGTCGAGGAGATCGCCCTGTACGAGACCCAGGGCGACCACACCCGTCTGCGCCTGAGCGACAGCCAGACCGCCGCCGAGCTGAGCGATGCCGAGCGCCATGCCTTCGCCGACTGACACGCCCGCCCTGCCCGGACGCCTCGAACAGCGCCTGCCCTGGCTGTTCGCCGCGCTGCTGGCGCTGCTGCTGGCGCTGGCCGCCTGGCAGTGGCGGCACGGCGCGCCGCTCAGCGCCAGCCTGCTCGAGCTGCTGCCGGCCGGCAGCGGCGACGCGCTGCTGCAACAGGCCGAGCAGCGCGTGCAGGAGCCGCTCAACCGCGAGCTGATCGTGCTGCTGCAGCATCCCGACGAGGCCCGCGCCCAGGCGCTGGTCGCCGAGCTGGGCGCGGCCTGGCAGGCCAGCGGGCTGTTCCGCCAGGTGCAGTGGCAACTCGACGCCGACCTGCCGGCGCTGCGCCGGCAACTGCTCGACGGCCGCCTGGCGCTGCTGCCGGCCGCCGACCGCCGCCTGCTGCTCGAACAGCCCGAGGCGTTCGTCGCGCAGCGCGTGCAGGCGCTGTTCGATCCCTTCCAGGCGAGCGGCCTGCTCGCCGTCGAGCAGGACTGGTTCGGCCTCGCCGCGCGCATCCAGCAGGGCCTGCCCGGCGCCGGGCGGGTCCAGCCGGCGGCGGACGGCGGGCTGCTCGCCGAGCGGGACGGCAAGCGCTGGCGCCTGCTGCGCGCGCAGACCCGCAGCGACGCCTTCGACCTCGACCTGCCGCTGAACGTGGCCGCCCGGGTCGACGCCGCGCGCGCGCAGGTCGCGGCCGCCGGCGGCGAACTGCTGGCCGCCGGCGGCCTGCTGCACGCCGCCCACGGCCAGCAGCAGGCGCGCCGGGAAAGCGCCTGGCTCGGCGGCCTGGCCGCCGGCGGCGCGCTGCTGCTGACCCTGCTGCTGTTCCGCCGCCCGCGCGTGCTGCTGGCGCTGCTGCCGGCGCTGGTCGGCAGCCTCGCCGGGCTGAGCGCCTGCGTCGCCCTGTTCGGCCAGATCCACGTGCTGACCCTGGTGCTCGGCGCCAGCCTGATCGGGGTGACCATCGACTTCCCGCTGCACTACCTGTCGAAGAGCTGGAGCCTGCAGCCCTGGCGGCCCTGGCAGGCGCTGCGCGCCACCCTGCCGGGGCTGACCCTCGGCCTGCTGACCAACGCCATCGGCTACCTGGCGCTGGCGCTCACGCCCTTCCCGGCGCTCAGCCAGGTGGCGCTGTTCTCCAGCGTCGGCCTGCTCGGCGCCTGGCTGTGCACGGTGTGCCTGATGCCGGCGCTGCTCGGCAGCCAGCCGCTGCAGCCGTGGACGCCGCCGCTGCGCCTGGCCGAGCGCCTGCTCACCCTGCGCGCCGCGCTGCTGCAACGCCTGGCCACGCCCTGGCTGCTCGCCGCGCTGGGGCTGTTCTGCCTCGGCGGGCTGACCCAGCTGTCGCTCAAGGACGACCTGCGCCAGTGGGTCAGCAGCTCGCCGCAACTGCTCGGCGAGGCCCGCGCCATCGCCGCGATCACCGGCCTGCAGCCCACCAGCCAGTTCTTCCTGGTGCGCGCCGCCGACCAGGAGCAGCTGCTGCAGCGCCAGGCCGCGCTGGCCGAACGCCTCGACCGGCTGGTCGCCGCCGGCAAGCTGCACGGCTATCTGGCGCTCAGCCAGCTGCTCGCCCCGGCCGCCGAGCAGCAGCGCCTGCGCCAGGCGCTGCCGGCCCTGGCGGCGGCCGGCGCGCCGCTACAGGCGCTGGGCGTGCCGCCGGAGGCGCTGCAGGCCGAGCTGGCGCAACTGCAGGCGCTGCCCGCAGCGGACATCGAACAGGCGCTGGCCGGCCCGCTGGGCGAGCCGTGGCGACCACTGTGGCTGGGCGCCACGGCGGACGGCGTGGCGGCGCTGGTCAGCCTGCGCGGGCTGGGCGACAGCGCGGCGCTGGCGACGCAGGCCGCGGGCCTGCCCGGCGTGCAGCTGGTCGACCGCCCCGCCGAGCTGAACCGCCAGTTCGCCGCCACCCAGCGCAGCGCGGTGCAGCTCAAGCTGCTGGCCAGCCTGCTGATCTTCCTGCTGCTGTGCCTGCCGTTCGGCTGGCGCGGCGCGGCGCGGGTGCTCGCCATCTCGCTGCTCGCCGCGCTGGCGGCGCTGGCCTGCCTGGGCTGGCTCGGCCAGCCGCTGACCCTGTTCGCGCTGTTCGGCCTGCTGCTGGTCACCGCCATCGGCGTCGACTACGCGATCATCATGCGCGAGCGGGTCGGCGGCGCCGCCACCAGCCTGCTCGGCACCCTGCTGGCCGCCGTCACCACCTGGCTGTCGTTCGGCCTGCTGGCGCTGTCCGCTACGCCGGCGATCGCCAGCTTCGGCCTCACCGTCAGTCTCGGCCTGGTGTTCAGCTTCCTGCTGGCGCCCTGGGCCGCGCCGACCGCCACGGAGACCCAGGCATGACCGTCCTGCTCTGCTGGCTGGCGCTGCCGCTGCTGTACGCCGGCGCCGCGCGCCTCGGCCGCGCGCTCGGTCTGCTGCCGATCGTCAGCCAGCTACTGCTGGCCTGCCTCGGCCTGCCGCTGCTGACGCTCTACGGACTGCCCGCCGACGGCGCGCTGAGCCAGGCCGCGCTGGTCGCTCCGGCCTGGCTGGAGCTGCTCTACGGCCTGTGCTTCGCGCTGCTGCTCGGCCACATCCTCGGCGACGTGATCGAGCTCGAGGTCAGCCTGCCGAGCCTGAAGATCGCTCTGCCGAGCTTCCTGGTGCCGTTCCTCTGCGGCCTGGCCAGCGCCATCTGGCTGCTGGCGCTGGACGGCTGGCTGGCGCGCCTCGCCCTCGGCCTGCTGTTCGCCCTCAGCGCCATCCCGATCCTGCACCTCTACCTGCGCAGCATCGGCTATGCCGCGGACGCCAGCCGGCGCCTGCTGCAGAGCGCGATCCTCATCGACCTGGCCTGCTGGGGACTGTTCGCCCTGGCCCAGGGCGGCGGCCGCCCGCTGATGCTGCTGCTCACCCTGCTCGCCGCCCTGCTGCCGCTGGCGCTGCACCGCTGCGGCCTGCGCCGCCCGCTGGGCTACAGCCTGCCGTTCTTCGCCCTGATGCTGGCGTTCCAGCAACTGGGCGGCAACGCCCTGCTGTTCGGCATCGGCTACCTGCTGTGCCTGGCCCGGCTGGGCCTGCCGCTGCAGCTGCCGCTACGTCCGGCGCACTGGCAGTGGCTGCAGCAGTACCTGGCGATCCCGCTGCTGCTCAGCTACGGCATCCTCCAGGTCGATTTCCAGCAGGCCGTCGCCGGCTACTCGGCCAGCCATCTGCTGGCGCTGGTGCTGCTGCCGATCGTCAGCAAGCTGGCCGGCAACTGGCTGGGCCTGCGCTGGGCCGGCGGCCCGGGCGACGTCGCCGGCAAGTGGCGCGAGAGCCTGCTGCTGAACATCCGCGGGCTGACCGAAATCGTCTTTCTCAACCTGCTGCTGGCACAGCAGGTCATCTCGCCGGCGGTGTATTTCGCCCTGCTGCTGATGAGCCTGGTTTCCACCCTGCTGCCGGCCATTCCCGGCATCGCCCCCCGCTGCATAAGACAACCTCAGGCAAGGAGCCCCTATGGCGCTGCATGAACTGCAACAACGTCAAGTCGTGATCATCGGTGCCGGCCCCTCCGGCGCCATCGCCGGCGCGCTGCTCAAGCGTAAGGGCCACGACGTGCTGATCCTGGAGCGCCAGCGCTTCCCGCGCTTCTCCATCGGCGAGAGCCTGCTGTCGCATTGCCTGGACTTCATCGAGGAGGCCGGGATGCTCGAGGCGGTGCAGGCCGCCGGCTTCCAGGTCAAGCACGGCGCGGCCTTCGGCTGCGACGAGCGCTACACCGAGTTCGACTTCCGCGACAAGTTCACCGCCGGCCACGGCAGCACCTTCCAGGTGCAGCGCGCCACCTTCGACAAGCTGCTGGCCGACCAGGCCGAACTGCAGGGCGTGGAGATCCGCTACGAGGAGGAGCTGATCGCCGCCGACTTCGCCGGCGCCCGCCCGCAGCTGCAGGTGCGCCGCGCCGACGGCAGCGAGTACGCCATCGACTGCGCCTTCGTCCTCGACGCCAGCGGCTACGGCCGGGTGCTGCCGCGCCTGCTCGATCTGGAGGCGCCGTCTTGCTTCCCGGTGCGCCGGGCGGTGTTCACCCACATCGAGGACCGCATCGACGATCCGCGCTTCGACCGCGAGAAGATCCTCATCACCACCCACCCCGAGCTACGCGACGTCTGGTACTGGACCATCCCGTTCAGCAACGGCCGCTGCTCGCTGGGCGTAGTCGCCGCCGCCGAGCGCTACGAGGGCCGCCCGGTGGATCTCGACGCCTGCCTCAAGGAGTTCGTCGGCGAGGCGCCAAACCTCCGGCGCATCCTCAAGAACGCCGTGTGGGACACCCCGGCGCGGCTGATCGACGGCTACTCGGCCAACGTCAAGGCCCTGCACGGTCCGGGCTTCGCCCTGCTCGGCAACGCCGCCGAGTTCCTCGACCCGGTGTTCTCCTCCGGGGTGACCATCGCCATGCGCTCGTCGAGCATGGCCGCCGCCCTGCTGCACCGTCAGCTCGGCGGCGAGACGGTGGACTGGGAAGCCGAGTTCGCCGTGCTGCTCAAGCGCGGCGTGGACACCTTCCGCACCTATGTCGAGGGCTGGTACGACGGCAGCTTCCAGGACGTCATCTACTACGAGAAGGCCCAGCCAGAGATCCGCCGGATGGTCTGCTCGATCCTCGCCGGCTACGCCTGGGACCAGAACAATCCCTACGTTGCCGAATCCCGCCGCCGCCTCGGCGTGCTGGCGCAGATCTGTGCGCCGGCCTGACCCCGCCCGCATGCGCAGCAGCGTCCTGCTGCTGGCGCTGCTGCTCCTGCTCGGCGGCTGCGCCAGCCGGGCGCCGCTGCCCGCGCAGGCACCACAGCTGGCGCTGCCGCTGACCCTGCACGTACAGCGGCAGGACGCCGGGCAGGTGCAGGACTGGCTGCTGGTGCTGCAGGACGAGGGCCGCGGCCTGCGCTGGAGCCTGCTCGACCCGCTCGGCCTGCCGCTGGCCCGCCAGTTGCTGGAGGATGGCCAGTGGCACAATGACGGCCTGTTGCCGCCCAACCCCGAGGCCCGCGAGCTGTTCGCCGCACTGCTGTTCGCCCTGGCGCCGCGCGCACAGTTGCCGGCACTATGGCCGGCCGAGGCGTGGCAGGCCGACTCCGACCATCGATGCATGGCGGTTGACGGCAGGCACCGCTGGCAGGTGAACTACCGCACCCCACAAGAATTCACCCTGGAGCTCGGCGCAGGCCGCGCCTACCGGGTGCGCCCGTTGCAAGGAACCGCGCCATGACCGCCTATCTCAACGCCCTGGGCCTGACCTGCGCACTCGGCAGCGGCAAGGCGGCAGTCGCCGCCCGGCTGTTCGCCGGCGATGCCGGCGGCGTCCGCCCGCGCGCCGACTGGCTGGACGCTGCGCTGCCGGTCGGCGCGGTCGACGCCGCGCTGCCGGACCTGCCGACCGACTGTCCGCCGGCCTGGCGCACGCGCAACAACCGCCTGCTGCTGGCCGCCGCCGAAGAGATCGGCGCGGAGATCGCCGCCGCCATCGCCCGCCACGGCGCAGCGCGCATCGGCGTAGTGCTGGGCACCAGTACCAGCGGCATCCACGAGGCGGGACTCGGCATCGCTGCGCAGCTGCAGGATGGTCAGTTCCCGCCCGACTACCACTACGGCCAGCAGGAGCTGGCGGCGCCGGCGGCCTTCCTCGCCGCCCACCTGGGCCTCGGCGGCCCGGCCTACGCAATCTCCACCGCCTGCACCTCCAGCGCCCGCGCGCTGCTCGCCGCGCGCCGCCTGCTGCGCCTGGGCATCTGCGACGCGGTGCTGTGCGGCGGCGTCGACTCGCTGTGCGCACTGACCCTCAATGGCTTCGGCGCCCTCGAGGCAGTCTCCAGCGAGCGCTGCAACCCGTTCTCCGCCAACCGCCGCGGCATCAACATCGGCGAGGCCAGCGCGCTGTTTCTGATGAGCCGCGAGCCGGCACCGCTGGCGCTGCTCGGCGCCGGCGCCAGTTCCGACGCCTACCACATCTCCGCGCCGCAGCCCGAGGGCCTCGGCGCCATCGCCGCGATGCGTGCGGCGCTGGCCGACGCCGGCCTGCAGCCCGACGAGATCGCCTATCTGAACCTGCACGGCACCGCCACCGCGCACAACGACGCGATGGAGAGCCTGGCCACCGCCGCGGTGTTCCCCGAGGGTGTACCCTGTTCGTCGAGCAAGCCGCTGACCGGACACACCCTCGGCGCTGCCGGCGCCCTCGAGGCGGCCTTCTGCTGGCTGAGCCTGGACGCCACATACAATCCCCAGCGCCGGCTGATCCCGCAGGTATGGGACGGCTATGCCGATCCGCAACTGCCGCGCCTGCGCCTCGCCGATTGCGCCACGCGGCTGCCGGCCGGCGCGCCGCTCCGGCTGATGAGCAATTCGTTCGCCTTCGGCGGCAGCAATGTCAGCCTGATTCTCGGAGAACCCTGATGATCCCCTGGTCCCTCGCCGAGCTGCTGCCGCACGCCGGCAACATGATCCTGCTCGACGCCATCGAGCACTGCGACGAGGAGCGCATCGAGACCCGCCTTACCGTGCGGAACGGCGGCCTGTTCAACCGCGCCGACGGCAGCCTGCCGGCCTGGGTCGGCATTGAGCTGATGGCGCAGAGCGTCGCCGCTTACGCCGGCTGCCGCGCACGCCGCGCCGGGCTGCCGGTGGAGCTGGGCTTTTTACTCGGCACACGCAGCTACCAGTGCAACGTCGACCACTTCCCCGCCGGCAGCGAACTGCGCATCCAGGCCAGCCGCTCGCTGGAAGACGACAGCGGCATGGGCGTGTTCGAGTGCCGGCTGCTCGGCCCGGGCATCCATGTCGAAGCCCGCCTTAACGTATTCCGGCCGCCGCAGGCGGCCCGCTATCTCCAGGACCCCGTCCATGACTGAACGCATTCTGGTCACCGGCTCCAGCCGCGGCATCGGCCGCGCCATCGCCCTGCGCCTGGCGCGCGCCGGCTACGACCTCACCCTGCACTGCCGCAGCGGTCGCAGCGAAGCCGAGGCGGTCGCCGCCGAAATCGCCGCGCTGGGCCGCGACGCCGACATCCTGCAGTTCGACGTGGCAGACCGCGAGGCCGCCCGCACCCAACTGGAGGCCGCCATCGAACGCCATGGCGCCTGGTACGGAGTGGTCTGCAACGCCGGCCTGACCCGCGACGGCGCCTTCCCGGCGCTGGAAGGCGAGGACTGGGACCGCGTGCTGCGCACCAACCTCGACGGCTTCTACAACGTGCTGCACCCGCTGACCATGCCGATGGTGCGCCGCCGCGCGCCCGGGCGCATCGTCTGCATCACCTCGGTATCCGGGCTGATCGGCAACCGCGGCCAGGTCAACTACAGCGCCTCCAAGGCAGGGGTGATCGGCGCCGCCAAGGCCCTGGCGATCGAGCTGGGCAAACGCCGCATCACGGTCAACTGCGTGGCGCCCGGGCTGATCGACACCGCCATGCTCGACGAGCACGTGCCGGTCGAGGAGATGCTCAAGATGATCCCGGCGCAGCGCATGGGCACCCCCGAGGAAGTCGCCGGACTGGTCAACTTCCTGATGTCAGAGGAGGCGGCCTACATCACCCGCCAGGTCATCGCGGTCAACGGAGGGCTGTGCTGATGGCCAAGCCAAGACGCGTGGTGGTCACCGGCATGGCCGGCATCACCGCCCTGGGCAACGACTGGGCGACCCTGCACGGCAACTTCTGCGCCAACCGCAGCGGCATCCGCCATATGCCCGAGTGGGAGCGTTTCAGCGAACTGAACACCCGTCTGGGCGGGCCGATCGACGATTTCCAGGTACCGGCACACTGGACCCGCAAGCAGCTGCGCAGCATGGGCCGAGTGTCGCGCATGGTGGTGCTGGCCGCCGAGCGGGCGCTGACCGACGCCGGCCTGCATGACGATACGAGCATCCGCGACGGACGCATGGGTGTGGCCTGCGGCTCGTCCACCGGCAGTACCGAGGATATCAAGGCGTTCGGCAACATGCTGCTCAACTCGGTAGCCGATGGCCTCAACGCCAACTCCTACGTGCGCATGATGCCGCATACCACCGCGGCCAACATCAGCATCTTCTTCGGCCTCACCGGGCGGATGATCCCCACTTCCAGCGCCTGCACCAGCGGCAGCCAGGGCATCGGCTACGCCTACGAGGCGATCAAATACGGCCGCCTGCCGCTGATGCTCGCTGGCGGTGCCGAGGAGCTGTGCCCGACCGAGGCCATGGTGTTCGACGCGCTGTACGCGACCAGCCTGAAGAACGACGCACCGCACAGCTCGCCACGCCCCTACGACGTCGGCCGCGATGGCCTGGTGATCGGCGAGGGCGCCGGCATGCTGGTGCTCGAGGAGCTGGAGCACGCCCTGGCCCGCGGCGCACGCATCCACGCAGAGATCGTCGGCTTCGGCAGCAACGCCGACGGCCAGCACGTCACCAAGCCCGAGCAGGCGACCATGCGCCGCGCCATGGAACTGGCACTCGAAGATGCCGAGCTGCCGGCCGACGCCATCGGCTACGTCAACGGCCACGGCACGGCAACCGAGCAAGGCGATATCGCCGAAACCCAGGCCACCAGCAGCCTGTTCGGCCCGCGCATGCCGATCAGCTCGCAGAAAAGCTACCTCGGCCATACCCTCGGCGCCTGCGGGGCGCTGGAGTCCTGGTTCAGCATCGAGATGCTCAACCGCGACCAGTACATCCACACCCTCAACCTCGACAACATCGACCCGCGCTGCGGCGAACTCGACTATCTGCAAGGCGAGCCGCGGCGGATGAGCCACGAATACGTGATGAACAACAACTTCGCCTTCGGCGGGGTCAACACCTCGTTGATCTTCCGCCGCTGGCGCTGAACCGACGGAATACCCTGCTGGCCGCGGCCATGCCGGCCCGGCCGCCACTTCGTCAAGGAGACGACCATGCAACTTAAAGGCTTGACCGCTGCCGCCCTGCTCCTCGCCGCCCTGCCGGGTATCAGCCAGGCGCGTGACACCACCCACCACCTCGACTTCGCCAGCGTGGTTCAGGAAGCCACCAATGCCGGCCGCCTCGACGGCAGCGTGAAGTTCTACCTGGCCAGCGCTCCGGCCGGCGCCAAGATCGTACGCAGCGGCGTGTCGACCAGCAAGAAGACCAACGCCTTCAACAAGACCGACGAGGCGGCCTGCAGCTGGGCCCTGCAGTCGGCGCTGATCGCCATGCAGAATGCCGCCAAGGCGGCAGGCGCCAATGCCGTGGTGAACATCACCAGCAACTACCAGCACGTCGAGTACAAGGATCGCCAGAAGTACGAATGCCATGCCGGCGCCATCATGGCCGGCGTCGCACTCAAGGCAGACCTAGCCAATGTCCGCTAAGCGCCTTCCGGTAGCTGCGCTGCTCGCTGCCGCCCTGCTCGCCGGCCAGACGGCGCTCGCCGACGACGGCCGGGCGCTGTATCGCCAGTACTGCGCCAAGTGCCACGGCGACGAAGGCCGTGGCAAAACCTGGCGCGGCTGGCTGTTCCGCGCCGAGAACCTGAGCGACCGCACTTGGCAGGACAAGCGCAGCGATGCCGAGATCCTGCACGCGATCGACAAAGGCCCCGGCGCCATGCCGGCCTATCGCGAATCTCTCACTGAGGAGCAACGCGCCACCCTGGTTCAGGTGGTTCGCGCACTGGTACACCCCTGAGCGCAAGCCGTGCCGGAGATTCCGGCACGGCTACCCCGGCTCCATGCAACCGCTCCACCCGACAAAGGACATGTCGACAAAAAGATCACACTCGCTTCTTTCTACCACCCTGCCGGCTGCCGCAGTACTGACAGGCTGTACAGAGCGGTGCAGACTTCCCCTCTGCAGGTTGCGCCAAACCATGTCTGCATCGAGGAGAACCCCAAGGCAATTTCGTTCCGGTGCTGCGCGCCGGCTTCGCCCGTCACGGTATCGAGACCTGCGTGCATACCAAGCCGCAGCGCGTGGGATGCAACTACATCCTGAGCTACAGCACCAGACGCTCTTGGTACGTGGTGCCCTACCTGACGCGGATCCTAGGCCCGGAACGACGCGAGGTAGCACGCGCCGACTACCACCTGCACGGTACTCGCTGCTGAATTGGCAGGGTACCAAGGTGGATCCGGTCATCGACCGGCTGCTGGCGCAGATCGGCAACACGCCACGCCGTGTCCCTGCTAGCGCAGCTCCGGCGCTACCGGCCACGGCACCGACAGTCAGCGAGTAATAAAAGGTGCTACCGGGAAATCAGGCGGAACGCCCACCAACTGCACCTGCCTGCAGTCGACTGCGCTGCGCCTCGGCCTCCAGCAACTCGACAAATCGCCCCACCAGCGGCGATGCCTCGTCCTCGCGGCGCACCAGCCACACCGCGGTGCTGGCGCCGGGGTCGGCGAGGGTGCGCCAGACCACGCCGTCGATGCGCATGCGGCTGAACGAGGCCGGCAGCACGGTGACGCCCAGGCCGGTGGCGACCAGACCGATCAGCGTCATCGCCTCGCTGGCTTCCTGGACGATGCGCGGCGAGAAGCCGGCGGCCCGCGCCAGTTG
Source organism: Pseudomonas guangdongensis (assembly GCF_900105885.1). NCBI lineage: Bacteria > Pseudomonadati > Pseudomonadota > Gammaproteobacteria > Pseudomonadales > Pseudomonadaceae > Geopseudomonas > Geopseudomonas guangdongensis. Next base: position 1,648,767 of record NZ_LT629780.1, on the reverse strand, counting down.
CTGCAGCTGGCCGTAGAGGCCGGTGCCGAAGGTGCGCGGGAAGAACACGAACGGCTCCTCGGCCAGTTCGCACAGGGTCAGCGCCGCGTCCGCCGCCGCCAGCCGGTGGCCGGCCGGCAGCACCGCCACCAGCGGTTCGGCGAACAGTTCCAGCGCCGTCATGCCCTCGGGCAGCGCCAGCGGGCGGATCATCCCCACCGCCAGGCGCCGCTCGTACACCGCCTCGGCCACCCCGCGGCTGCTCAGCTCGTGCAGGTCGAGATGCACCTCCGGGCAGGCCTGGCGGAACGCCTGGATGGCGCGCGGAATGGTCGAGGTGAAGGGCGCCGAGGAGGTGAAGCCGACCTTCAGCTCGCCCAGCTCGCCGCGCTGGGCACGGCGCGCCACGGCCACCGCCTTGTCGACCTGGGCCAGCGCTGCACGGGCCTCGACCAGAAACAGCCGGCCGGCTTCGCTGAGCGCCACCCGGCGATTGGTGCGCTCCAGCAGGCGCACGCCCAGCTCGTCCTCCAGGGCCTGGATCTGCTGGCTCAGCGGCGGCTGGGAGATGCCCAGTTGCAGTGCCGCGCGACCGAAGTGCAGTTCCTCGGCGACGGCGACGAAGTAGCGCAAGTGCCTAAGCTCCATGATTGATTCGCCATACCTATCAGACGAGTCGAATAATATATTGGAGCGAAGAATATCGCCTCCCCTATGCTTGCCGGCATCCGGCGCCCCCGCCGCCGGCCGCACGCTTCGCGAGGCTCCCGATGCACACCCTGGCCGCTCCGGCAGACCGACACGACTCCCCGCCCCCGGCCTACATCGAGAAGGGCACGCGCCTGTTCCGCCGCACCAACTGGGCGCTGTTCGCCGGCGGCTTCGCCACCTTCGCCCTGCTCTACTGCGTGCAGCCGATGCTTCCGGTGTTCTCCGCCGCCTTCGCCCTGAGTGCGGCGCAGAGCAGCCTGGCGCTGTCGATCTCTACCGTGACCCTGGCCGTCGGCCTGCTGTTCACCGGCCCGCTGTCGGATGCCGTCGGGCGCAAGCCAGTGATGGTCGCCGCGCTGCTTGCCGCCGCGCTGTGCACCCTGCTGGCGCCGCTGATGCCCAGCTGGGAAACCCTGCTGCTGATGCGCGCGCTGGTCGGCCTGGCGCTCAGCGGCCTGGTGGCGGTGGCGATGTCCTACCTCAGCGAGGAGATCCATCCACCGCACCTGGGCCTGGCCATGGGCCTGTACATCTCCGGCAACGCCCTGGGCGGGATGAGCGGGCGGCTGCTCAGCGGCGTGCTGGTGGACTTCGTCTCCTGGCAGGCGGCGGTCGCCAGCCTCGGGCTGCTCGGCCTCGGCGCCGCGCTGCTGTTCTGGCGCCTGCTGCCGGACTCGCGGCACTTCCGGCCGACACCGCTGAGCCTGGCCAATCTGGTCGAGGGGCTGCGCCTGCACTTTTCCGACCGCGGCCTGCCCTGGCTGTTTCTCGAAGCCTTCCTGCTGATGGGCGGCTTCGTCACCCTGTTCAACTACATCGGCTACCGCCTGCTGGAGGCGCCCTACGGGATGAGCCAGGCGTTCGTCGGCCTGCTCTCGGTGGTCTACCTGTCGGGCACCTACAGCTCGACCCAGGCCGGCGTGCTGGCCGACCGCCTCGGTCGCCACCGGGTGTTCTGGCCGGCGATCCTGCTGATGCTGGCCGGCGCCCTGCTGACCCTGACCGGGCCGCTGCTGCTGGTGCTCGGCGGCATGCTGCTGTTCGCCTTCGGCTTCTTCGCCGCGCACTCGCTGGCCAGCAGCTGGGTCGGCCGCCGCGCCCTGCGCGCCCGCGGCCAGGCTTCGTCGTTGTACCTGTTCAGCTACTACCTGGGCTCCAGCGTGGCCGGCACCGCCGGCGGCTTCTTCTGGGCCCACGCCGGCTGGAACGGCGTCGCCGGCTTCATTGCCGCGCTGCTCGGCGTGGCGCTGCTGGTGGCGCTGCACCTGTCGCGGCTGCCGCCCAAAGCGGCGCCGGGCTGACCTGCGGCCTTACCCCGGAAACGACGAAGCCCGATCAGCGGATCGGGCTTCGTGGCTTGACGCGGGACTCAGCGGTGGTACTGCGCCGACAGCTCGTGTACCGCCTCGAAGAAGGCGCCGGCGTGGGCCGGGTCGACTTCCGGGGTGATGCCGTGACCGAGGTTGAACACATGCCCCGAGCCCGCACCGTAGGCGGCGAGGATCCGCGCCACTTCGGCGCGGATCGCCGCCGGCTTGGCGTACAGCACCGCGGGGTCCATGTTGCCCTGCAGGGCCACCTTGGCGCCGACGCGGGCGCGGGCGCTGCCGATGTCGCAGGTCCAGTCCAGACCCAGGGCCTCGGCGCCGCTGTCGGCCAGCGACTCCAGCCACAGGCCGCCGCCCTTGGTGAACAGGATCACCGGCACGCGGCGACCGTCGTGCTCGCGGATCAGACCGTCAACGATCTTCTTCATGTAGGCCAGGGAGAATTCCTGGTAGGCCGCCGCCGACAGCGCGCCGCCCCAGGAGTCGAAGATCTGCACGGCCTGGGCGCCGGCCTTGATCTGCCCGTTGAGATAGACGGTGATCGAGGCGGCCAGCTTGTCGAGCAGGGCATGCATGGCCTGCGGATTGTCGTAGAGCATCGCCTTGGACTTGCGGAAGTCCTTGCTGGAGCCGCCCTCGACCATGTAGGTGGCCAGCGTCCAAGGGCTGCCGGAGAAGCCGATCAGCGGCACCCGACCGTTCAGCTCGCGGCGGATGGTGCGCACCGCTTCCATCACATAGCCCAGATCCTGTTCGGCATCGGGAATCGGCAGCGCCTCGATGTCGGCCATGCTGCCGATCACCTTGCGGAAGCGCGGACCTTCGCCGGTCTCGAAGTACAGGCCCTGCCCCATGGCATCCGGAATGGTCAGGATGTCGGAGAACAGGATGGCGGCGTCCAGCTGCGGATAGCGATCCAGCGGCTGGATGGTGACCTCGCAGGCCAGCTCGGGGTTCTTCATCAGGCTGACGAAGTCGCCGGCCTTGGCCCGCGTGGCGCGATACTCGGGGAGGTAGCGACCGGCCTGGCGCATCATCCACACCGGGGTGACGTCGACGGGCTGCTTGAGCAGGGCGCGCAGGAAACGGTCGTTCTTCAGGGCGGTCATCACGGCCTCCGGGCAAAAGTCAGGGCGGCATTGTCGCAAAGCGGACAGCAAAAGGCACGGCGGGTGCCGTGCCTTTGCGTGGGGCATTGATCGGAGTCAGGCGCCGCCGGGCGCCCGCCGCTCAGACGCCCAGGTAGTCGAGGATGCCCTCGGCGGCCTGGCGGCCCTCGAAGATCGCGGTGACCACCAGATCCGAGCCGCGCACCATGTCGCCGCCAGCGAAGATCTTTGGGTTACCGGTCTGGAACTTGAACTGGCCGGCTTCCGGGGCGATCACCCGGCCGGAGCCGTCGACCCGGATGCCGTGCTGCTCGAACCACGGCGCCGGGCTCGGGCGGAAGCCGAAGGCGATCACCACGGCATCGGCCGGCAGGATCTCCTCGGAACCTGGGATCGGCTCGGGGCTGCGGCGGCCGCGGGCGTCCGGCTCGCCGAGACGGGTCTCGATGACCTTGACGCCCTCGACCCGGCCTTCGCCGACGATGGCGATGGGCTGGCGGTTGAACAGGAACTTCACCCCCTCTTCCTTGGCGTTCTTCACCTCGCGGCGCGAACCGGGCATGTTTTCCTCGTCGCGGCGGTAGGCGCAGGTGACGCTCTTGGCGCCCTGGCGGATCGAGGTGCGGTTGCAGTCCATCGCCGTGTCGCCGCCGCCGAGCACCACCACCTTCTTGCCGGCCATGTCGATGAAGTCGGCGGGCGACTTCTCGAAACCGAGGTTGCGGTTGACGTTGGCGATCAGGAAGTCCAGCGCGTCGTAGACGCCCGGCAGATCCTCGCCGGGGAAACCGCCCTTCATGTAGTTGTAGGTGCCCATGCCCATGAACACCGCATCGTACTCGGCGAGCAGCTGCTCCATGGTCACGTCCTTGCCCACCTCGGTGTTGAGGCGGAACTCGATGCCCATGCCGCTGAACACCTCGCGGCGGCGGCTCAGCACGCTCTTCTCCAGCTTGAACTCGGGGATACCGAAGGTCAGCAGGCCGCCGATTTCCGGGTTCTTGTCGAACACCACCGGGGTCACGCCGTTGCGCACCAGCACGTCGGCGCAGCCGAGGCCAGCCGGCCCTGCGCCGATCACCGCGACGCGCTTGCCGGTCGGCACGACTTTCGACATGTCCGGGCGCCAGCCCATGGCGAAGGCAGTGTCGGTGATGTACTTCTCCACCGAGCCGATGGTCACCGCGCCGAAGCCGTCGGCCAGGGTACAGGCGCCCTCGCACAGGCGGTCCTGCGGGCACACGCGGCCGCAGACTTCCGGCAGGGTGTTGGTCTGGTGGCTGAGTTCGGCGGCGGCGAGGATGTTGCCTTCGGAGACCAGCTTCAGCCAGTTGGGGATGAAGTTGTGCACCGGGCACTTCCACTCGCAGTACGGGTTGCCGCACTCCAGGCAGCGGTGCGCCTGTTCGGTGGCCTGCGCCGGCTTGAACAGGTCGTAGATCTCGACGAATTCCTTCTTGCGCTGGCGCAGCAGCTTCTTCTTCGGATCCTTGCGGCCGACCTCGATGAACTGGAAGTCGTTATGCAGACGCTCAGTCATATCAGAACCTCTTTGCAGCAGCCCCGGGCCTGGCGCCCGCGGCTGCGAAACTCATCAGGGTGACCGCCGGTTCTCGCGCCTCGCGCGGGACCGGCGGCCTGGCTCGGCCTTACTGCGGGTTGGCCCGGGTGCTGGACAGCAGCGACTTGAGGCTCGCGGCCTTGGGCTTGACCAGCCAGAAGCGGCGCACGTAGTCGTCGAGGTTGTCGAGCACCTCGGCGCCCCAGGCGCTGCCGGTTTCCGCCACGTATTCGCGCAGCACGCGCTGCAGGTGGCTGCGGTAGGCCTCCATCGGCTCGCCGCTGATGCGCTGCAGGTCGACCAGCTCGTGGTTGACGCGGTCGAAGAAGCCGTTGTCCTGGTCCAGCACGTAGGCGAAGCCGCCGGTCATGCCCGAGCCGAAGTTGTAGCCGGTCTTGCCCAGCACGCAGACGAAGCCGCCGGTCATGTACTCGCAGCAGTGATCGCCGGTACCTTCCACCACCGCGTGGGCGCCGGAGTTGCGCACCGCGAAGCGCTCGCCGGCGGTGCCCGCGGCAAACAGCTTGCCGCCGGTGGCGCCGTACAGGCAGGTGTTGCCGACGATGGCCGACTCCTGGCTCTGCAGCGCGCTGCCGGCCGGCGGGGTGATGACGATCTTGCCGCCGGTCATGCCCTTGCCGACGTAGTCGTTGGCGTCGCCTTCCAGGTGCAGGTGCAGGCCGCCGGCGTTCCACACGCCGAAGCTCTGCCCCGCGGTGCCCTTGAAGCGGAAGCGGATCGGCGCATCGCTCATGCCCTGGTTGCCGTGACGGCGGGCGATCTCGCCGGAAATCCGCGCGCCGATGGAACGGTCGCAGTTGCAGATGTCCAGTTCGAACTCGCCGCCGCGCTTGGCCTGGATGGCCGGCAGGGCCATCTCGACCATCTTCTCGGCCAGCAGGCCCTGGTCGAACGGCGGGTTCTTCTCCACCTCGCAGAACTGCGGCTTGTCGGCCGGGATGTGGTCGCTGCCGAGCAGCGGGGTCAGGTCGAGGTTGCCCTGCTTGGCGGTGTCGCCCGGCAGCACTTCGAGCAGGTCGGTACGGCCGATCAGCTCGCCCAGGCTGCGCACGCCGAGGCGCGCCAGCCACTCGCGGGTTTCCTCGGCGATGAAGGTGAAGAAGTTCATCACCATCTCGACGGTGCCGATGAAGTGGTCCTTGCGCAGCTGGTCGTTCTGGGTGGCGACGCCGGTGGCGCAGTTGTTCAGGTGGCAGATGCGCAGGTACTTGCAGCCCAGGGCGATCATCGGCGCGGTGCCAAAGCCGAAGCTCTCGGCGCCGAGGATGGCGGCCTTGATCACGTCGAGGCCGGTCTTCAGGCCGCCGTCGGTCTGCACGCGGATCTTGCCGCGCAGGTCGTTGCCGCGCAGGGTCTGGTGCGCCTCGGCCAGGCCCAGCTCCCACGGGCTGCCGGCGTACTTGATCGAGGTCAAGGGCGAGGCGCCGGTGCCGCCGTCGTAGCCGGAGATGGTGATCAGGTCGGCGTAGGCCTTGGCCACGCCGGCGGCGATGGTGCCGACGCCCGGCTCGGCGACCAGCTTGACCGAGACCAGCGCCTGCGGGTTGACCTGCTTTAGGTCGAAGATCAGCTGCGCCAGGTCTTCGATGGAGTAGATGTCGTGGTGCGGCGGCGGCGAGATCAGGGTCACGCCGGGCACCGCGTAGCGCAGGCGGGCGATCAGGCCGTTGACCTTGCCGCCGGGCAGCTGGCCGCCCTCGCCGGGCTTGGCGCCCTGGGCGACCTTGATCTGCAGCACTTCAGCGTTGACCAGGTACTCGGGGGTGACGCCGAAGCGGCCGGTGGCCACCTGCTTGATCTTCGAGCTTTTCAGGGTGCCGTAGCGCGCCGGGTCCTCGCCGCCCTCGCCAGAGTTGGAGCGCGCGCCCAGGCGGTTCATCGCCTCGGCCAGCGCCTCGTGGGCCTCCGGCGACAGCGCGCCGAGGGAGATGCCGGCGGCGTCGAAGCGCTTGAAGATGGCGCTCAGCGGCTCGACCTCCTCCAGCGCCAGCGGCTGCTCGGCGACCTTGACCTTGAGCAGGTCGCGGATCATCGACACCGGACGCTGGTCGACCAGCGCGCTGTAGTCGCGGAAGCGCGCGTAGTCACCCTGCTGCACGGACTCCTGCAGCAGGCGCACCACGTCCGGGTTGTAGGCATGGTATTCGCCGCCGTGGACGAACTTGAGCAGACCGCCCTGCTGGATCGGCTTGCGGGCGTTCCAGGCTTCGCGGGCCAGCAGCTGCTGCTCGGCCTGCAGATCGGTGAAGCGCGCGCCCTGGATGCGGCTGGCGACGCCACGGAAGCACAGCCCGACCACCTCGTCGGCCAGGCCGATGGCCTCGAACAGCTGGGCGCCGCGGTAGGAGGCGACGGTGGAGATGCCCATCTTCGACAGGATCTTCAACAGGCCCTTGGAGATGCCCTTGCGGTAGTGCTTGAACGACTCGTGCAGGTCGCCGAGCACCTCGCCGCTGCGGATCAGGTCGGCCAGCACCTCGTAGGCGAGGAACGGATAGACCGCGGTGGCGCCGAAGCCGATCAGCACGGCGAAGTGGTGCGGATCGCGCGCGGTGGCGGTCTCGACCAGGATGTTGCAGTCGCAGCGCAAGCCCTTCTCGGTCAGGCGGTGGTGCACCGCGCCGACCGCCAGCGCGGCGTGGGCCGGCAGCTTGCCGGGGGCGATGTGGCGGTCGGACAACACCAGCAGCACCTTGCCGGCGCGCACCGCGGTCTCGGCCTGGTCGGCGATGGCGCGCACCGCGGCCTCGAGGCCGACGGCTTCCTCGTAGTTGAGGTCGATGATCTCGCGCTCGAAGCCCGGGCGGTCGAGGGTCATCAGAGTGTGCCACTTGGCCGGCGAGATCACCGGGGTGTTGAGGATCGCGCGGTTGGCGTGGTCGGCGGACTCCTCGAAGACGTTGCGCTCGGCGCCCAGGCAGGTTTCCAGGGACATCACCACCGCTTCGCGCAGCGGGTCGATCGGCGGGTTGGTGACCTGGGCGAACTGCTGGCGGAAGTAGTCGAAGGGCGAGCGCACGCGCTGGCTGAGCACCGCCATGGGGGTGTCGTCGCCCATCGAGCCGACTGCTTCCTGGCCCTGCTCGGCGAGCGGACGCAGCACCTGATCACGCTCCTCGAAGGTGACCTGGAACATCTTCATGTACTGCTTGAGCTGCTCGGCGTCGTAGGCCGCGGCGCCGTGCTCCTCGTCCATGTTGGCCTGGATGCGCAGGGCGTTCTGGCGCAGCCACTGGCGGTACGGGTGACGCGACTTGAGGCGGTTGTCGATGTCGGCGGTGTGCAGCACCTGGCCGGTCTCGGTGTCCACGGCGAGGATCTGCCCCGGACCGACGCGGCCCTTGGCCAGCACGTCCTCCGGCGCGTAGTTCCACACGCCGACTTCCGAGGCCAGGGTGATGTAGCCGTTCTTGGTGGTGACCCAGCGTGCCGGGCGCAGACCGTTGCGGTCGAGCAGGCACACCGCGTGGCGACCGTCGGTGAGCACCACGCCGGCCGGGCCGTCCCACGGTTCCATGTGCATGGAGTTGTATTCGTAGAAGCTGCGCAGCTCGACGTCCATGGTCTCGACGTTCTGCCAGGCCGGCGGAATGATCATGCGCAGGCCGCGGAACAAGTCCATGCCGCCGGTAACCAGCAGTTCGAGCATGTTATCCATGCTCGAGGAGTCGGAACCGGTGCGGTTGACCAGCGGGGCGATGCTTTCCAGGTCGGGCAGCAGTTCGTTGGCGAACTTGTTGCGCCGCGCCACCGCCCAGTTGCGGTTGCCGGTGATGGTATTGATCTCGCCGTTATGCGCCAGGAAGCGGAACGGCTGGGCCAGCGGCCAGCGCGGCAGGGTGTTGGTGGAGAAGCGCTGGTGGAACACGCAGATGGCGGTTTCCAGCCGCGGATCGCCGAGGTCCGGATAGAAGCGGGCGAGATCCGCCGGCATCATCAGGCCCTTGTAGATGATGTCCTTGGCCGACAGGCTGCAGACGTAGAAGTCGGCGTCGTCCTTGAGCGCCACCTCGGCGCGGCGGCGGGCGAAGAACAGCTTGATGCCCATCTGCGCGTCGTCGAGGCCTTCGCCGCTGACGAACACCTGCTCGATGCGCGGCAGGCACTCCAGCGCCAGGCGGCCGAGCACGGAAGTGTCCACCGGCACGCTGCGCCAGCCGACCAGGGTCAGGCCTGCGGCGGCGATCTCGGCGTTCAGCGCCTCGCGCGCGCGGGCGGCACGCGCCTCGTCCCGGCTGAGGAACACCATGCCGACCGCGTACTGCTCGGGCAGGTGCACGCCGAACTGCTCAGCGGCCAGCACACGCAGGAAGCGGTCGGGCTTCTGCAGCAGCAGGCCGCAGCCGTCGCCGGTCTTGCCGTCGGCGTTGATGCCGCCACGGTGGGTCATGCAGGTCAGGGCCTCGATGGCCGTCTGCAGCAAATGGTGGCTGGGCTGGCCCTGCATGTGGGCGATCAGACCGAAGCCGCAGTTGTCCTTGAATTGCTCGGGTTGGTACAGACCTGCTTTCATAGGCGCTCTCACCGGCTAACTTCTACTTAATTCAGGCTAAATGCCGCAATAACCCCGCAAATTCAGCGATTCTTCGCACAGGGACACGACAAGCGATGCGCCATTGTAGCGCGGCCGGGGTGTCCGAAAAAAGACAGAATGACGCAAAAACGAAAATTTAATGTCGCGTTTATAAAAGAAAACCGGTGAGGCGCAGGGCGCATCACCGGTTCTTCACAGCCCCGCGGCTACTGGCAGTCTAGCGGCCGGCCTGGCGGATTTCCTGCTGGATGCTGGCGAAGGTGCGCGGCCACGGCTTGCCCGCCTGCAGGCGGGCCGGCAACGCGCTCACCGCCGACTTGGCGGCCTCCGGGGAGGAGAAGCGCCCATAGGTCACCACATACAGCGGCTGGCCCTGGTGCAGCTTGCGGAAGTAGCGGTACTCGCCGCCGCCCTCGCGCACCTGACTCTGCGCGGCGGCCTCCGAGCTGGTGCCGAACAGCTGCAGGGTGTACTGCCCGACCGGCTGGCCCAGATACCAGCCGTTGTGCACGCCCCCGGCGGCCGGCGCACTGGCGGCGGGCGCCGGGGCAGGTGTCGGGGCCGGAGCAGGCGCCGGAGCAGGACGCGGCTGACTGGCCACGCTCGGTGCGGGAGCGACGGCCGGAGCGGGGGCCGGGGCCGGAGCGACCACCGGGGCAGCGATGGGCGCGGCAGCCTGGGCAGGTGCGGGCGCAGGTGCCGCCGGGGCAGGCGCAGGGCTCGGCTGGGCCGGGGCCGGACGCGGCGCCGCGATCGGCATGGCGGCATTGGCGGCATCCAGTTCCTCTACCGCCGCCTGCCCGGCCTCGCGGGCCAGCGGCTCGCGCAGCACCGGCTGCCCCTGACCGACCAGCGGCAGCGGCACCGGCTGACCGCCGGCGAACTCGATGGTCGGGCCGGTACTCGGCGGCGCGTCGCCGGATGCCGCCAGCGGCTCGCCGGAGGCGACGGGCGACTGCGCCGTCGGGGCCGGCTCGTCGCCGTTCTTGAGCACGAAGGCCAGCGCCAGACCGCCCAGCACCACCGCCACCGCCAGCAGGTGCTTCTTCGGCAGGCTGCTGCCGCGCTCGCCGGCGGTTTCCGGCTCGCGGTCGGCCAGCATCGCCTCGACCAGCGCATCGCGGGCGGCGCGGTTGATGCCGCCGGGCCAGCCGCCCGAGTCGAGATGGATCTCCTCGATCTGCGCATCGTCGAGCAGATCGATGTCCTGGCCGGCGCCCTGCAGGCGCTGGGCCAGGTAGGCGCGGGTCTCGGCCAAGCTGTAGGGCTGCAGCTCCAGCACATGGCAGCTGTCGGCCTTGCCGAGCGACTCCAGGCGCGTCAGCAGCTCCGGCTCGCTGAACAGGAACACATGGGCGCGTCCGTCGCGGTCGCCGGTCGCCAGCGCCGCCAGGGTGTCCAGCGCCTCGTCCTGCAGGCGCTCAGCATCGTCGACCAGCAGGTAGACTTCCTGGCCGCCCTGATTGAGGCGCGCCACCTGGCCGAGCAGGCCGTCGACATCCTGGCTGTTACCGCCCAGCCCCTGGCTGAAATGCTGTAGCAGAGACAGGCTGCCGGCGGCCTGGCGGCCGCTGGCAGCCACGCAGATCACGCTCTGCTTGTTGCTGCTGGCCACCAGCGCCTGGCGCAGCAGGGTCTTGCCGCTGCCCAGAGGGCCGCTGACCACCAGCATCAGCGAGCTGTAGCGCGCCAGCTGGTGCAGCTGGGCCAGCACCGGCTTGCGCTGCGCCGGGAAGAACTTGAAGCCCGGCACCCGCGGCGCGAAGGGGTTGTGGCTGAGCTGGTAGTGTTCAACGAATGCCTCGTCGGCATGCAGGCTGGTCATGGGTGCCTCATCCAATTTGCGCGGGAGGCCCCGGCGAGCGCCGGGGCGACGGATTCACTTCAGGCCTGACGGGCCAGGGCCGCGTAGTCTGCGCGCAGCGTCGCATCGAGCACCTCGCGCGGATACTCGGCGGTCACCACCGCCTCGCCCAGGCGGCGCAGCAGGACCAGTCGCAACTGGCCGTCGAGCACCTTCTTGTCGACCGCCATGTGGCGCAGGAATTCCTCCGGCCCCATTTGCGCCGGCGGCACCAGCGGCAGGCCGGCGCGGGCCAGCAGACGGATGCCGCGATCGCGCGCCGGGGCGTCGATCCAGCCCAGGCGCTGCGACATTTCCAGGGCCATCGCGGTGCCGGCGCCCACCGCCTCGCCGTGCAGCCAGGCGCCATAGCCCATTTCGGTCTCGATGGCGTGGCCGAAGGTGTGGCCGAGGTTGAGGGTGGCGCGCACCCCGGACTCGCGCTCGTCGGCATTCACCACCCGCGCCTTGGCGGCGCAGGAGCGTTCCACCGCCTCGCTGATCGCCTCGGCGTCGAGGCCGCGCAGCGCGTCGATGTGCTGCTCCAGCCAGGCGAGGAACGGCTCGTCGCAGATCAGCCCGTACTTAATCACCTCGGCCAGACCTGCCGACAACTCGCGCGCCGGCAACGTCGCCAGGGTCGCGGTGTCGATCACCACCGCCTTGGGCTGGTAGAAGGCGCCGATCATGTTCTTGCCCAGCGAGTGGTTGATGCCGGTCTTGCCGCCCACCGAGGAATCCACCTGCGACAGCAGGGTGGTCGGCACCTGGATGAAGTCCACGCCGCGCTGGTAGCAGGCGGCGGCGAAACCGGTCATGTCGCCGATCACCCCGCCGCCGAGGGCGATCAGGGTGGTGCGCCGGTCGTGGCGCGCCTCGAGCAGGCCGTCGAAGATCCGCTGCAGGGTTTCCCAGTTCTTGAACGCCTCGCCGTCGGGCAGCACGATCGGCGTGACCCGATAGCCGGCCAGGGTGTCGAGCAGGCGCTGCAGGTACAGCGGCGCCACCGTCTCGTTGGTGACCACCGCCACCTGACGGCCGGCGATATAGGGGGTGAAACACTCGGCACGGTCGAGCAGGCCGCCGCCGATGAAGATGGGATAGCTGCGCTCGCCGAGATCGACGTGAAGAGTCCGCATAAGGCCCCGCCCGTGAAAAAAATTGGCTGCTAGGATAACGCAGTTGCCGGGCGCCTCAACGCGGCGGCAACTGCTCCAGACGGCTGAGGATTTCCTGTACCACCATCCGCGGCGGACGCTGGTCGGTCTCGATCACCACATCGGCGATCTCCCGGTACAGCGGATCGCGGGTTGCCAGCAGCTCGCGCAGCACCTGGCCGGGGTTGGCGGTGCGCAGCAGCGGCCGGTTGCGGTCGCGCGCGGTACGCTCCAGCTGCTGCTCCACCGAGGTGTGCAGGTAGATGACCCGGCCGCCGGCATGCAGCGCCGCGCGGTTCTCGGCACGCAGCACCGCGCCGCCGCCGGTGGCCAGCACCAGGCCGTCCTCGCGGCACAGGTCGGCCAGCACCGCCTGCTCGCGCTCGCGAAAGCCGGCCTCGCCCTCGACATCGAAGATCCACGGGATGTCGGCGCCAGTGCGCACCTCGATCTCCTTGTCGGAATCCTTGAACGGCAGGTGCAGCTCCTTGGCCAGAAGACGCCCGATGGTGCTCTTGCCAGCCCCCATCGGGCCCACGAGTATCAGATTGCGCACGGATCAACGACTCACAGAAAACGCCTGGGTGTCCATGATACGCGGTGTGAGGAAGACCAGCAGCTCGGATTTCTGGTCGCTGACGATGTCGCGGCGGAACAGCCGGCCAATGAACGGGAGATCGCCGAGGAACGGTACCTTCTCCACCGACTTGGTCTGGGTGTTGGAGAACACCCCGCCGATGACGATGGTCTCGCCGTCGGTGACCAGCACCTTGGCGTTGACCTCGTTCTTGTTGATCGGCGGCACGCCGTTGAGCGCCTTGGCGAAGTCCGGCTCGTCCTTGGTGACCCGCACCTCCATGACGATGCGGTTGTCCGGGGTGATCTGCGGCGTCACCTCCAAGGCCAGCGCCGCCTCCTTGAACGAGGTGCTGGTGGCGCCGCTGGAGCTGGCCTCCTGGTAGGGCACTTCCGAGCCCTTGAGGATCTTGGCGGTTTCCTTGTCCGAGGTGACCACCTTGGGCTGCGAGACCACCTCGCCGTTGCCGGTCTTCTCCATCGCCGACAGCTGCAGGTCGAGGATGGTGTTGTCGGTGATGAAGCCCAGACCGATGCCGGCCGTGCTGTTGGCCGCGCCCAGGTCGATGAACGGGGTGTTCAGCGGAATCTCGGGAATCCCGGCGAAGCGCCCGGTGCTGCGCGAGGGGATGTAGTCGTCGTCGCCCGGCTTTCCCTGGGCGTTGGGGTCGTCGACCACGTCCAGCTGGCCGTCCTTGCCCCAGGCGCGCCACTTGTTGTCGTTGGCCTTCCACAGGTTGCCGCCCCAGCGCACGCCGAGGCTCTTGTCGTAGCCGACGTTGGCCTCGACGATGCGCGCCTCGATCATCACCTGGCGCACCGGCACGTCGAGCTGGGTGACGATGCGCCGCAGCTCGTCCAGACGCTCGCCGGTCAGGTAGGCGATCAGGCTGTTGGTGCGGTCGTCGTAGATCACCGAACCGCGCATGTCCTTCTGCTCGCCGCCCTCGGAGAACTCCTCGAACAGCTTGGCGATGTCCGAGGCCTTGGCGTAGTTGAGCTGCACCACCTCGCGGCGCAGCGGCGCCAGCTCGGCGATCTGCCGCTTGCTCTCCAGCTCCAGGCGCTCGCGTTCGGCGATCTCCGCCGCCGGCGCCACCAGCAGCACGTTGCCGAGCATGCGCTTGTCCAGCCCCTTGCTCTTGAGCACCAGATCCAGCGCCTGGTCCCAGGGCACGTTCTGCAGGCGCAGGGTGATGTTGCCCTGCACGCTGTCGCTGGCCACCAGATTGAGCTCGGTGAATTCGGCGATCAGCTGCAGCACCGCGCGCACGTCGATGTCCTGGAAGTTCAGCGACAACTTGTCGCCGCTGTAGGCGAAGCGCTCGCGCTTGTTCTGCTCGACATCGGCCTTGCTCAGCGGCTTGACGCTGACGATCAGCCGCTCGTCGGTCTGGTAGGCCAGATAGTCGTAGAGGCCGCTCGGCTCGATGACGATGCTGGTCTGCTCGCCTTCGCTGCGCGCCTCGACGACGCTCACCGGGGTGGCGAAGTCCTTGACGTCCAGTCGCGTGCGCAGCGCGTCGGGCAGTTCGGTACGGGCGAACACCAGACGGATCTTGCCGCCATCGTCGCGGATTTCCGGGCTGATGCCGCGGTCGGACAGCTCGATGACCACATTGCCCTCGCCCTGCTCGCCACGACGGAAGTCGATGTTGCGGATCGCCTTGCCGGCCGGCAGGGCCGGAGCCGGCACACTCGGCGCCAGAGCCGGCGCGGCGGCGAGCGGCGCAACGGCCACCGGCGCCACCGCGTCCCCGGTCGCCCCGGCGCCGAGGGTGACGAACAGCTGGCGCCCCTCGCTGCGGGTGCTGTAGGGCGTCAGGTTCAGCAGGTTGACGATCATCCGCGTGCGCTCGGGAGTCTCCACCAGGGTCACGCTGCGCGCGTTGCCGACCCCCAGCTCGCGCACCCGGCTGCCGAGCCGATTGCGCACGCCGGGCAGGTCGAGGGCGATGCGTGCCGGCTGCTCGATGGTGTAACCGCGCGGCGCCTCCACCGGCTCGTCGAAGGTCAGCTTCAGCTCGATGCGATCGCCGGGCAGGGCCGCGACGTCGAGGGCCTGCAGGTCGGCGGCCTGGAGCGCCGGGGCCAGCAGCAGCGCCAGCAGTGACAGGCTTGAACGCGAAAGAGGACTGTGCATTGTCTGAATCCGTTGTGCAGACCTGAGAAAGGGGTTCATGCGTCACCCGCCGCCGGGGCACCGTCCTTGAGCGGCAGGATGCGCGGACGCTCGAGCCAGCCGTCGTTGCCGTCGGGCACGATCTCGCGCAGCTCGATGCGGTCGGCATGGATCGCCACCACCCGGCCATGGCTGCGCCCCAGGTAGTCGCCGACGGCGACCCGCTGGACGCCGGCGGCGCTGGCGACCAGGGCGAAGGTCCGCTGCCGGTTGGCCAGCAGGCCGACCATCTGCAGGGTGTCGATGTCGAAGGCTTCGAGCGGCTGCTTCTGGCGCGTCTCGTCGGGACGCACCAGGCTGCCGTCCTGTGCCTTCTGCTGGGTCGCGAAGCGCTGCAGCGGCAGGAATGGGCTGCGCAGCGCGCCGGCGTTATAGGTGAAGGCCTCGTAGGGGGCGAACTGCGGCACCGCCTCGACGCGCCCGGACGGCCGGGCGCGCACCTCGTCCATGTAGGCCTGCAGGTCGGCGACATCGCCATCGCCGCAGGCGCTCAGCAGCGGCACCAGGCAGGCGCCGAGCAGCATGCGCAGACTCCTCATGGCTGCAATCCCTTGTCGTTGTAGCGATAAGTCCTGGCCAGTATGTCCATGCCCAGGCGCACGCCATTGCTGCCGGCCACCGGCTTGATCTCGAAATCGTGCAGGGTGACGATCCGCGGCAGGCTGGCCGCGCCGCTGACGAATGCTGCCAGGTCGTGGTAGCCGCCGAGCACGCGGATGCGGATCGGCAGTTCGATATAGAAGGGCTGCACCACCTCGGGCAGCAGCTTGATTTCCTCGAACTCCAGGCCGCTGTCCAGGCCGGTGCGGGTGATGTCCTCGAGCAGGCCGGGCACTTCGGTATCGCTGGGCAACTGGCGCAGCAGCGAGCCGAACGACTGCTCCATCTCCGCCAGCTGGGCGCGGAACACCTCCAGATTGGCGGCCTGGAAAGCCTTGCTGGCGAACTGTTCCTTGAGCGCCTGCTCCTCCTGACGCTGCTGCTCCAGGCCGGCCTGCAGGTCGCTGAGGTGCAGCTGCCAGCCCAGGCCGAGCAGCACGACGAACAGCAGCACGGCGCTGATCGCCTTGACCGGCGCCGGCCAGGCGCCGAGGTTGTTGAGGTCGAGCTCGCCGAGATCGACCTTGCGCAGGCTGTCCAGGCTGTCGCGCAGGCTCATGGCGTCGCCCCCTTCTCGCTCGGCTGCTCGGCAGACGGCTGGGTCTGCTGCACCGTCAACTGGAATACGTTGCCCTGCTCGGGCGCCGTGGCGCTGAGCGCGCGCACTTCGGTGAGGTTCGGCGCCATCAGCCAGTCGGAGGCCGCCAGGCTGCGCATCAGGCTCGACACCTGGTGGTTGGATTCGGCGACGCCGCCGATGGCGATCTGCTGGGCGCTCATCTTCAGCTCAGTGAAATACACACCCTCGGGCAGGGTCCGCACCAGCTGGTCGAAGATCCGCGCGATGATCGGCCGGTTGCCCTGCAGGTCCTGGATGATCTTCATCCGCTCCAGTAGTTGCGTGCGCCGCTCGCGCAGGTCGCGGATCTCGGCGATCCGCGTGTCCAGCAGGACGATCTGCTCGCGCACGAAGGCGTTGCGCGCCTGTTGCGCGGACAGGGCCGCGTTCAGGTAACGGTCGGCCCCGACGACCAGCGCCACCGCGCTCAGCAACACGCCCAGCAGCGCCAGCTGGAAGCGCTTCTTGCGCTCCTCGCGGCGCTGCTCGCGCCAGGGCAGCAGGTTGATCCGCGCCATCAGTCGAAACTCCGCAGGGCCAGGCCACAGGCCGTCAGTAATGCCGGCGCATCGGCCGCCAGCGCCTGCGCGCCGACCCGGCTGCCGACGCCCATCGCCAGGAACGGGTTGGCCACCGAGCAGGGCGTTCCCAGGTGCTCGGCCAGGCGCTCGGCCAGCCCCGGCAGGGCTGCCGTGCCGCCGGCCAGCAGCACATGGTCGACCGCGGCGAACTGGCCGGCGGCGAAGAAGAACTGCAGGCAGCGGGCGGCCTGCTGGAGCACCGAGTCCTGGAACGGCAGCAGCACCTCGTCGGCACAGCCGGGCGGCAGTCCACCCTGACGCAGCGCCTGCTCGGCCTCCGCCGCACTCATCGCATAGCGGCTCTGCAGCTCCTCGACCAGTTGCCGGCCGCCGAACAGCTGTTCGCGGCTATAGAGGGTGCGCTCGCCCTGCAGGACGCTGAAGGTGGTCAGCGTCGCACCGACGTCCAGTAGCGCCACCAGCGCGGCCGGCTTGTCCTCGCACGGCTGCAACAGCGCGCAGGCCCGCTCCAGCGCGTGCGCCTCGACCTCGACCACCCGCGCCTCGACGCCGGCCAGCGCCAGCGCCGCCTCGCGCGCCTCGACGTTCTCCTTGCGACAGGCCGCCAGCAGCACCTCGGCGCGCTCGGGATTGCGCGGCGCCGGGCCAAGCACCTCGAAATCCAGGGCGACCTCGTCCAGCGGGTAGGGGATGTACTGGTCTGCCTCCAGGCGCAGCAGGTTCTCCAGCTCCTCCTCGGAGAGGCCGGCCTCCATCTCCAGCAACTTGCCGATCACCGCCGAACCCGGCAGGGCCACCGCCGCCTGGCGCACCTTGCTGCGCGAGCGTGCCAGCGCGCGGGTCAGCGCCTGGGCGACGCCTTCAACCTCGGCGAGGTTGCGGTCGACCATCGCGTTGGCCGGCAGCGGCTCGATGGCGTAGGCCTCGATCTGGTAGCGCCCGGCCGAGCGCGACAACTCGACCAGCTTGACCGCCGACGAACTGATGTCGATGCCCAGCAGGGTATCGCTCTTCTTCCTGAACAATGTCGGCATCGCCAACTTCCCTATCGGCATCGGCGGATCACTCGCGGGCGCCGCGCACCGCGGCCCGGGATGCGCGACAGGTCCGCCGGGGGCGGGCGAAAGTGGGTATAATGTGACCAGTTCCTGCCTCACCTGCGAACATTTGCGCCCTCCTCCCTTTCCGAATCAGCCAGATTGCCGATGCGCGTACTGAAATTCCTGTTGTGGACCTGTGTCGCCCTGTTCAGCGCCGTGCTGCTCGGCCTCAGCGGCACCTACCTCTACCTGAGTCCGAACCTGCCGGCGGCGGAAACCCTGCGCAACGTGCGCATGCAGGTACCGCTGCGGATCTACAGCGCCGACGACCTGCTGATCGCCGAGTTCGGCGAGATGCGCCGCACGCCGATCCGCTTCGAGGACATTCCGCCCGACTTCATCAGCGCGCTGCTGGCCGCCGAGGACGACAACTTCGCGAACCATTATGGCGTCGACGTCAAAAGCCTGATGCGTGCTGCTGCGCAATTAGTGAAGAGCGGACAGATCCAGACCGGCGGCAGCACCATCACCATGCAGGTGGCGAAGAACTTCTTCCTGTCCAGCGAGCGCAGCTTCTCGCGCAAGGCCAACGAGATCCTGCTGGCCCTGCAGATCGAGCGGGCGCTGAGCAAGAACGAGATCCTCGAGCTGTACGTCAACAAGATCTACCTGGGCAACCGCGCCTACGGCATCGAGGCCGCCGCCCAGGTCTACTACGGCAAGTCGATCGACCAGCTGTCGCTGGCCCAGCTGGCGATGATTGCCGGCCTGCCCAAGGCGCCGTCGCGCTACAACCCGGTGGTTAATCCCGAGCGCGCCAAGATCCGCCGCGACTGGATTCTCCTGCGCATGTTCGAGCTGGGCCGCATCGACCGCCTGCGCTACGAACAGGCCCTGGCCGAAACCGTCGAGGTGCGCGCCCAGGCCATCGCCCCGCCGCAGATCGAGGCGCCCTACGTCGCCGAGATGGCCCGCGCCGAACTGGTCGGCCAGTACGGCGGCGACGCCTACACCGAGGGCTACCGGGTCTATACCAGCGTGCGCGGCGACCTGCAGGAGGCCGCCAACCAGGCCCTGCGCAGCGGCCTGATCGACTACGACCAGCGCCATGGCTGGCGCGGCCCGGAAGCGCGCTTCCCCGGCCTCGACAATGCCGCCTGGCTGGCCAAGCTGGCCGAGCAGCGCACGCTCGGCGGGCTGGAGCCGGCGATCGTCAGTCGCGTCGAACGCGACGGCATCCGGGTGCTGACCCGCGGCGGCGCCGAGGAGGCGGTGGCCTGGCAGAGCATGAAGTGGGCACGCCCGCACCTGGCCACCAACAGCCTCGGCCGCGCGCCGCAGAAACCTGCCGATGTGGTGCAGAGCGGCGACCTGATCCGCGTGCAGCGCCAGGCCGACGGCAGCCTGCGCTTCGTCCAGTTGCCCCAGGTGCAGGGCGCGCTGGTTTCCCTCGACCCGCGCGACGGCGCGATCCGCGCGCTGATCGGCGGCTTCTCCTTTGAGCAGAGCAACTACAACCGCGCCGCCCAGGCCAAACGCCAGCCCGGCTCCAGCTTCAAGCCGTTCGTCTACAGCGCGGCGCTGGACAAGGGCTTCACCGCCGCCAGCCTGATCGACGATGCGCCTATCGAGTTCGTCGATCCCTACACCGGCAAGGTCTGGCGACCGAAGAACGACAACAACACCTTCCTCGGCCCGATCCGCATGCGCGAAGCCCTGTATCGCTCACGCAACCTGGTATCGATCCGCCTGCTGCAGGAGATCGGCATCGACTACGCCGTCGACTACGGCACGCGCACCTTCGGCCTGCCGCGCGACGACCTGCCGCGCAACTTCTCGCTGGCGCTAGGTACCGCCAACCTGACCCCGCTAGAGGTGGCCAGCGGCTACACGGTGTTCGCCAACGGCGGCTACCGCGTGCAGCCCTACCTGATCACCCGCATCGACGACCGCGACGGCAACACCCTGTTCCGCGCCAACCCGCCCCGCGTGCCGGAGGCACGCCCGGCCGCCGTCCAGACGACAGCCGAAGTCCCGGGCGAGTCGCCGGCACAGGCCGAGCGGGTGATGGATGCGCGCACCGCCTACATCATGACCAGCATGCTGCAGGACGTGATCAAGCGCGGCACCGCCCGCCGCGCGCTGGCCCTGCAGCGCAGCGACATCGCCGGCAAGACCGGCACCACCAACGAACAGAAGGACTCCTGGTTCGCCGGCTACAACGGCGACTTCGTCACCACCGCCTGGGCCGGTTTCGACCAGCCGCAGAGCCTCGGCCGCGGCGAGTACGGCGGCACCCTGGCACTGCCGATCTGGATGCGCTACATGAGCGTGGCGCTCAAGGATCTGCCGCCGCACCTGCCGCCCGAGCCGGACGGCCTGCTGCGCCTGCGCGTCGATCCGGCCAGCGGACGGGCCGCCGCTGCCGGCGCCGGGGATGCCTTCTTCGAGCTGTTCCGCAGCGACATGCCGCCGCAACCGGCCACGTTCGAGCCGCGCGGCTTCACCCAGGACCACTTCAGCAACGAGGCGGCCCCGGTGCCCATCGACCTGTTCTGAGCCCGGCAAGCCGGGCACGGAAACGAAAAAACCCGCCTGAAGGCGGGTTTTTTCATCGGCTCACGACGCGGCTCAGTTGCCGAACACGCCGTCCACCGACTTCAGCGGATAGTGCGCCGGGTAGCCGAGACGTGCCACGCCGGTCTCGATGGCGGCCTTGGCCACCGCGTCCGGCACCAGCTGGATCAGACGCTGGTCCATCGGCTTGGGAATGATGTACTCGCGACCGAACTCCAGGTGCTCGACGCGGTAGGCGTCGCAGACTTCCTTGGGCACCGGCAGCTTGGCCAGCTCGCGGATCGCGTTGACCGCGGCGATCTTCATCTCCTCGTTGATGCGGGTGGCGCGCACGTCCAGGGCACCGCGGAAGATGAACGGGAAGCCCAGCACGTTGTTGACCTGGTTCGGATAGTCGGAGCGGCCGGTGGCCATGATCACGTCGGAACGGGTCGCATGGGCCAGCGCGGGGGAGATTTCCGGATCCGGGTTGGAGCAGGCGAACACGATCGGGTTGGCGGCCATGCGCGCCAGGTCCTCGGCCGACAGCAGGTTGGCGCCGGACAGGCCGACGAACACGTCGGCACCTTCCATCGCCTCGGACAGGGTGCGCTTGTCGGTCTCGTGGGCGAACACCGACTTGTACTGGTTGAGATCGTCGCGGCCGGCGTGGATCACGCCCTTGCGGTCGATCATGTAGATGTTCTCGATCTTCGCGCCGAGGCTGACCAGCAGCTTCATGCAGGCGATGGCCGCGGCACCGGCGCCGAGGCAGACGATCTTCGCCTCCTCCAGGGTCTTGCCGGCGATTTCCAGGGCATTGAGCATGCCGGCGGCGGTGACGATGGCCGTGCCGTGCTGGTCGTCGTGGAACACCGGGATGTCGCACTGCTCGATCAGCGCACGCTCGATCTCGAAGCACTCGGGCGCCTTGATGTCTTCCAGGTTGATGCCGCCGAAGGTGATGGAGATGCGTTTGACGGTGTCGATGAAGGCCTGCGGGCTTTCCGCGTCCACCTCGATGTCGAACACGTCGACGCCGGCGAAACGCTTGAACAGCACGCCCTTGCCTTCCATCACCGGCTTGGAGGCCAGCGGGCCGAGGTTGCCGAGGCCGAGGATCGCCGTGCCGTCGGAAATGACCGCGACCAGATTGCCCTTGCCGGTGTACTTGAACGCCAGTTCGGGGTCGCGGGCGATCTCGCGGACCGGCTCGGCCACGCCCGGGCTGTAGGCCAGGGCCAGGTCGTGCGCGGTGGCCGTCGGCTTGGTCAACTCGACGCTCAGCTTACCGGGACGGGGCTGGGCGTGGTATTCGAGCGCGGCGGTTTTCAGGTCAGACATGTTGGTGCTTCCGCTTATTATAGGTAGGACAGACAGGGATCCCGAGCATACGGCAAGAGCCTCGCGGCTCACAAGAGCACCGCCGCAGGGCCTCGCCCGCCCCTGTCAAGCCCCCTGTTGGCGGCCGCTTTCGACCGCGAGCGGAGCCTCAGAGCCGGCGCAGCAGCGCCGGATGATCCAGGCTCAGTTGCCAGCGCGCCTGCCCCGGCCGGAGCGCGCCGCGACGGCTGCGCTCGACCACCCAGCCGCGCACCTCGACCCGCCGGCCGACCAGCGCGCGCAGCGCATCCGGATCGAAGCGGGCGATCCGCTGCGGCGCGACGCGCAGCACCAGCGCGCCATCCATCCGCAGCCACAGGCCGCCGCGATTGCGCTCGAAGCTCTCGATGCGTCCGCTCAACAGGGCGAAGCCGCCGGCCTGCAGCTGGCCGACCGCGCGCTGCGGATTGCGCCGCCACAGTCCGCGGCGCGCGGCGCGCGCCTGGGCCTCGGCGGCCAGCAGGCAGTCGAGCCGCGCGGTGTTCGGCGCCAGCGCCACCGCCAGGCCCAACCCGGCGGCCAGTTGCGCCGACGCCCAGCTGCGCCCGTCGCGACCGAAGGCATGCGCCAGGCTGCGGCCGTAGCGATCGCGTGGCTGCGCGCCCGGCTGCAGGTAGACGCGCCCGGCGCTGGCGGCGACCAGCCTTTCGAGGTGGCGCATCGCCTCCACCGCGAAGGGCTCGGCGGGACGCCCGCCGCGGGCCATTTCCGGCGTGTTGAGGCCGATCAGCCGCACGCTGCGGCCATCGGCCAGGCGCAGGGTGTCGCCATCCACCACCCGCTCCACCCGCGCCTCGCGCAGTCCGGCGGGCATCGCGCAGGCCTCGGCGGTCGCCGCTTGCGCGGGCAGCAGCCACAGCAGCGCAGCAACGAAAAAGGCGCCCCATAGGGGCGCCTTTTCGCTCGTGCCGGGAAACAGCGAATGCATCCCGGGTACGCAATCTTACTTGGTCGCGCCGAAGCCAGCGAAACGCTGCTTGAAGCGATCGATACGGCCGCCGGTGTCCAGCACCTTCTGCTTGCCGGTGTAGAACGGGTGGCACTCGGAGCAGACGTCGAGGCTCAGGTCCTTGCACAGGGTGGAGCGGGTCTTGATCACGTTGCCGCAGCTGCAGGTTGCGCTGATTTCTGCGTACGCGGGATGGATTTCCGGTTTCATCTATGGATCCTCAGGGATGATGTGCCGCCACCCGGCACCATGCCGAGCACCGCACGAGGTAACGCACCGGGGCAGTCTGGCCACCCGGAAAAATAGGGCGGCATGATAACAGAGCACCGTCCCGATGCAAGCGCAGAGCGGATCGCCGGCCATGCTAAGATCGCCCGCCCCGCCTGCGGAGCCCCTGCGTGAGCCTGCCCATCCTGCGCCTTGCCCTGCCCTCGCCGCTGCGCCGGCTGTTCGACTACCGCGCCCCGCGCGACATCGATCCGGCCCTGCTGCTGCCCGGCGTGCGCCTGCGCGTGCCCTTCGGTCGCCGCGAGGTGGTCGGCGTGCTGGTGGCGCGGGCCGCGCACAGCGAGATCGACGAGACGCGCCTGCGCGAAGCGCTGGCCCTGCTCGATCGCGCCCCGGTGCTGCCGCCGGCGCTGCTGGAGCTGTGCCTGTGGAGCGCCAGCTACTACCAGCACAGCCTCGGCGACACCTTCGCCTGGGCGCTGCCGGCGCTGCTGCGCCAGGGCGAGTCGGCCGAGCGCGGCGAGGAGCGTTTCTGGCAGGCCGCCCCCGGCGCGCGCGCCGACGATCCGCGCCTGGCGCGCGCGCCGCGCCAGCGCCAGGCGCTGGCCACCCTCGCCCAGCACCCCCACGGCATCGACCAGAACCGCCTGGAGCAGTTCCAGCTGTCGCGCGACAGCCTCAAGGCCCTGCACGACAAGGGCCTGGTGCAGGTGCGGCGCCAGCGGCCGAGCCTCGCCGTGCACCAGGGCGCCTGGCTGCTGCAGCCGGAACTGGCGCTCAACGACGAGCAGCGCAGCGCCTTCGAGGCGGTGCGCGCAGGCTTCGGGCGCTTCCACCCCTGCCTGCTGGAAGGCGTCACCGGCAGCGGCAAGACCGAGGTCTACCTGCAGCTGATCCGCGAGACCCTGGAAGCCGGCCGCCAGGCGCTGGTGCTGATTCCGGAGATCAACCTCGGCCCGCAGACCCTGGAGCGCTTCGCCCGGCGCTTCAACGCGCGCATCGCCCTGCTGCACTCGGGGCTGACCGACCGCGAACGCCTGGACGCCTGGCAGGCGGCCCGCGAGGGCAGCGCGCAGATCGTCATCGGCACCCGCTCGGCGCTGTTCACCCCGCTGAAGAATCCGGGGCTGATCATCGTCGACGAGGAACACGACGCGTCCTACAAGCAGCAGGAAGGCCTGCGCTACCACGCCCGCGACCTGGCGGTGATGCGCGCGCGCCTGGAGCGCGTGCCGCTGCTGCTCGGCTCGGCCACCCCCTCGCTGGAAAGCCTGCACAACGCCCACCAGGGCCGCTACGCCCTGCTGCGCCTGACCCGCCGCGCCGGCGGCGCCCAGCCGCCGCGCTTCGAGCGCCTCGACGTGCGCAGCCGGCCGTTGGACAGCGGCCTTTCGCCGCCGCTGCAGCGACTGATCGGCGAGACCCTCGCCGCCGGCCAGCAGGTGCTGGTGTTCCTCAACCGCCGCGGCTTCGCGCCGACCCTGCTGTGCCACGACTGCGGCTGGATGGCGCTGTGCCCGCGTTGCGACGCGCGCCTGACCCTACACCAGCGCAGCGGCGAGCTGCGCTGCCACCACTGCGACCACCGCCAGCGCCCGCCCGGCGCCTGCCCGCAGTGCCAGCACGTCGACCTGCGCCCGGTCGGGGTCGGCACCGAGCGCAGCGAGGAGCGCCTGCGCATCCTCTTCCCCGAGGTCCCGATCCTGCGCGTCGACCGCGACAGCACCGCGCGCAAGGGCGCCATGGAGCAGCTGTTCGCCACCATCAATCGCGGCGAGCCGTGCATCCTGGTCGGCACCCAGATGCTCGCCAAGGGCCACCACTTCCCGCGCGTGACCCTGGTGGCGATCCTCGACGCCGACGGCGGGCTGTTCAGCGCCGACTTCCGCGCCAGCGAACGCATGGCCCAGCTGATCGTCCAGGTCGCCGGACGCGCCGGACGCGCCGAGGAGCCGGGCCGGGTGATCATCCAGACCCACCTGGCCGACCACCCGCTGCTGGTCCAGCTCAGCGAGCAGGGCTATGCCGCCTTCGCCGCCCAGGCCCTGGCCGAGCGCCGCGCCGCCGGCCTGCCGCCCTTCGCCCACCTGGCCCTGCTGCGCGCCGACGCGCACCGCCCGGAGCAGGCCGAGGCCTTCCTCGACCAGGCCGCGCAGCTGGCCGAGCAGCGCCTGGACGACGGCGCCAACACGGCGGTGATGGTCCTCGGCCCGGTACCGGCGCCGATGGAACGCCGCGCCGGCCGCCACCGCGCCCAGCTGCTGCTGCAGTCGGGCAGCCGCGCCGCGCTGCACCGCCTGCTCGGCCCCTGGGTCGCCGAACTGGAAGCGCTGCCCGGCGCTCGCCAGGTGCGCTGGTCACTGGACGTCGATCCGGTCGACCTGTTCTGAGCCGCCGCCCCGGCCGGTGCGGCGATTGCGCACACGCCGGACGCGGGCGCTCCGCTAAAATGTGCGTCCCCCTTGCCGAGGAGCGCAGCACCATGAGCGATACCCCCACCTACGGCGTCGGCGACGCCTCCTACCAGGCGGCCGGCGGCATCGACGGCCTGCGCCGGCTGGTCGACGACTTCTACCGGATCATGGACGAGTGGCCGGGCGCGGCACGCATCCGCGCCATGCACCCGGCCGACCTGAGCACCTCCGCCGACAAGCTGGCCTGCTTCCTCAGCGGCTGGCTGGGCGGGCCGAAACTGTTCCGCGAAAAATACGGCAGCATCATGCTGCCCCATGCCCACGCGCCCTGGCCGATCGACGAGCAGGACAGCGCCGCCTGGCTGACCTGCATGGAGCGCGCCATCGTCCGCCAGGACTTCGCCCCGGCGTTCGCCGGCTACCTGCTGACCCAGCTGCGCGTGCCGGCGCAGCGCATCGTGCAGGTCTGCCGGCACGCCCACGGCGGCGCCGGAGCCACACCCGCGGGCGCCGACGCCAGCCACTGACCTGCCTCAAGGGCGCCTCGGGATGGGCGCTCTTTCATGGAACGGGTCGCCCGCCGCGGCCAGTTCCACTGCCATCGGGATGTTAATTCATGAATGCTCTGCGCCTGTTTCTCGCCGCCTACCTCGGCCTCCTCACCCTGCTCTGGCTGCTGGCCGACAACCTGTTCGCTGCCGGCTACGCCTTCTTCGACCTGCGCCGCGCGGTGGTCAACGGCACCGGCATCCTCGCCATCGGCGCGATGAGCCTGGGGCTGCTGCTGGCCGCCCGGCCGGCCTGGGTCGACGCGCGCCTCGGCGGCCTGGACAAGGGCTACCGCCTGCACAAGTGGCTGGGCATCGCCGCGCTGCTGCTGTCGGTGCTGCACTGGGCCTGGGTCCAGGTGCCCAAATGGATGGTCGGCTGGGGCTGGCTGGAGAAGCCGGCGCGCAAGGCTGCCGGCAGCGAGCCCTCGGCGCTGGCCGCCTTCTTCAACGGCCAGCGCGGGCTGGCCGAAAGCCTCGGCGAGTGGGCCTTCTACGCGGCCCTGCTGCTGATCGCCCTGGCGCTGTACCGGCGCTTCCCCTACCGCCACTTCTTCAAGACCCACCGCCTGCTCGCGCCGGTCTACCTGGTGCTTGCCTACCACTCGCTGATCCTGATGAAGCACGACTACTGGAGCGCAGCGGTCGGCCCGCTGGTCGCCCTGCTGATCGCCGCCGGCAGCGGCGCCGCGCTGCTCTCGCTGGGCGGGCGGATCGGCGCGCGGCGCAAGGCCATCGGCACGGTCGAGGCCATCGAGCTGCACCCGGACAACCACGTGCTGGGCGTCGACGTGCGCCTGCACGACCGCTGGCCGGGCCATGCCGCCGGGCAGTTCGCCTTCGTCACCTTCGACCGCGCCGAAGGTCCGCACCCCTTCACCATCTCCTCGGCCTGGCAGGGCGACGGCCGCCTGCGCTTCAACATCAAGGGCCTGGGCGACTACACCGCACGCCTGCCGCACAGCCTGCAGGTCGGCGATGCGGTATGCGTCGAAGGCCCCTACGGGCGCTTCGACTTCGCCCCGCAGGAGCGCGCCCAGGCCTGGATCGCCGGCGGCATCGGCATCACCCCGTTCATTGCCCGC
The DNA here is from genome assembly GCF_900105885.1 of Pseudomonas guangdongensis. Lineage (NCBI taxonomy): Bacteria > Pseudomonadati > Pseudomonadota > Gammaproteobacteria > Pseudomonadales > Pseudomonadaceae > Geopseudomonas > Geopseudomonas guangdongensis. The sequence continues at coordinate 1,621,802 of NZ_LT629780.1, read as the reverse complement.
CTGCAGGATCTCGCCGGGCGTCCCGCCGGGCGGCCCATCGACCTGATCTACTGCACCAACGCCCCGGACGCCGGCTTCATCGCCCGCCTCGAAGCCCTCGCCGAGACGGCCCAGGTGCGCCTGCACCTGCGCGTCAGCGGGCGCGACCCGCGCCTGGACTGCGCCGGGCTGTGCGCCCTGCTGCCCGACTGGCAGACCCGCGACTTCTGGTTCTGCGGCCCGGCGGCGTTCGGCGCGGCGCTGCGCAGCGGCCTGGAAGCCCGGGGGCTGCCGGCCACGCGCTTCCATCAGGAACTGTTCGACATGCGCTGATCAGAAGGTCAGCGTCAGCGCGCTGCGAAACTGCCGCTCGGTGCCGCTGAGCGGATCGCGGAAGGCCAGCGCCCGGGCCAGCAGCTTGAGCGGCCTGGCGTAGTCGTCGGCTTCGCGGCGGTGACGGCCGTCCAGCTCGGGGTAGAAAGGGTCGTTGCACAGCGGTGCGCCGAGCGCCGCCATGTGCACCCGCAGCTGGTGCTTCTTGCCGCTGACCGGCTCCAGGCCGTAGCGCCACAGGGCGTCACGGCGCTCCAGCACCTCGATGCGCGTCTCGCTGTTGGCCTCGCCGGGCGCCTCGCACATGCGAAAGAACGGCTCGCCCGGCACCAGCCGGGTGGCGCGGCGCAGCGGGAATTCCAGCGCCGGCAGCGCCGGGGCGATGGCCTCGTAGCGCTTGTGGATCTCCCGGCTGCGGAACAGCGCCTGGTAGCGGGCGCGGCTGGCCGGCGCGGTGGAGAACAGCACCAGCCCGGCGGTCAGGCGGTCGATGCGGTGCAGCGGCACCAGGTGCGGATTGTCCAGCTGGCGCGCCAGGCGGCTGAGCAGGGTTTCCTCGACGTACTCGCCGGACGGCATCACCGGCAGGAAGTGCGGCTTGTCGGCCACCAGCAGGTGCTCGTCGCAATGGAGGATGCGCTCGACGAAGGGAATCCGCGGTTCGGCCGGCACCTCGCGGAAGTAGTGCACGCGCAGGCCGGCGCGGTAGGGATGCGCGGGGCCGATGGGCAGCCCGGCGGCATCCAGCACCCGCCCGCGCGCCATGCGCGCCAGCCAGGTGTCGCGGTCGATGGCCGGAAAGCGCGCACACAGGCAGTCGAGCACCGTCGTCCAGTCGCCGACCGGCAGGTGGACGGTGCTGGAGCCGACGCCGCCGGCGGAAAGGCGTTTGAGGGTCATCGCAGCGCTCGCAGGCCGTGGAGGGGCGCGCAGTGTAGCCGCCCGCACCACGGGCTCCGAGTCCTTTCGGCGCGCGGCTCAGTCGCGCTTGCGGAAGAACAGGGTGACCTGGCCCAGCTCGAAGCCGAACTTGCTCATCCGCGCGCGGTTGACCATCACCTGCTCGTCGATCAGGAACATCCAGTCGTCGAAATCCACCTCGTAGGTGGTGCCGTCGACCGGCAGCAGCAGGCTGTAGCGCCAGTTCAGCGCATTGCCGGCCAGCTCGCCGCGGGCGCTGCCGATCACGTCGGCGGCGCTGCCGCGCCACTGGCCGTCGGCCTGGCGCTGCAGACGCCAGACCCGGCGGTCGGTGCTGCCGTCGCTGTAGGCGAAGCGCTCGTCGAGCACCAGCTGCTCGCCCTCCATGCGCCCCTCGATGACCACCTTGAAGCGCTTGACCACCTCGCCGTTGCGCTTCTGGAACATGCCCCAGGCATCGGTGGTGCCGAGGAAGTACTGCGGCAGGTCGAGGGCCGGCTGGGCGTCGCGATAGTCCTGCACGCCCGGTGCGCCGCAGCCGGCCAGCACGGCCAGGCTCAGTGCCAGCAACCATTTCTTCATGACGAAACTCCTCTGGGTCGGTCGGTTCAGCGGCGGCGGGCGACGATCTTGGCGCCGTCGGCGCTCTCCAGCACCAGGCGGCCGGCGGCGTCCAGACGGTGCGCGCGCACGCCTTCGAGCTGGCGCAGGAAACGCTGTTCCTGCTCCATCAGCGCCGGCGGGCAGGCCATCATGGTCGAGGCCGGGGACTGGATGTGCAACGCGGCGCCGTCCTGATGGTAGGCGGCGAAGTAGCGGTTGCAGGAGGCCTGGCCGGCGACGCGGCCGTCGGCCATGAAGTTCAGGGTGATCGGGGCGTCGGCCAGCGGCGCGGCGCCGGCCAGGCTCTCGACCTGCCACTCGCCGGCCAGGGCGACGGCCGCAGGTGGGGCACTGTGGCTGGCGCAGCCGGCGGCGAGCAGCAGGCCGCCGAGGATTAGGGACAGACGGGCGAATGCGGACATGGGGCAACCTCCGGAGATAGAGCGCCCCAGTGTGCCGCATCCGCTCCCGCCTGCAAACGCCGCGCGCCGCTCAGGAGGCGTGGCGCGGCAGGCCGATGGAGATCAGCGCGGCGAGCAGCACGAACAGGCTGGACACCCACAGACAGGCCTCCAGCCCCCAGACCTGGAACACCCAGCCCGACAGCAGGGTGCCGAGCAGCCGGCCGAGGGCGTTGGACATGTAGTAGAAGCCCACGTCCAGCGACACGCCGTCCTCCTTGGCATAGCTGACGATCAGATAGCTGTGCAGCGAGGAGTTGATCGCGAACAGCGCACCGAACAGCAGCAGGCCGCCGATCAGCACCGTCTGCGCCGGCAGCTCGCTGCCCAGGCCCAGGGCGATGGCGGCCGGCAGCCCGGCCAGCAGCGTGGCCCAGACGAACGCGGCGCGACCGTCCGGCACCTGGCCGCGGCGCTTGCCGGTGAGGTACGGGGCGAGCGACTGGACGATGCCGTAGCCGATCACCCAGGCAGCGAGAAAGCCGCCGACCTGCCAGAAGTCCCAGCCGAAACTGGCCGACAGGTACACCGGCAGCGCCACCACGAACCACACGTCGCGGGCGCCGAACAGGAACAGCCGGGCGGCGGACAGCAGGTTGATCGCCCGGCTCTTCGACAGCAGGTCGCGGAACTTCGGCTTGCTCTTCGCCTTGCCCAGATCCTGCTTCAGCAGACACACGCTGGCCAGCCAGACCACTGCCAGCACGCCGGCCATCGCCAGTACCGCGCCGGCGAAGCCCAGCGTGGTCAGCAGCGCGCCGCCGAGGAAGAAACCGACGCCTTTGAGCGCGTTCTTCGAGCCGGTCAGCAGCGCCACCCAGCGGTACAGGGTGCCCTGCTGGCCGTCGGCGACCAGCAGCTTGATCGAGCTCTTGGCGCTCATCTTGTTGAGGTCCTTGGCGATGCCGGACAGCGCCTGCGCCGCCATCACCCAGGGGACCGTGAGCAGGGCCGCCGGCACCGTGAGCATCAGCAGCGCCGCCACCTGCAGGCCGAGGCCGATGTTCATGGTGCGGTTCAACCCCAGCCGCGCACCCAGCCAGCCGCCGACCAGGTTGGTGACCACGCCGAAGATCTCGTAGAACAGGAACAGCGCGGCGATCGAGAGCGGGCTGTAACCGAGGCCGTGGAAGTGCAGCACCACCAGCATGCGCAGCGCGCCGTCGGTGAGGGTGAAGGCCCAGTAGTTGCCGGTGACCAGCAGGTACTGGCGGATTTCGGGAGAGAGACGGGACAGGGCGTGCATGAGGGGAGCCTGATGCGAAGAAGTCGTAGGGTGGGTCAGCCGCGCAGCGGCGTAACCCGCCAGGTATGCCGCAGGCATCCTTGTGGCCTCCGGCCGATTGGTGGGTTACGGCCTGCGGCCTAACCCACCCTACACAAGCCTGTCGATCAACCGGCCAGACCGACCTTGCGCGCCAGCTCGACGGTGCGGTTGGCGTAGCCCCACTCGTTGTCGTACCAGGCGTAGACCTTCACCTGGGTGCCGTTGACCACCAGGGTCGACAGCGCATCGACGATCGACGAGCGCGGGTCGGTGCGATAGTCGATCGACACCAGCGGACGCTCTTCATAGCCGAGGATGCCCGCGAGCGGGCCGGCGGCGGCGGCCTTGAGCAGCGCGTTGACCTCCTCGGCGCTGGTGGCGCGCTCGACCTCGAACACGCAGTCGGTCAGCGAGGCGTTGGCCAGCGGCACGCGCACCGCATGGCCGTTCAGCTTGCCGCGCAGCTCGGGGAAGATCTCGGCGATGGCGGTGGCCGAGCCGGTGGTGGTGGGGATCAGGCTCATCCCCGAGGCGCGGGCGCGACGCAGGTCCTTGTGCGGCTGGTCGAGAATGCTCTGGGTATTGGTCAGGTCGTGGATGGTGGTGATCGAGCCGTGACGGATGCCGAGGGCCTCGTGGATCACCTTGACCACCGGGGCCAGGCAGTTGGTGGTGCAGGAAGCGGCGGTGACGATGCGGTGCTGCGCCGGGTCGAACAGCCCGTCGTTGACGCCCATCACCACGTTCAGCGCGCCCGCCTCCTTGACCGGCGCGCTGACCACCACGCGCTTGACGCCCTGATCCAGATAGCCCTGCAGCACGGCGACGGTCTTCATCTTGCCGCTGGCCTCGATCACCAGGTCGCAGCCCGACCAGTCGGTGTCGGCGATGGCCTTGTTGGCGGTGACCCGAATGCGCCGGCCGTCGATCACCACGCAGTCGCCGTCGCTACCCGCCTCATGGGACCAGCGGCCATGCACCGAGTCGAAGTTGAGCAGATGGGCGTGGGTCGCCGCGTCGCCGGCCGGGTCGTTGATCTGCACGAACTCCAGCTCCGGCCAGCCCCAGGCCGCGCGTAGGGCCAGACGTCCGATGCGGCCGAAGCCGTTGATGCCTACCTTGAGGGTCATGCTCTTGCTCTCTCTTCCGGTGAATATTCTTCGAGGGTCAGATGGTGCGCAGGTTGACGCGGCGGGACAGCTCTTCGGCCGACTCCTTGCGTTCGGAGTAGCGGTCGACCAGGTAGTCGGTGCGCCCGCGCAGCAGCAGGGTGAACTTGACCAGTTCCTCCATCACGTCGACCACCCGGTCGTAGTAGGCGGAGGGCTTCATGCGCCCGGCCTCGTCGAATTCGAGGAAGGCCTTGGCCACCGAGGACTGGTTAGGGATGGTGAACATGCGCATCCAGCGGCCGAGGACGCGCATCTGGTTGACCGCGTTGAACGACTGCGAGCCACCGCAGACCTGCATCAGCGCCAGGGTCTTGCCCTGGGTCGGGCGGATCGCACCCATGGTCAGCGGGATCCAGTCGATCTGCGCCTTGAACACCGCGCTCATCGCGCCGTGGCGCTCCGGCGAGCACCACACTTGGCCTTCCGACCAGAGCACCAGTTCGCGCAGCTCCTGCACCTTGGGATGCTCCTCCGGCGCGTCGTCCGGCAGCGGCAGGCCGGACGGGTCGAAGATCCGCGTCTCGGCGCCGAAGCGCCGGAGCAAACGCGCGGCCTCCTGCACCAGCAGGCGGCTGTAGGAGCGTTCGCGGTTGGAGCCGTAGAGCAGCAGGATGCGCGGCGGGTGTTCCGGCTGGGCCGGCAGGCCGAGCCTGTCCGGATCGGGCAGCTCGAGCAGTTCGGGAGCGATGTTGGGCAGGTCGTCGTGCATGGGAAGCCTCGTTTCGGACAGTTCAGCAGCAGGCGGCACTGCGCGCGGGGCGCTCGCCCATCTCGGCCAGGCGGCGGGTCTGCGGGGACAGCCAGTGACGGTTGGAGTCGAGCATCAGGCGCAGCAGCTCGTGCACCCAGTCCGGCAGGTCGGGATGCAGGCGGTAATACACCCACTGGCCCTGGCGGCGGTCGGCGAGCAGGCCGCAGGCCCTGAGCTGGGCCAGATGGCGGGAAATCTTCGGCTGGCTCTCGCCCAGGGCGCAGACCAGCTCGCAGACGCACAGCTCGCCCTCGCGGGCGATCAGCAGGACGAGACGTGCGCGGGTCTCGTCGGCCAGGCTCTTGCAGAGCAGCGGCGGGGTCAGGTGTTCGGCCATCGACGGCGCTCCCGGCAGGTATGGGAAACAGAACATATGCCAAATCGAATATTCGGTAAAGCCGCCACACCCTTCGCTTCAAGAAGATCAAATCCAGCGGAAGATTGCCTCGCCGCACTGAACATGCACTTTTTCATATGTTATGGTGCCACGACATTCAACCCGCCATCGATGACCGCTCGATGACACGCCACCCGGAGTCGCCCATGTCCGCATCCCCCAGCGCCGTCGATGTCCTGGTCATCGGCGGCGGCCAGTCCGCCCTGGCCACCGCCTGGTGCCTGAAACGCAGCGGCCTGTCGTTTCTGCTGCTCGACGAGCAGGCCACGCCGGGCGGCGCCTGGCTGCACGGCTGGGACTCGCTGCGCCTGTTCTCCCCGGCCACCTGGAGTTCGATCCCCGGCTGGCCGATGCCGGCCAGTGCGGGCACCTATCCGACCCGCGCCGAGGTCATCGACTACCTGAGCCGCTACGAGGCGCGCTACCAGCTGCCGGTGCTGCGCCCGGTGCATGTCGACGCCGTCGAGCGCGACGGCGACCACCTGCGGGTGCGCGCCGGCGAGCGCCAGTGGCGGGCGCGCGCGGTGGTCAGCGCCACCGGCACCTGGAGCCACCCGTACATCCCCGACTACCCCGGCCGCAGCGAGTTCGCCGGGATGCAGCTGCACTCGGCGCACTACGTCGCCCCGACACCCTTCGCCGGCCAGCGGGTGATGATCGTCGGCGGCGGCAACTCGGGGGCGCAGATCCTCGCCGAGGTGTCGCAGGTCGCCGAGACCCTGTGGATCACTCCCGAGCCGCCGCTGTTCCTCGCTGACGAGGTCGACGGCCGTGTGCTGTTCGAGCGCGCCACCGAACGCTGGAAGGCGCAGCAGGAGGGCCGCCGCATCGAGCAGCCGGTGGGCGGGCTGGGCGATATCGTCATGGTCGAGCCGGTGCGCGAGGCGCGCAGTCGCGGCGTGCTGGTCAGCGAGCGGCCGTTCGCGCGCTTCACCGAGCATGGCGTGGAATGGGCCGACGGCCGCCACGCCGAGGTCGATGCGGTGATCTGGTGTACCGGCTTCCGCCCGGCGCTGGATCACCTGCAGCCGCTGGGCGTGGTCGAGGCCGACGGCAAGGTGGCGGTCGAAGGCACCCGCGCGCTGCGGCAGCCCAACCTGTGGCTGGTCGGCTATGGCGAGTGGACCGGCGCCGCCTCGGCCACCCTGATCGGCGTGACCCGCACCGCGCGCAGCACGGTCAGCGAGATAGTCGCCGCCCTCGGCGGGCACTGATTTCCCTGGCGCCGCCCCTCGGCAGCGCCGCATCCGCGAGACAAGGAAGGTAATCCCCGATGTCCAGTCCCTGTGAAGTGGCGGCCAAACAGGCCGCCGGCGCCCCGCTCGGCGTCTTCGAGCGCTACCTGAGCCTCTGGGTGCTGCTGTGCATCGTCGCCGGCACCCTGCTCGGCCTGTACCTGCCGGGCGCCGCACAGACGGTCGGCGCGCTGGAGGTGGCGCAGGTCAATCTGCCGGTCGGCGTGCTGATCTGGGCGATGATCGTCCCCATGCTGATGAAGATCGACTTCGCCGCCCTGCACGAGGTGCGCCAGCAGAAAGCCGGAATGGGCGTCACCCTGCTGGTCAACTGGGCGGTCAAGCCGTTCTCCATGGCGCTGATCGGCTGGCTGTTCGTCAAGGTGCTGTTCGCCCCCTGGCTGCCGGCCGCCGAGCTGGACAGCTACATGGCCGGGCTGATCCTGCTCGGCGCCGCGCCCTGCACGGCGATGGTCTTCGTGTGGAGCAACCTGTGCAACGGCAACGCCAACTTCACCCTGACCCAGGTGGCGCTCAACGACCTGGTGATGGTGTTCGCCTTCGCGCCCATCGTCGCGCTGCTGCTCGGCGTGTCGTCGATCCCGGTGCCCTGGGACACCCTGCTGCTCTCGGTGGTGATGTACATCGTCATTCCGCTGGCCATCGCCCAGTTCCTCCGCGCCCGGCTGCTCAAGCGCGGCGAGGCGGCCTTCCGGGCCGCGCTGGCGCGGATCTCGCCGTTCTCCATCCTCGCCCTGCTGGCCACCCTGGTGCTGCTGTTCTCCTTCCAGGGCGAGGCCATCGTCGCGCAACCGCTGGTGATCGGCCTGCTCGCCGTGCCGATCCTGCTGCAGACCCTGTTCATCGCCGCCCTCGGTTACGGGCTGTGCCGACGCCTCAAGGTGCGCCACGACGTGGCCGGCCCGGCGACCATGATCGGCGCCTCCAACTTCTTCGAGCTGGCCGTGGCGGTGGCCATCGTGCTCTATGGTTTCGACTCGGGCGCGGCGCTGGCCACGGTGGTCGGCGTGCTGATCGAGGTGCCGGTGATGCTCGCCTTGGTGCGCCTGATCAACGACAGTCGCGGCTGGTACGAGCGCGCCCTGCCGCGCTGACGCCGGCTCAGCGCCGCGCGCGCAAGGCAGCGCCGAGCTGGTCGATCAGCTCGGCCCAGTCGGCGTCGCCGAGGATTTCCTCGCGCAGGAAGGCCGCCTGGGCCGGGCTCCAGAACGGCGCGTCGGCCAGCGCCAGGTCATCCGCCAGCGGCGCGTGGCGCTCGATGAAGTGGGCGATGGCTGCGGCATCGTTGGGCAGGCCGAGCTGGGCGAACAGGTCGTGGAAACGGTGGATCGGCTGGTCCATGGCGGGCTCCGGCGGCAGGTGGCTGACCGTACAGAGTATTGACCCGTTCGCCGCGCCCTGCCCGCTCAACCCCAGCCGAGGGTCAGCGCGGCCAGCGCCAGGTAGCGCAGGCCCTTGGCCAGACCGACCAGCAGCAGGAACACCCACAGCGATTCGCGCAGCATCCCGGCCACCAGGGTCAGCGGGTCGCCGACCACCGGCAGCCAGCTCAGCAGCAGCGACCAGCGGCCGTAGCGGCGATACCAGTGCTGGGCGCGGTCGAGCTGCGCGGCGCCGACCGGGAACCAGCGCCGGTGGCGGAAACGGTCGAGGGAGCGACCCAGCCACCAGTTGAGCAGCGAGCCAAGCAGGTTGCCGGCGGTGGCCACGACGAGCAGCGCGGCGACCGGGTGGGACTCGGCCAGCAGCAGGCCGACCAGCACGGCCTCGGACTGCAGCGGCAGCAGGCTGGCCGCGCCGAAGGCGGCGAGGAACAGCCCGAGGTAGCCCAGCTCAAGCACGCCCGGCACTCAGCATCGCAAGGGCCGCGGCCATCCGCTCACTCGTCGTCGCGGATGGTCGCGTAGTCGAAGCCGTAGACGTCGCTGAACCAGACCGGCGCGCCGTCGGCCATGCCGCCGTAGGTGATGCGCAGGGCCAGCAGGTTGGCGCCGTAGCCCAGATCGGCCAGGCGGCGGGCGAACAGGTCGCGGTAGAAGCTGCTGGCTTCCTCGTAGGCCTCGCCGACGCGGGCGTCCTCGTCGGGGAAGCGCGCGTCCAGCTCGGCGTCGAAGCGCTCGAAGCGCGCGGCGAAGTCGTCGGAGGCGTAGACGAACTCGTCCTCCTCGCCACCGAAGACGAAAGCCAGGTGCTCGCAGGGGGTCTCCAGATACTCGTCGCCCGCCTCGACGAACTGGCGCTGGCCGCAGATCGGGCAATGCACCTGGGGCGGCTGCACGCCGAACGGCTGTTCGATGGCGACGTAACCGACCTGACCGGCGACCGGGGAAGCGTTGTCCTGCATGGAATCCTCGCGTGCTCTGCTGTGACCTGGCGGAGCGGCCGGCGGCCGGCCCCGTGACGGGCGCAGAGTGTAGGGGCTTGGCGGGCGCGGCGACAGCCCCGCGCTCAGCCGGCGGCCGGCGGCGCCTCGTCCTGCGGGCAGTACAGCTGGTAGAGGGTGCCGAGCAGCACCAGCAGGCGCGGCTCGGCGATCCGGTAGAAGATCCGCTTGCCGTCGCGACGGGTCTGCACCAGCCCCTCGTTGCGCAGCACCGCCAGTTGCTGGGACAGGCTCGGCTGGCGCAGGCCGACCAGCTCCTCCAGCTCGCCGACCGCCCGCTCGCCCTGGCTCAACTGACAGAGCAGCAGCAGGCGATCCGGGTTGCCGAGGGTGCGCAACAGGCTCGCCGTGGCGCTGGCGGCGTCGCGCATCGTCTGCATATCGAGGTCGGTGGAGGCTTCGGTCATGGCACGGCGGATCCTGGGCTGAGCGGTTCGACGGCCGCACAGTATCGCCCGAGCGCGCGCGCAGCTCTAGGTCTTGTGCAGAAAACCGGCAGCGCCGATTGCCGCTCGTCCTAGCCCAGATGGCCGACGCGCAGGCTCAGTGGCCAGTCGACCGTCTGCAGCGCCTGCGCCGCGCCCCACAACGGCGCCAGTTGCTCGCCCAGCACGGCGACCGGGTCCGCCTCGCCCGCGCCGGCGCGCTGGCAGGCGGCGGTCGCCGACCAGCTGCGCAGGTGGCCGAGCAGCCGCGCCAGCGGCCACTCCACCTGCATGCTGAAGGCCGGCGCCGGCAACGCGGCAAAGGGAAACGCCAGCTCGCGGTAGCCGCTGTCGACATGCCGGCGCTCGGCCGGCCAGTAGGGGCCGACCACCGTCTGGCAGAAGTGCTGCAGCAGCGCATCGGCGCGCGCATCGCCCAGGCGCGGCGCCCCGTGGCACCACTCGGCGATCAGCCCGCCGGGCCTGAGCACCCGCTGCGCCTCGGCATGGAAGGCCGCGCAGTCGAACCAGTGCAGCGCCTGGGCCACGGTGATCAGGTCGACGCTGTGCTCGCGCAGGCCGCAGTCCTCGGCCGGCGCCAGGCGATAGTCGATGTGCGGGTGCGGCTCGGCGAACGTCAGTTGCGCGGGGCTGGCATCGCAGGCCACCACCCGGCGGAAGTGGCGCACCAGCTGCAGCGCCGCCTGGCCGTTGCCGGTGCCGCAGTCCCAGGCCATGTCGTGCCCCGGGCAGACCTCGGCCAGCCAGTCGAACAGCGCCGCCGGGTATTCCGGGCGCAGCCGGGGCGCGGCGCCGGCCGGGTGGTCCTCGCGAATCGTCTGCATGCTGGCACCCTCCCGCGCAGGCCTCCCCACCGCCTGCGCCACCCCACTCACGCCGTCCAGAATGGCGCGGGTTGCCCGGACACGTCCACGCCGAAAGCGTCCAGGCGCCCGCCGTCCGTCGCCGCGCGATGCGGCGGCGCTCAGCCCTCGGCCTGCTCCAGCGCGCCGATCAGCGCCTTGAGGAAGCGCGCCGCCTCGCCGCCGGTCACCGCGCGGTGGTCGAAGGTCAGCGACAGCGGCATCACCGGATGCACCTCGACCCGCCCGTCCACCGCCACCGGCTGGTCGCGGATCACCCCGGCGCCGATGATCGCCACCTGCGGCGGCACCACGATGGGGTTGGCGTAGCGGCCGAACAGGGTGCCGAAGTTGGACAGGGTGAGGGTCGCGCCCATCATCTCCTGGGGCGGGATCGAGCGCGCCTTGACCGCCGTGCGCAGGTTGCGCATGCCTTCGCGCAGGTCGTCGGCATCGCGCCCGCCGACGTTGCGCAGCACCGGCACGAACAGGCCGTCCGGGGTGTCGACGGCAATGCCGAGATCGACCTGGGCGTGGCGGCGGACCGCCAGCGCCTTGCCGTCGAACCAGGCGTTGAGGCCGGGCTCGGCGGCGCAGGCGGCGGCGATGGCCTGGGCCAGACGCACCAGCGGCTCGCGCGCCGGCGGCCAGCGGCTGAGGTCGGCGTCCTCGACCAGCACCACCGGCACCACCTCGGCATGGGCGCGGGCCATGTTCAGCGCCATGCTGCGGCGCACGCCGCGCAGGCGTTCGCCGCCGAAGCTGTCGCGCGCGCTGTCGGCCGCCGCCTCGATGTCGGCGCGGGTGATCAGCCCGTCCGGGCCGCTGCCGCTCAGGGCGCCCAGCTCGACGCCCAGACGCTGCGCCAGCTGGCGTACCGCCGGGGTGGCGCGCGGCGCCAGGTGTTCGCGGGTCGAGGGCGCGGCGCCGACGAAGAAGCTGTCGCCACCGGCGCTGTCGCCGGCCTCCAGCTTGCCGACCACGGTGCCGGTGTCCTCGCCCTCGCCCTCGTAGGCCAGCAGCGGCTCGCCGACGTGGAGCAGGTCGCCCTCGGCGCCGAAGGTTTTCACCACCACGCCATCGTAGGGTGCGGGAATGTCGACGATGGCCTTGGCAGTTTCCACCGAGACCAGCAGCTGATCGGCCTTGACGCTGTCGCCGGCCTTGACGTGCCACTGGACGATTTCCGCTTCCTGCAGGCCTTCGCCGAGATCCGGCAGCTTGAAGTGTTTCATGATTCCGTTCCCCCGTTGCTCCCCGGGCCGAACGGTCCGGGGGACTCAAGCCCGGGGTGGAAAACGACCGCGGGTCTTTTCCACCCCATCGTGCAGTGGCGGACAAGGCGGCGCCGTTGTCCACCGATTGCCGCCCTCAGGCGTACTCCAGCACCGCGTCGCAGGCGGCGAGGATGTCGCCGACGTCGGCCAGGTAATACGGCTCCAGGCGATACAGCGGCGGCGGGATGTCCGGCGCGGCGACCCGCTGGATCGGCGCATGCAGGTCGAGCAGGGCGCGCTCGTAGAGGCTGGCGGCGATCTCCGCGCCGATCCCGCAGCTCTTCGGCGCCTCGTGGACGATCACGCAGCGCCCGGTCTTGCGCACCGAGGCTTCCAGGGTGTCCAGGTCCAGCGGTTTGAGGCAGGCGACGTCGATCACCTCGGCGCTGATCCCGCGCTCGGCCAGCGCGCTCGCCGCCTGCAGGGTTTCGTGGACGCTGGCGCCCCAGCTGACCAGGGTCAGGTCGCTGCCCTCGCGCAGGGTGAAGCAGCTGTCCAGCGGCAGGCGGTGGCCGTCGTCGGCCAGCGGCTGCGGGTTCATCCGGTACAGGCGGGTCGGTTCGAGGAAGATCACCGGATCGGGATCGTCGATGGCCGCCAGCAGCAGCCCGTAGGCGCGCGCCGGCGACGAGGGCACCACCACCCGCAAGCCCGGAATGTGCGCGAACAGCGCCTCGGTGGCCTCGCTGTGGTGCTCGGGGGCGCGAATTCCCGCGCCCATCGGCGAGCGCAGCACCAGCGGGCAGCTCAGCCGGCCCTGGGTGCGGTTGCGCAGCCGCGCGGCGTGGGACACCAGTTGCTCCATGGCCGCGTAGATGAAGCCGAGGAACTGGATCTCCAGCACCGGCTTCAGGCCCTGGGCGGCCATGCCGATGCCCAGCCCGGCGATCATGTTCTCGGCCAGCGGCGTGTCGATCACCCGCTTGAGGCCGAAGCGCTCGCGCAGCCCCAGGGTGGCGCGGAACACGCCACCATTGACGCCGATGTCCTCGCCGAGCACCAGCACGTTGTCGTCCTCGGCCATGGCCCGGTGCAGGGCCAGGTTGACCGCCTCGACCAGGGTGTATTTGCGCTCACTCATGGTCCTTTCCTCCCTGCCGGCGCGCGGCGCGCTCGGCGAGCTGCTCGCGCTGCTCGGCCAGCGCCTGCGGCCAGCGTGCGTAGACATGCTCGAACAGGCTGGCCGGCTCGCGCGGTGCGCTCGACTCGTAGGCGGCGATGGCCGCCTGCAGCTCGGCCTGGCTTTCGGCGACCAGCGCCTGCTCGCGCGCCTCGTCCCACAGCCCGCGGCCAACCAGATAGCTCTGCAGACGCTTGACCGGCTCCTCGTGCCAGGCCTGGTTGACCTCCTCGGCGCTGCGGTAGCGGGTCGCGTCGTCGGCGGTGGTGTGGTCGCACAATCGGTAGGTGATGCACTCCAGCAGGGTCGGCCCCTTGCCGTGGCGGGCCTGGTCGAGGGCGTGGCGCAGGCGCTCGACCACCGCGATGACGTCGTTGCCGTCCACCTGCTCGCCGGGGAAGCCGGCGCCGAAGGCCTTCTGCGCCAGGGTCGGCGCACCGCACTGGATGCGCCGCGGCACCGAGATGGCCCACTGGTTGTTGTTGACCACGAAGACCACCGGCAGCTGCCAGGCGCCGGCGACGTTGAGGGCTTCGAGGAAGTCGCCCTTGCTGGTCGCGCCGTCGCCGCAGGTGGTCAGCGCTACCCGGTGCTCGCCGCGGATCTTGAACGCGCTGGCCACCCCGCAGGCATGCAGCGCCTGGGTGGCGATCGGCACGCAGAGCGGGAAGTCCTCGGCCACGCGCGGGTCACGGAACTGGCTGCCGCGCTCGTCGCCGCCCCAGTAGAAGAGCATTTCCGCCATGCTCACCCCGCGCAGCAGCTGGCAGGCGGTGTCGCGGTAGTAGGGCAGCAGCACGTCCTCGGCGCGCAGCAGGCTGCCGATGGCGGTGCCCACCGCTTCCTGGCCGAGGCTGGAAGCGTAGGTGCCGATCCGCCCGGTGCGCTGCAGGGCGATCACCTTCTGGTCGAACAACCGGGTGCGCAGCATGGCGCGGTACAGGCCGACCACCCGCTCGCCGTCCTCGACCCAGTCCGGCAGCGGCCCGAGCGGACGGCCCTCCGGGTCGAGGTAGCGGGTGTAGGGCACTTCGATGCGGGTATGGGGCATGGCTTCCTCCCTGGCACCATGGGGTGCGTGGGCGCCGGACGGGCCGGCGCAGGTCTGGAATGGCTGTTCAGCCGCCGTAGATCAGCCGCTCGGCCAGATCGTCGGCGACCCGCGCCGGCGAGCGTCGCTCGGCCTCGGCTTCGGCATAGATTTCCGTCAGTCGCGCGCCGATCCGCCCGAGATGGGCGGCGATTTCCGCGCCGCTGTGGCCCTGGTGCTGCAGGGCGACGAAGATCAGCCCGCCGGAGTTGATCACATAGTCGGGGGCGTAGAGGATGCCGCGCTCGGCCAGCGCGTCGCCCATCTCCGGGCTGTCCAGCTGGTTGTTGGCGGCGCCGGCCACCGCCGCGCAGCGTAGCCGGTCGACCGTCTGCGGGTTGATCGCCCCGCCCAGCCCGCAGGGCGTGAGGATGTCGCAGGGGCTGCCGAGCAGGGCTTCGGGCTCGACCGCACGGGCGCCGAGCTGCTCGACCGCCAGTTGCAGGCGGCCGGCGTCGACGTCGCTGACCAGCAGCTCGGCGCCGGCCGCGCGGAGGTGCTCGGCCAAGGCGTAGCCGACGTGGCCGAGGCCCTGGATGGCGACTCGCAGGCCGACCAGGGAGTCGCTGCCCAGCCGCGCCAGCGCCGTGGCGCGAATCCCGGCCAGCACGCCGAGGGCGGTGTGCGGCGAGGGGTCGCCACCGGCGCTGGTGCTGGTGACGTGGCGGGTGTGGCGGGCGATGCAGTCCATGTCGAGGCCGGAGGTGCCGCTGTCCACGGCGGTGATGTAGCGCCCGCCGAGGTTCTCCACCGCGCGGCCGAAGGCCTCGAACAGCGCGGCGCGGCTATCCAGGTGCGGCGGGCGCATGATCACCGCCTTGCCGCCGCCCAGGGCCAGGCCGGCCAGCGCCGCCTTGTAGCTCATGCCGCGGGCCAGGCGCACGGCGTCGCGCACCGCGCTGTCCTCGTCGGCATAGGCCAGGTAGCGGCAGCCGCCGAGGGCGGGCCCCAGCCGGGTGTTGTGGATGGCGACGATGGCGCGCAGTCCGCTGTGCGGATCGCAGGCCAGATGCAGCTCTTCGAGACGCGCGTTTTCCATGATGGCGAACATGGACGGACTCCTGGCTGGTCGGGACATGGCGCCTGTGCCGGCTCGCCGGCGGCGGCGCCCCACCGCGACGCCGCGCACGAGCCGCCCGCGACCTCGGGCCGCGCGGCGCTTCTAGTGCCTTGAGTATAGAAGCCGCGCCCGGCCCTGCGCGCCGATCAGCGCAGCAAGTTGCCCGCCAGGCGCGCCAGCCAGGGTTCGGCGTCCTCGGCCGGAGTCACCGTCTCGCTGGCGTCGAGCTGCAGCTGCGACTGCAGATCGCGCATGCCCAGGCTCAGCAGCAGCATGTGCGCCTGCAGGGCGGCGGCGCAGAACTGCTCGCCGTAGGCGCTGTCGCCGAGGCCGATCACCGCCAGCGGACGGCCGCGCCAGTCGGGCTGCGCACCCTCGATCTCGTCGAGCAGCTCCTGCAGGCTGTCAGGCACCTCGCCCATCCCGGTGGTCGAGGTCACCACCAGCAGCGCCTGGGGATCGAGGGCCAGCAGCTCGTCGAGGTGGATTCGCGGCAGATGGCGGGCCTCGATGCCGGCATCGCGCAGGAACTGCTCGGCATGGCGGGCGACCTCCTCGGCGGTGCCGAAGGCGGTACCGGAAACAATGGCGAGTTCGAGCATGGCGGCCCTCCCGGGCACTCAGACAGGGCCGCGCATTATGCCCCATCGCCGCACGGCGGGCGCTGGCATGGACAGCCTGCGGCAATGGATTAGAATCGCGACATTACCCCAAGGACAGTCCCGATGATCAACGCCAAGCTGCTGCAACTGGTGGTCGACGCCTCCAACGACGGCATAGTCGTCGCCGAACAGGAAGGCGACGACAACATCCTCATCTACGCCAATCCGGCCTTCGAGCGCCTGACCGGCTACGGCGCCGACGACATCCTCTACCAGGACTGCCGCTTCCTGCAGGCCGGCGACCGCGAACAGATCGGCCTGGAGCTGATCCGTCAGGCGGTCCACGAGCATCGCCCGTGCCGCCAGGTGATCCGCAACTACCGCAAGGACGGTTCGCTGTTCTGGAACGAGCTGTCGATCACCCCGGTGTTCAACGAGGCCGACCAGCTGACCTACTACATCGGCATCCAGAAGGACGTCACCGAGCAGGTCGAGGCGCAGCAGCGCGTCGTCGAGCTGGAAGCCGAGCTGGCCGCGCTCAAGGCCGAACTGGCGGCGCTCAAGGCCAAGCCTCAGGGCTGAAGGCCGCCTCGCACCGCGCCGAACGCAAAACGCCCCGACACTGCGGGGCGTTTTGCCATATGCGCCGGAGACGCCGGCGCAGGGCAGCACTCAGAAGGTTTCCCACTCCTGCTCCGCGACATGCGCCGCGGCGGGACGCACCGGCTGCGCGGCGACAGCGGCTGCAGTCTGCACACGGCGCGGCGCGCTCGCGGTACGCGTCGGCTGATTGTCGCTGAGGCGGAACACCGCCACCGCTTCCTGCAGCTTCTGCGCCTGCTCGGCCAGCGAGGCCGAGGCGGCGGAGGCTTCCTGCACCAGGCTGGCGTTCTGCTGGGTCACCTGGTCCATCTGTGCCACGGCGGTGTTGACCTGGCCGATGCCCTCGCTCTGCTCCTGGGAAGCGGCGGAGATCTCGTCGATGATGTCGGTGACCCGGCGTACCGCGCCGACCACATCGCCCATGGTCTTGCCGGCCTGCTCGACCAGCTTGGTGCCGTCCTGCACGCGGCGCCCGGACTCCTCGATCAGGGTCTTGATCTCGCGCGCCGCCTCGGCGCTGCGGCTGGCCAGGTTGCGCACCTCGCTGGCCACCACGGTGAAGCCGCGGCCCTGCTCGCCGGCGCGCGCCGCTTCCACCGAGGCGTTCAGGGCGAGGATGTTGGTCTGGAAGGCGATCGAGTCGATCACGTTGATGATGCTGGCGATGCGCTGCGAGCTGTCGTTGATGCCCTGCATGGTGTCGACCACCTGGTGCACCACCTCGCGGCCATGGTCGGCGGTGCTGGAGGCGTCGTTGGCCAGCGCGCTGGCCTGGCGGGCGTTGTCGGCGTTCTGCTTCACCGTGGAGGTCAGCTCCTCCATGCTCGCCGCGGTCTCCTCCAGGGAGGCGGCCTGCTGCTCGGTGCGCGAGGACAGGTCGGCGTTGCCGGAAGCGATCTGCGCGGAACCGGTGGCGATGCTGTCGCTGCTGGCGCGCACCGAACCGACCACCCGGCTCAGCGCGGCCTGCATCTGGCTCATCGCATACATCACGCTGCCCGGCCGGGCCTGCGCGGCGTCGAGGCGCCCGGTCAGGTCACCGGCGGCGATGCGGCTGGCCAGGTCGGCCACCTCGACCGGCTCGCCGCCGAGCTGGCGGGTCAGGTTGCGGGTGAGGAGCACGCCGATCAGCGCGCCGGCCAGCACGCCGGCCAGGGTCAGGACGATCAGCAGCAGGCGGTTGGCCAGATAGATGCTCTCGGTCTGCTCGGCGATGCGCACGGTGTTGGCCATCTTCGCCTCGATCATGCCGCCGAGCAGCGTGTCGGCATGATCGGCCGCCGGGCGTCCTTCGCTGACCAGATAGTAGGTGGCGTTCTGCACGCGCTCGGGATCGTCCTCGCGCAGACGGCGCACCACCTCGTTCGCGACCACGTCGAAAGCCTGCAGCGCCTGTTGGGCCTCGTCGGCATCGGCGCGCCCCCGCTCAGTCACGAAGACCCGCCGGGCCTGCATCAGCGCCGCCTTGGCCTTGTCGCTGCGCTCGCGCAGGTCGACCAGCGCCAGCTCCCGCTCGCCATCGCTGCCGGCCAGCAGGGCGTTGCGGATCGCCTGGTTCGCCGCCATGAACTGGATCTTGACCTCGGCGACATGCCGCAGACCCACGGCCTCGTCCTCGTACATCCGGGTCGCCAGATCGTTCATCTGCGCCGTCTTGGCGATACCGAGAATACCGATCACCGCACCGACAAAAGAAACCAGCAGAAAACTGCAAATAAGCTTGATGCCGATTTTTTGTCGCTCAAACCATTTCACTACGCGCACTCCCGCACAAAGACACATCAATGACACAACGTCTCGCCGCACAGGATTCCGCATATATCCACGACGGAATAATCGCTGCACGACGATGCCCGGCACTGCGGAAATAGCGACTGCATATTTCCGGGCACGGAAAGCCCGGCATCATATGGATTAACAAGTTAATCGAATCGATAAATAGCGCCAGTTAACGGACGCAATCCGCTGTTCGTGCTTGCCGATATCAAAGGTATGAGGCGTGCCGTAGCCACGGATCAGGGCTGTTCGCGCGAACTACGCAGCAGGGTGCCTGCGACCGGACAGCCGCGGGCGGGCGGGAGCAGGCCCCCTCTCGCCGGGCGAGAGGGGGGCAACTGCTACTTGGCGACTCAGAAGGTTTCCCACTCCCCCTCGTCGACGCTGGCTGTGCGGGCAGGAGCCGGGCGCGGGGCTGGAGCGGCAGCGGCCGCCGCTGCCTGCGGGCGACTGGCGACAGTGCGCGGCGCGCTCGCGGGACGCGTCGGCTGGCTGTCGCTGAGACGGAACACTGCCACCGCTTCCTGCAGCTTCTGCGCCTGCTCGGCCAGCGAGGCCGAGGCGGCCGAGGCTTCCTGCACCAGGCTGGCGTTCTGCTGGGTCACCTGGTCCATCTGCGCTACGGCGGTGTTGACCTGGCCGATGCCCTCGCTCTGCTCCTGGGAAGCGGCGGAGATCTCGTCGATGATGTCGGTGACCCGGCGTACCGCACCGACCACATCGCCCATGGTCTTGCCGGCCTGCTCGACCAGCTTGGTGCCGTCCTGCACGCGGCGCCCGGACTCCTCGATCAGGGTCTTGATCTCGCGCGCCGCCTCGGCGCTGCGGCTGGCCAGGTTGCGCACCTCGCTGGCCACCACGGTGAAGCCGCGGCCCTGCTCGCCGGCGCGCGCCGCCTCCACCGAGGCGTTGAGGGCGAGGATGTTGGTCTGGAAGGCGATCGAGTCGATCACGTTGATGATGTTGGCGATGCGCTGCGAGCTGTCGTTGATGCCCTGCATGGTGTCGACCACCTGGTGCACCACCTCGCGGCCATGGTCGGCGGTCGCCGAGGCGTCGTTGGCCAGCGCGCTGGCCTGGCGGGCGTTGTCGGCGTTCTGCTTCACCGTGGAGGTCAGCTCCTCCATGCTCGCCGCGGTCTCCTCCAGGGAGGCGGCCTGCTGCTCGGTGCGCGAGGACAGGTCGGCGTTGCCGGAGGCGATCTGCGCGGAACCTGTGGCGATGCTGTCGCTGCTGGCGCGCACCGAACCGACCACCCGGCTCAGCGCGGCCTGCATCTGGTTCATCGCATACATCACGCTGCCCGGCCGGGCCTGCGCGGCGTCGAGGCGGCCGGTCAGGTCGCCGGCGGCGATGCGGCTGGCCAGGTCGGCCACCTCGGCCGGCTCGCCGCCGAGCTGGCGGGTCAGGCTGCGGGTGAGGAGCACGCCGATCAGCACGCCGACCAGCACGCCGGCCAGGGTCAGGCTGATCAGCAGCAGGCGGATGCCGGAATAGATGGACTGGGTCTGCTCGGCCGCGCGAGCCGCGTTATTGGCCTTGAACTCGACCAGCTGGCTCATCAGGTTGTCGGCTTCCTCGGCGATGGGCCGCGCCACGCGGAACAGGTAGTCGACCGAGTCGCGCTGGGCACTGACCTCTTCCTGCTGCAGGCGCTGGACGATCTCGGCGACGACACGCCGATATTCTTCCTGCGCCTTGTAGGTCTCGGCCACCAGCGCCTTGCCGGCGTCGGAGTAGAAGGTTTCATCGGCCAGGTCCATTTCGCGCTGCATCCGCGCCAGGCGTTCGTCCAGATCGGCGAGGAAACGCTGCCGATCCGCGCTGGAGGTGGCCAGGATGGCGTTACGGATCGCCCGGTTGGCGGCCATGAACTGGATGTTCGACTCCGCCGAGTGGCGGATGCCGGTGGCTTCGCGCTCATACATCCGCGTGGCCAGCTCGTTCATCTGCGCCGCCTTGAGGATGCCCTGCAGGCCGATGAATGCACCGATCAGCGCGACCAGCATAAAACCGCAGATCAGCTTGGTGCCGATTTTCTGTCGTTTAAACCATTCCACGTGAACTCCTTATTCATCATCAATACATATATGACGCCAGCACAGCATATTCCAGCGGATGAAATACCGAGAATTACACAACGGGAAACATGCCAAGCCGGCGCCGCCAGATTCCTCGCTGCCGAATATAGTCTGCGCAGACATATCGACGCCCCCTGCAGAAGATTGCCTGGAGCGCAGAAGAATGCCGAGCAGGGCATGACCGGAAAATGACGCGGGCATTATAGCGATAGGGACAGAACGATCCCTAAGACGTTTGCAGG
This sequence comes from Pseudomonas guangdongensis, assembly GCF_900105885.1. Classification (NCBI taxonomy): domain Bacteria; kingdom Pseudomonadati; phylum Pseudomonadota; class Gammaproteobacteria; order Pseudomonadales; family Pseudomonadaceae; genus Geopseudomonas; species Geopseudomonas guangdongensis. Next base: position 1,601,140 of record NZ_LT629780.1, on the reverse strand, counting down.
ATACATAGAGCATCCGACATGAATATGTCGTCGCGGTCGGCAGCGCAGAACCGGCGCATGGCCGCAGACCGCCCGGGCAAACGCCGGACAAAAAAATCCGGCAGCCAAAGGTTCAGGGGAGGCGGCTGCCGGAGTGCGCAGGGGGTGGTTCGGCGGATGCGAGGAGAGGGTTCGCTATACGCCGCAGCAATCATGTACAGCTTTTGTACAAGATAATCCCACCCCTGACAAGCCCTGCCGCCACAGCATGACGGCAAAACCTGCGTCTCGACTCAGGTATCCAGACGTCCGGCCAGCAGCTGGCGCAGGCGGCGCGGCATCAGCTGCCCGTCGCTGCCCAGGCTCGCCACCGGCGTGCCGCTCAGCCCTTCGCCGGCCAGCTCGGCGACTTCGCCGGCCAGCGCCAGCGGGCAGTCCACCGCCAGACTCAGCCGGCCGAGCTGGCGGCCCAACTCGGCGTCGGGCGGGCAGTGGGAGAACAGCACCAGCGCCTGCGGCTGGCGCTTCTCGCAGATCAGTGGCAGCTCGTCGAACGGCTGCCCGAGGCCCAGCGGGGTGACCGCCAGGTCGCTGCCGGCCAGCAACAGGCCACAGACCAGCAGCTCCAACTCGTGGCGGTGACCGGGCAGCGGCGCCAGCAGCACCCGCGCCTCGCCCTGGCCGCGGCACAGCAGCAGGCGCTGCAGCACCCGCGCGCGCAGGAAGCTGTCGAGGAACAGCCACTCGCTGGTCTGGCCGAAACCGTCCTGGCGCAGCAGCAGGGCCTGCCAGACCGGCAGCAGCACATCCTGGAAGGCCACCGCCAGCGGATAGGTGGAGAACACTTGGCCGTACAGGCGCTCCAGCTGCCCGTCGTCGAAGGCCGCCACCGCCGCGCGCAGGCGCGCCTGCCACTCGCCCCATTCGCCGGCGGCGATATCGGCGTAGGCCGGCGTCTCGCGCGCCTCGCGGGGCGGCTCCGGGGCGGCGCTGCGCGCGAGTATCTTGCCGACCTTGCTGACCGCCACGCCGCGCTCGATCCAGGCCAGGATGCTGCGCACCGCCTCGATGTCGGCCAGCGAGTAGAGCCGGTGGCCGCTGTCGGTGCGGGTCGGCTGGATCAGCCCGTAGCGTCGCTCCCAGGCTCGCAGGGTGACCGGATTGACGCCGGTCAGGCGGGAAACCTCACGAATCGGATACAGCTCGTCCTGCCGGGAGGGCTGGGGCGCACCGGGCGCAGCAAGGGGAAATTCGGACATGGTGGGCCATTGGCGGCGAAATCGATGCGCCGATTGTAACCCAGGCCCCGGAGCGCTTAAATCGTACAAACCCTGTACAAGGAAATCCGCCATGTCCGAGCATCCTGCCTGGCCCCTGACCCTCTACTACGACGGCGACTGCCCGCTGTGCGCCCGCGAGATCGTCGCGCTGCGCCGCCGCGCTTCGCCGCAGCGTCTGCAGCTGGTCGATATCGCCGCCCCCGACTTCGCCAGCGCCGCCGGCGAGCCGGACCGGGCCACGCTGCAGGCGCGCCTGCATGCGCGCTTCGCCGACGGACGCTGGGTCAGCGGCCTGGACGCCACCTACTGGAGCTGGCGCGCCGCCGGCCTCGAACGCCTGGCCCTGCTGCTGCGCTGGTGCGGGCTGCGCCGCGCGCTGGAGCCGGTCTACCGGCTGTTCTGCCGCCTGCGCCCGCACCTGGACTGGCTGCCGCACCCGGACGGCGCGGCGCGCTGCCGGCAGGACGGCTGCGCCCTGCCGCCACGCCGCGACGAGAAACCCTGAAGCGTCCCTGCCGCCATTCCTGTACAAAAAAATTCGCATCGTACAGCTTCACAAGCCTGCCGACCGACGCTGCCGCGCCGCCTGAAACCCTTACCCTGCGGGCCATGCAGCGATTTTACTGGCGGCGCGCACTTAACCACACGACACGCATGGTTGTACAAAAGTTATCTCTGGTATAACTTTATCCACGGTTCAGTCGGCGTGCCGTTCAAACACTTGTCAGGTACCCGGCGGCACTGCCGCTGAACCCACCCTTTCCAGCGAGGCGCCCCATGAGCCAGTCCCCCGCCCCCATCCTGATTACCGGCGCCAGCCAGCGGGTCGGGTTGCACTGCGCCCGGCGCTTGCTCGACGACGGCCAGCCGCTGATCGTCAGCTACCGCACCGAGCGCCCGGCGCTCGACGAGCTGCGCGAGCGCGGCGCGCTGACCCTGGCCGCCGACTTCTCCGGCGAGGCGGGCATCCTCGACTTCGTCGGACGCCTCAAGCAGCACACCGAGCGCCTGCGCGCCATCGTCCACAACGCCTCGGACTGGCTGCGCGAGGAGCCGGGCCGCGAGGCCGAGGCCTTCACCCGGATGGTCAGCGTGCACATGCTGGCCCCCTACCTGATCAACCTGCACTGCCGCGAACTGCTGGAGCGCTCGGCGCCGGCCGACATCGTGCACATCACCGACGATGTGGTGCGCCGCGGCAGCGCCAACCGCGTCGCCTATTGCGCGAGCAAGGCCGGACTGGAGAACATGACCCTGTCGTTCGCCGCGCAGTTCGCGCCGCATATCAAGGTCAACGCCATCGCCCCGGCGCTGGTGATGTTCCACGACCACGACGACGTCGCCTACCGCGAGAAGACCCTGGCCAAGTCGGTCCTGGGTATCGAGCCGGGCCCGGACGTCGTCTACCAGAGCCTGCGCTACCTGCTGGACAACCCCTACGTCACCGGCACCAGCCTGTGCGTCAACGGCGGCCGTCACGTCCGGTGAACGGCCCTGAGGAATCGAACATGAGCGATCAACTGTCGCAAATCACCCACAACTACCGCGAGATCCTGGTCGGCCTCGGCGAGAACCCCGAGCGCGAAGGCCTGCTCGACACGCCCAAGCGCGCCGCCAAGGCCATGCAGTACCTGTGCCGCGGCTATGAGCAGTCGCTGGACGAGATCGTCAACGGCGCGCTGTTCGCCTCCGACAACGACGAGATGGTGATCGTCCGCAACATCGAGCTGTACTCGCTGTGCGAGCACCACCTGCTGCCGTTCATCGGCAAGGCCCACGTCGCCTACATCCCCACCGGCAAGGTGCTCGGCCTATCCAAGGTGGCGCGCATCGTCGACATGTTCGCCCGCCGCCTGCAGATCCAGGAGAACCTCACCCGGCAGATCGCCGAGGCGATCCAGAGCGTCACCGACGCCGCCGGCGTGGCCGTGGTGATCGAGGCCAAGCACATGTGCATGATGATGCGCGGGGTGGAGAAGCAGAACTCGGTGATGAACACCTCGGTGATGCTCGGCGCGTTCCGCGAGTCGGTGAACACCCGCCAGGAATTCCTCCAGCTGATCGGACGGAGCAAGTAAATGCCCAGACTGGAACCCGGCATGGCGCGCATCCGCGTCAAGGACCTGCGCCTGCGCACCTTCATCGGCATCAAGGAGGAGGAAATCCTCAACAAGCAGGACGTGCTGATCAACCTGACCATCCTCTACCCGGCGCAGGAAGCGGTGCAGGGCAACGATATCGACCAGGCGCTGAACTATCGCACCATCACCAAGGCGATCATCCGCCATGTCGAGGAAAACCGCTTCGCCCTGCTCGAACGCCTGACCCAGGAGATCCTCGACCTGGTCATGGCCCACCCCAGCGTGCAGTACGCCGAGGTGGAAGTGGACAAGCCGCACGCCCTGCGTTTCGCCGAGTCGGTGTCGATCACCCTCGCCAGCCATCGCTGACCTCTCCTGCCCGCCGCGTCCGCGGCCGGGCACACCGCGCAGCCGGCGGGAGCGCGTCGGCGCCGGGAACAGCAAGGGGCGGGCCTCCCGCCGGGGTGCACCGCTCTGATCGGTTTGTCAGGCCCGGCCGGCGCGCGTTGCTCCGCCCGGCCGCGACTCTTATGATCGCGCCCTCCTTTCCGCCCCTGCCCTGCGAGCCGTCATGACCGCCCTGAACGACTTCCGCGCCGCCCTGCGCCGCCCCGACCATCCCTTCGCCGACACCCTGGCGTTCATCGCCGCCCACTACGACTACCAGCCGCAGCCCTTCGACAACGGCGGCGTGGCGAGCGCCGCCGGGCAGAACGAAGGCTCCTGCAAGCTGCTCGGCCTGGCCCTGCTCGAAGGCCTGAGCCTGGAGGAAACCCTGCTGGGCTTCGGCGAGCACTACCGCAGCGTGCTGGCCAGCCCCGAGGGCAGCGACCACGCCAACATACGCGCCCTGCAACGGAGCGGTCTGGCCGGCGTGCGCTTCGCCGCGCCGCCGCTGCAGCGCAAGGCCTGAGACCACCTCCGCGCGGAGCGGACCTGTCGCGCGTGCCGCGACGGGTCTGGCCATCCGCCGCCATCGGTGAGCCGCGCCGCGCCATGCTAAGGTGCGCGGCGTCGCATCGATGGAGATCCCCATGCCTATCCCACTGCTGTCCGGCCCCGGTCACCTCGGCGAGGGCCTGCGCCTGATCCTGCGGCCCGGCCTGCGCCTGTTCGTGCTGCTGCCGCTGCTCATCAACCTGCTGCTGTTCGTCGCCCTGATCGCCCTCGCCACCCGGCAGTTCGGCGGCTGGGTCGAAAGCCTGATGCCCAGCCTGCCGGCCTGGCTGAGCTTTCTCGAATACCTGCTGTGGCCGCTGTTCGTCGCCCTGGTGCTGCTGATCATGTTCTTCAGCTTCACCCTGCTGGCCAATCTGATCGCCGCGCCGTTCAACGGCTTTCTCGCCGAGAAAGTCGAGTCGGTGGTGCGCGGCCACGACAGCGCGCCGCCGTTCCACTGGAGCGAGCTGCTGGCGATGATTCCGCGCACCCTGGGCCGCGAGCTGCGCAAGCTGGCCTACTTCCTGCCGCGGGCGCTGGGCCTGCTGGCGCTGTCGCTGATTCCCGGCCTGAACCTGCTGGCCGCGCCGCTGTGGCTGCTGTTCGGCGCCTGGATGATGGCGGTGCAGTACATCGACTACCCGGCCGACAACCACAAGATGAGCTGGGACGGCATGCTCGCCTGGCTGCGCGAGAAGCGCTGGCAGAGCCTGGGCTTCGGCGGCGCGACCTACGCCGCGCTGCTGGTGCCGGGGCTCAACGTGCTGCTGATGCCGGCCGCGGTGGCCGGAGCGACGGTGTTCTGGGTACGCGAGGAAGGCCAGGCGCGGCTGGCGCAGGAGCGGCGCTGAGGCCCGGCCCGCGAAGGCAAGCCGGGCGGACCCGGCAGGGGGAGGCTCAGGCCAGGGCGGCCAGGGCCTTCTCGATGGCCTGCACCAGCGGCGCATCCTCCGGCGCGATACGCGGCGAGAAGCGCTCCAGCACGCGGCCGTCGGGGCCGACGAGGAACTTCTCGAAGTTCCAGGTGATCTCGCCGGGAAACTCGGCGCCCTCGCCGGCCAGCAGCAGATACAGCGGATGACGGCCGGGGCCGTTGACCTCGACCTTGGCGCTGATCGGGAAGCTCACGCCATAGTTGAGGCTGCAGAACTCGCGGATCTCCGCCTCGCTGCCCGGCTCCTGGGCGGCGAACTGGTTGCAGGGCAGGGCCAGCACGCTGAAACCGCGCTCGCGGTACTGCTGGTAGAGATGCTCCAGCCCCGCGTACTGGGGGGTCAGGCCGCACTTGGAGGCGACGTTGACCACCAGCACCACCTTGCCCTTGAGCGGCGCAA